>JAUYTY010000142.1 GCA_030694905.1 Eubacteriales bacterium | reverse complement strand
TGTGAACACAGTAAGAAAAGCAACGGCTATGATTGAAAAAATAGCAATTGCAATGAGAATTTCTATGAAGGTAAATCCTTTCTCATTAAATCTTAGATGTCTCAAGAAAACTCTTCCTTTCCACAATTACTGATAAAAACGTTTACTGAAAGCGGCATTGTAGAGTGACCATGAATCGTCAGGCTTTTTGTAATTGACGACGCCCATAGGTTTGTTTCCGTTGCCTTGTAAAATATTTCCTATAATCGCGCCATTAACGGTTGTTTGGCTACTTTGCATTTCAATGTAAGCCTCTGGTCCGTGTATATAAGCGTTGTAGTTGCCGTTAGCTTGCAGACTCAACGTACTATCTTCATCAAGATATATCCTGACCTTGTTGGGATCTTCATTAGGGTTGAAAGACAAGGGTGTCTGAAGTTCAACAAGTGCATTTTCATAAACCATCAACTCAAGCTCTGAACCATCCTCAACATGAAAATCTCCTTTTGATTCAAAAGTGTCATATATATAGAGTTTTAGAAGACCTCCGCCTTCTACTATGATGGAGCCGCTATTTCCAGAGGTTAGATTATTGATTCCTACAGTGAGAATACTTCCCTCTACAGTCAAAAACTTCAGTGTGGATCCGTTGGGCACATCCACATTATTGTAGTTTGTATCAATACTTATTGGAAATTCACCAGATACTGCCAAATTATTGTTGGTTAAATCCATATAGTCTGCTGATATCGGGAAAACAGTATATTCCAATTCTAGTGTTTCTCCAGGATACGCTTTCCAGAGATCTGTATCATATTTAGTTGAACCGTTTGTAGCATACTTGATGGTTCCTTCAGAGGCTATATCTCCATATACGTTCATTAATTCAATATTCAGATCATCAAAAGTATATATGGCCTTATCAAACAAATCGGAAGGATTTTCCTTGGACACGGTCAAACCAACCGTACTTGAAGTGCCATTTACGTTACCGGTCGCTTCAATATAGAAGACTGTATTTGAATGACTTGCTTGTAGCTTTGTTATGGCGTAATCACCAAAGTCAAAACTTTTGGTTGTAGGCAATGAGATAGAGGGTGCGTTATGTGTTGCTATTATGTGTGAGGCTACATCGTCAACCGCTGATCTTGCCAAGTAGTTTGACTGTATCTTATCCTGCTGATAGATTGCTTGTTTACCGTCGGCCAAAGTGGTTGACATCAAAGCTATACCCAATATAGACAGAACCACCAGTGCAATCAAAACAGTTATCAATGCAGCGCCTTTGTTATTATTGAGTTGCATTTTAATACCTCCTTTTATACTTAAAACATCAACATGCAATTTATTATTAACCAAATAATGCTATTTTTCTTATCATCATTATACCACAAACAGAGCTTTGTGAATATATACTTAATATACGGTTACATTAATTCTATCTCTTAATATATACCCTTATTAAAGAATAATATGCACTGTACCAAGCTCTTTTTTAAATTATACATTAAAGGAATTACATTTTGGTTACAATTGTACAAAATTTGTGCCTATAAACGTAATTTAACTAAATTTATCAGGTTTCTCACTTAATTATAGTATTTGAAAACAAGCTTGCCGCTCCATTATTTATGCTTTGTGTGGCTTTATAAGAGCCACTATTGGAACTGTTGAAGGTGACCGAAGTCTGATTGGTTGAAATGACTTTAGATTCTATTTTATTGCCATTTAAATACAGATGTATGGTTGCACCGCTTAAGCCAGTCGCTCGTACGGTATTTTTATTCCCATTATTTGTAAACGCAATACTTGGTGCCGATGGCAATGGTATAAGCTCGAAATTTGCTGTAATAGTTGAGTTGCTGGCAGGTATGATAAAAGTTGTAAAGGCTGATGTTGAATCTGCCACCGAACCAGTCCAGTTTTTAAACTGATAACCTTCAGAAGCTGTTGCCCTTACAATCACTTCTGTTCCTTCATCATAAACACCGGATCCTTCGGCAGAGCCTCCAGTTCCTGAGGTTACGTTTAACATATAAGTCGATATATCCGGTGGCTCGACAGCCTCAACCGGCTCGAAAATTTCAGTTTCAGAAATCAGACCGCCTAGCCACATAATTGTGTATTCAATGGATCCATTGGCATTTATCTCAAACTCCGCTCGATTTGCTTTGATTAGCTTCCTGTAATCAGGAGAACCCATCAGAGCAACCATAACACTTTCATATTTATCCAATTCGCCGCTACTGCCTGTTAAAGTCAACTTGTCAGTTGCATATGGGATGTCATTGGAAGCCATTGCAATCGCTATTGCTCTCGCATATAATGCGACAGTTTGCTTATCTGCCTGTTTTTTTGCGACACTTGCATACCCTGTTAATCCAGGAAGTGCAATCAGAGCCAGAATTGAAATGATTGAAATAACAGCAACCAGTTCCACCAATGTATAGCCTTTACTATTTGATTTTATATATAATCCTCTCATAAATCCTCCGATATAAACCTCATGGTATAAGCATATGATACCCAAAAGAGCAAGATTTATACAAAGCCATTTAGGCAGAGTAATTTATGTTTATTATTCTATTGATATTTCCCTGTTGTCAGTATCAAGAATTGAAATCTGATAGGTGCCACCTAAGTTTTCTTCCGCCAGTTTTGCAAGCTCACCCAAAGCATCCTTTAAGTCTTTGACTCTGCTTTCATTTACCAATTCAATACATAAAAAAGCATTTGTTGTCTTTTCAGTCAGCATCGTTCTAACAGACTCCCGCCAGTTCCAGCACCTGCAAATAGCGCCAGCATCGTCCTTGTAGACGATCTCATCCTTATTTGGCGGTGCGCTTTCTTCCGATCCAAGGGTTATAAATGGTTCGTCGCCATTTGCTTTTGTCAGTCTGATGTCGCCAACAAAAGTATCAATATCCTCTCCCCCGCATGGCAACGCGTACTTTAGAGAAATGGAATTGTAGAGGTCAACAAGCGGATTGATGGTGCCAATAGGGTCTCCCTTGTGTGCCCTTTTCAACAAAGCCTCAACGGATGATCGTGCGCCTTTTTTCGTTTTGAATTTCTGGAAGGCATCGCGCCATACTTTGATCACATCGTTGCTGCTGAAGTCTTCTTTTGGCAAATGCAACATAGCTAGCCTCTCGGCCTTCCGGAGAATCTCTTTAAACTGTTCCTCATCCTTAATCCTATTGTCAATATCGCTAAAAACAATAACTCCAATCTTCGCTTCTGGAAATAACTCCCAAAAGCTTTTCTCCACAATAAATTTTCTCATAATAAATATTCTCCTGATTTGATTGCACAATCTCCTGGATAGCTTTTAGCATTACGTAATCTTAAAAGAGTTCAGTCACTTCGCAATATTTTCTCCATCTTCTTTCCTTTGGCCAGCTCATCTATCAGTTTATCCAGATAACGGATTTCTCGCATTATCGGTTCTTCAATATCCTCCACTCGGACACCACAGACTACTCCCTTGATCAATGTTCGCAGAGGATTGATCTTTGACGCTTCATTGAAAAACGTCTCGAAATCAGTCCCCTTTTCTAATTGAGATTCAAGTTCCTCCTGACTGTAGCCAGTTAGCCAGCGAATAATCTCATCCACTTCTTCTTTCGTGCGACCCTTCTTTTCTGCCTTAGCAATATACATCGGATATACGCGTGACACACTCATGGTATAAATATTATGTTTCTTCATTTGTTTTTCTCCTTCATACACATCAGCTTTAACTCATTTAAAATTTTCTAAAATTTTCACCACGACACTGAGCTGCCTTCATTCTTTCTTTCCTTACTATTACTCCATCCGAAAATATTTTCACGCTTCTAAAGCTAAACGAGCAGCCTCTTTAGCATGTATTAAAGTCGTATCAAAAACAGGTAATTCCGTATCGTTTTGGCTGATCAGCATACCTATTTCCGTACAGCCTAGTATTACGCCCTGAGCTCCTTGTTTTTCAAGCGATTCAATTATGCGACAAAACCTTTCTTTTGACGTTTCTGAAATAATGCCAAGACATAACTCGTTAAAAATTACAGTGTTCACTGTCTCAATACCCCATTCATCAGGAATGAGAACTTCAATACCGGCACTTTCCAGTTTTGCTTTATAGAAATCCTGGGTCATGGTATATTTCGTTCCCAGCAAAGCAACCTTTGCAATATTCCGTCGTTTTAGTTCAGACGCCGTCGCTTCTGCAATATGGATAATAGGAATACCAATCCTGCCTTGAATTTGAGGCACTACTTTGTGCATTGTGTTGGTACAGACCACAATGAAATCCGCCCCTGCCTTTTCAAGATTTTGAGCTGCTTCAGATAAGATATCAGCGCTTCTTTCCCAATCGCCAGAGGATTGACACGCCTCAATTTCAGCAAAATCGACGCTATACATCAAAATTTTAGCCGAGTGAAACCCTCCTAGCTCTTTGTTGATGATTCTGTTTATGATCTGGTAGTATGTAACTGTACTTTCCCAGCTCATTCCACCAATCAGTCCAATTGTTTTCATGAATATCATGGCTGCATCGCTCCAAAGAGCACCAGCCATGCCAGGAAGGACTTAGCCGCCAAGCTGAGAATGATGTAGACACGCTCTCCGTAAAGGTAGTCTTTCCATTTGCCTGACCGTTTATATTGCAAAATCATATTGATCGGGAAGGTGTTGAAAGCAACAAAATATGTGCCGACTATTGCCCATACAAACCAGGGAACCATATCAAAATTTCCATTCCCGAACATATATAGAAGTATGGCTATCCACGGTGCGATCCCTGCCAACGAGCCCCAGATAAAGGGACCCCAATTGATTTTCCTTTTCTCTGTCCCTGAATTGAGCAGTTCCATGTCCAGACCAAACAGATTCATCGATGCATTGACTATAAAGATCAGGATTAAGGATGCAATGTCGTAGATACCGAAT
>JAUYTY010000133.1 GCA_030694905.1 Eubacteriales bacterium | reverse complement strand
CTCTTGACAATATTTCTCGCTATTAAAACGATACTGTCATCGTTGACATCTTCAGGCTTGACCATAATTCTAATCTCCCTGCCGGCCTGGATAGCAAATGATTTCTCCACGCCTTCAAATGAATTGGCAATCTCTTCAAGTTTTTCCAGTCTTTTTATGTAAGATTCAAGTGTTTCCCGTCTTGCACCAGGTCTGGCTGCTGAAATCGCATCCGCCGCCTGAACAATAATAGCTTCTATTGTCTGTGGTTCTATGTCATTGTGATGTGATTCGATAGCATGTACAACCTCATTGCCCTCTTTATATCTTCTGGCAATATCGCCACCTATTTCAACATGTGGTCCTTCAATCTCATGATCCACGGCTTTTCCGATATCATGCAGCAAACCGGCTCTTTTGGCGATTTTAATATCTGCGCCGAGCTCAGCTGCCATAATACCACTAAGATGGGCAACCTCTATAGAGTGCTTCAGTACATTCTGTCCGTAGCTTGTCCTATATTTCAATCGTCCCAACAACTTAGTCAT
Source organism: Eubacteriales bacterium (assembly GCA_030694905.1). Taxonomy (GTDB): domain Bacteria; phylum Bacillota; class Clostridia; order Tissierellales; family Dethiosulfatibacteraceae; genus 38-11. The sequence continues at coordinate 12,426 of JAUYTY010000133.1, read as the reverse complement.
TTCACTTCTTAGTCCATGTACTCCGGTATCAAAAGCGGCTTTTTCGCCTTCATCCTTGATAATCTGATTGATTTCTTTCCTAGCACGTTCAACCATTTCTTCAATTCTGGCAGGGTGAATCCTTCCGTCAGCAATCAATTTTTCCAATGCTATTCTGGCAACTTCTCTCCTGATTGGATCAAAGCCTGAAATAACAACGGCTTCAGGAGTGTCGTCAATTATCAGATCAATCCCTGTCAATGTTTCCAGGGCTCTTATATTTCTACCTTCACGTCCTATGATTCTGCCTTTCATTTCATCATTCGGTAAGTCAACCACAGAAACTGTGGTTTCGGCGACATGATCCGCAGAGCATCTCTGTATTGCATATGTGATTAACTCTCTTGCTTTTTTGTCAGCGGTTTCCTTAGATTCCCTTTCAATTTCCTTAATCATTATCGCAGCATCATGCTCAACATCTTTTCTGATACCTAATAGAAGCATGTCTTTCGCTTCTTCTGAGGTCAATCCGGAAATTCTTTCCAATTCTAACCTTTCACGTTCCAATGATTCGTCAATTTCTTTTTCTCTCAATTCGATTTCTTTGTACTTTCTGTTCAGTTTTTCTTCACGTTTTTCAAACAATTCGTTTTTACTGTCTAATAGTTCTTCTTTTTTCAGCAATCTTTTTTCTGTCTTTTGTAATTCTGCTCTTCTTTCCTTATTTTCTCTGTCAGCTTCATTTCTCATCTTGTGAACTTCATCTTTAGCTTCTATCAAAAATTCTTTCTTTTTTGTTTCAGCTGTTTTGATTCCGTCCTCAATTATTCTCCTAGCTTCGCTTTCAGCGCTGATGATTTTTCTTTCAGCAAATGTTCTTCTGACGAAAAATCCGACTAATGCACCAACCAGCGTTCCAGCCAAAGCAAATAAAACATTTTGTAACAAATTGTCACCTCCTAGTATTCAGTTATCAAGATACAAATCTATTCAAATTAATAGAACTCATTCTTTGAGAAACCATATAGACATTTTAGTATTTTTTTAACTTTGTGTCAAGAAATTTGATTTTCCCGGATTTTCACATGATATTTGAATCTAGAGGTAAAAAAAAAAGAGCATCACTGCTCTTCTTTCTCCACTATTGGTTTTTTCTTGATTCCAAAACCCAATTTTTCTCTGATTTTCAATTCTATTTCTTTTGTCAGTTCAGGCGAGGCCTCCAGAAACTCTTTTGAGTTTTCTCTTCCTTGGCCTAATCTGGTTTCGCCATAGCTATACCATGCCCCTGATTTGTTGACGATGTCATTTTCCACACCAAGATCCAGTATGCAGCCTTCATTGGATATACCCTTGCCGTAAATAATGTCAAACTCAGCTGTCTTAAATGGTGACGCCACTTTATTCTTGACTACCTTTATCTTGGTTCGGCTTCCAACCATCTCAGTTCCCTTTTTCAAGGTCTCTGTTCTTCGAACATCCAATCTCACAGATGCGTAAAACTTCAAGGCACGACCTCCTGTGGTTGTTTCAGGGTTTCCGAACATGACACCTATCTTTTCTCTAAGTTGATTTATAAAAATAACGCTTGTATTGGATTTCTTAATGGCACCTGAGAGCTTTCTCAATGCCTGTGACATCAATCTTGCCTGCAAGCCCATGTGACTGTCCCCCATCTCCCCTTCAAGCTCAGCTCTAGGAACCAGGGCCGCCACAGAGTCTATGACAATGACATCTACCGCATTGCTTCTTACGAGAGCCTCGGCAATTTCCAATGCCTGCTCGCCTGTGTCGGGTTGTGAAACTATCAGATCATCGATTTTAACGCCTAGGTTTTTGGCATACGCAGGATCCAGAGCATTCTCAGCATCAATGAATGCCGCAATTCCGCCATTTTTTTGCGATTCTGCGATGACATGGAGTGCCACAGTTGTCTTGCCTGAAGATTCAGGTCCGAATATTTCTACAATTCTGCCTTTGGGAAGTCCACCTATGCCCAAAGCAATATCTAAAGGCAAAGCGCCTGTAGAGATAGCCTCTACATTCAATACGCTGTTCTCGCCCAATCTCATAATGGATCCTTTGCCAAATTGCCTTTCGATTTGAACAATTGCTAAGTCTAGAGCTTTTTCTTTTTCCATTTTTTTACCGCCTTTTATGATTTAGAACATTTGTTCTCTTTATTATAGAGTATATTGATGTTGATGTCAAATATTACTTAAGTACTTATTACTTAAGTACTGATTTATTCTCCAATATGTAGATGGTGCCCGATAGCAGGGTCAATATGACTGTGATCGTCCACAATACTGTTGTTGCAATCCATAAATCATATGGTAGTCCTGCGTTTAGCAACAAGACCAGTATGATGGTTATCATCTGGAATATGGTTTTTAGCTTGCCCCAATTATTAGCTGCCAATGTGATTCCCTTGGAAGCCGCCAAAGTTCTGAATCCTGTTATGATCAATTCTCTGGCTATGATGACCATCGCTATCCATGAATTTATGAACCCAAGCTCTACAAAACAGATTAAAGATGCGGTGACAAGGAGCTTGTCTGCCAATGGATCCATAAACTTGCCAAAGTCCGTTATCAGCTTGTATTTTCTAGCTATGTAGCCATCCAGTGTATCTGTCAGCGAGGCTACAACGTATATGGCAAGAGCAATTATAGGCGCATATCTGATGCCGTCATTCATTATAAAAAACATGAAAAAAGGAATGAATAAAACTCTTATAATGGTCAGTTTATTTGGAAGATTCATCGCATACTCCTATTAAATCGTATTCCATATAGTCGTTGATTCTTACATTCACGACGTCGCCTGGTTTCAAATAAGCCTCGCTCTCAAAGTAGATGATACCATCAATATCCGGTGAATCCATGTATGTTCTGCCTACATATTGGTTGACATCTGTCTGGGCATCAACAATACACTCAATACTGCTGCCTATCAGTTCTTTATTTTTATTGAATGTGATTGCCTGTTGTATCAGCATCACTTCTTCTCTTCGCATCTCTTTGATTTCTTCGGAAATCTTGCCGGGAAGCTTGTATGCCGGTGTGTCCTCCTCCTCAGAATAAGCGAACACGCCAAGTCTGTCAAATCTATAATCCTCTACAAACTGTTTCAATTCCAGATACTGCTGTTGGGTTTCTCCAGGAAATCCGACAATCAATGTGGTCCTGATAATGGCATCCGGTATCCTATTTCTGATTCTGTTTATGAGACGCTTGATCTCAGCTTTATTGGTTTTTCGGTTCATTCGTTTCAACACAGTGTCGTTGACGTGTTGTATGGGTATCTCAAAATAATTCAACAATTTATTATTTGTTGCAAACTCTTCCAACAGTATATCGTCAAAATCCTCCGGATAAATATAATGGACTCTGATCCACTTGACCTTTTCGATTTTGGAAATCGCATGCAATAAAGCGTGCAGCATTTTTTTGCCATAAAGATCGATGCCATATTTGCTGGTGTCCTGAGCTATTATAATGATTTCGCTAATGCCCTGCTCGGTCAGACCGGTCACTTCTTCCAAAATGTTTTCAATTTTTCTGCTTCTGTGCCTGCCTCTGACACTTGGAATAATACAGTAGGTGCAGCGATTGTCACATCCTTCGGATATTTTTACATAGGCATAATAATCACTTTCAGTCAGTATTCTTGGGATATGTTCCTCAATTTCCCGGGAAGGGTCCTCTATATTGACTTTAGATTCTTTTTTCAGTATATCGATAATCTCATCATAATTTGACGTGCCAATGAACAGATCAATTTCAGGAATCTCAGTGACCAATTCATCTGCATAACGTTGCGAAAGGCACCCTGCCAATACGATTGTCTTGATGATTCCCTCTTTCTTGAGCTCAACTGCCTCGAATATTGAGGCGATAGATTCTTCCTTGGCATCATTAATAAATGTGCATGTGTTGATTATAACAATATCACTATCTTCAATATCTGATGAGATTGTGTATTTTGTCTGAAGGAGCCCAAGCATGTACTCGGTATCAACCGTGTTCTTGGAGCATCCCAAAGTTATGATATGAATTTTTTCCATATGTCTCCTAAAAATTAATTTCTTCCAGTTCAGCTGCATCCATCAGCACTTTTCTAGGCTTGCTACCTTCATGAGGCCCTACTATGCCAATTTCCTCCAACTGATCAATAATCCTTGCAGCCCTGGAATAGCCAACCTTTAATTTTCTCTGCATGTATGACACCGATGCCTGGCCTTCCATAACCACAAGTTCAGCTGCCCTTTGCAGATATTCATCATAGTCATTGTCTTTGTTGATCTGTACGTTGATTATCTCTTCTTCTACTTCATTATCCTCAGCAGTAAACTTTTGATTCTTGATAAAAGCTATTATGCGTCTGACCTCTTCGTCACTCACAAATACGCCTTGTATTCTGATGTGTTTGTTTGTGCCGACAGGGTGATAGAGCAAATCTCCTTTTCCCAGCAGTTTTTCCGCTCCACTGGAATCGAGAATTGTTCTTGAGTCGATATATGAGGAAACCGAGAATGCAATCCTGGCTGAGATATTCGCTTTGATAGTGCCTGTTATGACATCTACTGATGGTCTTTGTGTTGCTATGACAAGATGTATTCCAGCCGCTCTGGCCAGTTGCGCCAGCCTTGTTATGCTGTCCTCCACCTCTCCTGCCGCCACCATCATCAGGTCTGCAAGCTCGTCTATCACTATCACTATTTTAGGAATAATCTCTTCTTTTTTATTCTCAATTAATTTCTTATTGTTGTATGAGGTAATATCCCTGACACTGTTTTGAGCAAAAATATCATATCTGTTGGACATTTCCTGTACTGCCCAACCAAGAGCGTTTGCCGCTTTTCTAGGATCAGTGACCACAGGTATCAGCAAATGTGGAAGTCCGTTGTAAATATTAAGCTCCACCACTTTGGGGTCTATCAGTATCAATTTGATATCATCAGGCTTGGCTCTAAATAGTATGCTCATCAGCAAAGCATTGATGCAAACGCTTTTGCCTGATCCTGTGGCACCAGCTATCAGAAGATGAGGCATGCTTGCTATATCCGCCACCATATTCTTTCCAGCTATGTCCTTCCCAATAGCGAATGGAATAGAAATGGTGTCATCCTTGTATTCTTTCGATACGATCAGTTCCTTCAGGAACACATCGGACTTGTTTTCGTTTGGAACCTCAATGCCAACTGCCGCTTTTCCCGGTATTGGCGCTTCAATTCTGACATCTGACTTGGCCAGATTCAAAGCGATATCCTTGGAAAGATTTGTGATCCTGCTGACTTTGACTCCCGGCGCAGGCTGCAGTTCATATCTTGTGATGGTCGGGCCTCTGTTGATTTGTACCAATTTGCAGTCTATGCCAAAGCTCTTAAGTGTTTTCAATAGAATATCCGCGCTCTCGATCGCTTCTCTTTTCTCATTTGTAATGTTGTTCTTTACGTTATCGTCAAGCAGGCTGATGTCCGGCAATCTATAGGCATCATTTTTCGCCTGCATATTGGCTTTCAATTTGACTTCTTCGAAGGCTTCGTCCTTTAGTTTGGTGGTTTTTTCCGGTTTTTCAACCCTAGTATAATGAACGGCAACATCGTCCTTCTTAGTTCGAAGTTCATTTGTTCTAATCGGTTCTGATGTTTTTCCAGAAGACAGGTCCATGTCAAAAACACGTTGCTTGTTGACTTCGCCTTTTATATTGTAATCATTGTAGGAATAATCCCTCATGTGGCTTGTCTCAGGTTCTTTACCAACAGTTGCTTTTTTCTTTTGCTTTTTATCGTTCCTATCCTCAATAAACACAAATTCATAAATAGATTTGAATAGTGTCTGAAAAAAGACTTTTACCCGATTGATAAAAGTGCTGGACATCAGATAAGCGCTCTTTTGCGTTATCAGAATCAGACAGATGAGAATTACAGCTCCATTCACTATAAGAGAGCCAACCCTGCCTAACAGGAATACCAATATATAGGATACAACGCCACCGATTATACCGCCACCTGAGATCTGTGACTCAAGACTTCCTTTGACAAAATAATCAGCTACTGTTCTTAAATCCCTCACAGAAAAAATACTGGATGCCATGACTGTTGCGTCGGTTATTGTCAGTATTGAAATGATGCATATGAATATAACCAATGCAAATTTGACATTGGATGCCTTTTGTTGCTTCATGTAATTGACAAAATAGAGTAGTCCGATAACCAAAAACAAATATGGCACCAATATGTAGCCTTTGCCTGACAAAACCTTAAGAAATCGCGTCAGATAACCAAATATCAGACCTGATTCGTAACGTCTGGAAACAAAAAACAATATAGCGATGACAATATAAACAACGCCCTTTACCTCATTCAGCAGGCGGTCATTTATCCTTGGTGCTTTTCCAGCCGGTTTTCTGCTTTTAACTGTTGTCTTGCCTTTTGTTGTTTTGCCGGTTTTATTACTCAATATCTCACCCTCTTATGGAATCGATTTGATCACAGGAAGAAAATAGTGAAGAGCCCTAGTGCAAATACGTAAATTGAAAAGTAATATAGTTTTCCTTTTTTAATGAGATTCATCAGAACCCCTATAGATAGGATACCAGCTGTGAAAGCCGCTGCCATTCCAATAAAAAGATTGGCATTAACGACAATATTGGCTGTGCTCATAGATAGCGTCTCCAATAACGTTGCTCCTAAAATTGCCGGAATGGATAGCAGGAATGAGAATCTTGCCGCCTCTTCCCTATTTAGACCCACAAATAAAGCGCCAACTATAGTCGATCCAGATCTGGATATGCCCGGTGCGATTGCCAAGCCCTGAAAGACACCAATCAACATTGCTTTCGGAAAAGATATGTTGGACAAATCGAGATTTCTTTTACCGATCTTTTCCGACAACAACAGCAAAATCCCGGTTAAAATCAATGCATATCCAACAAATTTCAAATCAGTGTATAAGAATTCAAACTGATCGCTAAATGTCAATCCAATGATAACAGTTGGAATAGTAGCGATTACTATCAACAATACCATTCTTTCATAGAGATCAAATTTGCGTTCTTGCTTATTCACAAGCTTCTTGATAAGACTGAAAAAGGAAAAAAACAATCTTATGATGTCTCTTCTAAAATAAATGATAACAGCGATCAAAGTGCTAAAATGTAGCATTACACTATAAAATAGATTTCCTTCTTGTAGACCGAATAGTTTGCTCAGTATGGCCAGGTGCCCTGAGCTGCTTACTGGTAAAAACTCCGTCAATCCCTGTACCAATCCTAAAATAATTCCTTCTAATAAAGTCATAGATCCTCCAGGATGATTATATCACAAATTGCCGATGAATATCAATTCAGACCGGTATGTCCGAAGCCGCCGGATCCTCTGTCTGATGATTCAATCACTTTCACTTCCCTGACTTCAGCCATCTCAACTTTGGCAAATATCATCTGTGCGATCCTGTCACCTTTTTTTATTTCAAATTCCTCACCGCCAAGATTGATCAGTATGACCTTGATTTCACCTCTGTAATCACTGTCAATTGTTCCTATGCCATTGACAAGACTTATGCCATGTTTGATGGCCAGTCCGCTACGCGCTCTGATCTGGGCTTCAAATCCTCTAGGTATCTCTATAGAGATGCCTGTTGGTACCAGATATCTCTCGAAAGGCTTTAATACGATGGTTTCGACGACATTAGCCCGCAAATCCATACCTGAGGAACCTTCTGTCTCATATTTAGGCAAATCAAAATCATTGTTTTTAAGAATCTTAACAAACATGCCAATCCTCCTCAATACATTTTAAATAAATTGTCTATCTCCTTATTATCTTCAATATTGCCGGTGAATGCAACATTAAACTCGCTTTCTTTAAATAACATTTTCGAAACATCTATTACGTCTTCATAAACCACTCTCTCGATTTTGGGAATGATATCCTCCGGCTGGATGGTTTCATTGTAGAATAATTCCCTTCTGCCCAACACAGTCATTCTGTTTGACGTGTTTTCAAGGCTTAAGATGTAGTTGCCTTTAATCTGGGATTTCGCTCTCTCAAACTCAGATACGGTGATATCTCCAATTTTAAAACTCTCCATCTCGTATTTGATCTGTTTCAATGCCTCTTCCACATTGTCTTCTTTCAGAGCTGAGTATATCCCAAACAAACCGGACATCTTATAGCTTGAATGGAATGAGTAAATGCTGTAAACCAAACCGCTCTTTTCTCTGATATTCTGAAACAATCTGGAACTCATGCTGCCACCTAGGACATTGTTTAGAATATTAGCCGAATAATAATGTGGGCTGTTCCTTTCAAATCCCTTTACCCCAATGCAAAAATGCAACTGTTCTATATTTTTATGGACACCTTGCTTATTGGCGGTGTATTCAAATAATTTTGGCGCTTCTGTTATTTTACTCTTCTTTCTGAAATTGCTGAAATATTTGTTGCACAGCTGGTTCACCTCATCAAGGGTTATATTGCCAACTATTGATATGACCACATTGTCAGAGGTGTAATAATTATCCATATAATCATCTATAATCTGTCTGTTTATCCCATTGACAGATTCGATGTCTCCTAGGATAGGATATGAGATAGCATTGCCTTCAAAGGATATCTTGGTCAGCAATTCATGTACGTAATCTTCAGGAGAGTCCTCATACATTAGTATTTCCTCAAGTATTACCTTTTTTTCTTTCTCCAGCTCCTCTTCATCGAAAACCGAGTTGAAAATCATATCTGATAGTATCTCTAATGACTTATCGAAAAAATATGAAGCAACCTTTGTATAATAGCCTGTGCATTCTTTTGTGGTAAAAGCGTTGATCTGACCGCCCATGCTATCTATTTCCTCAGCTATGTCAAAAGCGCTTCTTTTTTTGGTGCCTTTAAAGAGCATATGCTCAATCATATGAGAGATGCCATTGTTCATTGTCGTTTCATTGATAGATCCTGCGCCAACCCAAATCCCCGTTGAAACAGATTTAACATGATCTATTTTTTCAAAAACGATCCTTAAGCCATTGTCCATTATTATTTTGTGTATCATTTATCCTCCTGAATATTAAGAAATCCCTCTTAAAGAGGGATTTAAGTCCATGATTATTTATCGGTTTCTGTCTCTTTAAGAGCATCTTTCCTAGATAATTTAATTTTTCCTTGTTTGTCTATGCCTATTACTTTAACAAGTATCTCTTCGCCTTCCTTTAAAACGTCTTCCACTTTGTTGACTCTTTGCTTGGAGAGTTCAGAAATGTGCACAAGGCCTTCCTTCTTGTTTCCAATATCTATGAAAGCGCCAAAGTTCATGATTTTCACAACCTTGCCCAGATACATTTCACCAACTTCAATATCCTTGATGATAGCGTCAATAATAGCTTTAGCCTTAAGTGCGGCTTCCAGATTTACAGCTGCAATCATGACAGAACCATCGTCTTCTATGTCAATTTTAACACCCGTATCTTCAATGATCTTGTTGATTACTTTACCGCCAGAGCCTATTATTTCTCTGATTTTATCCGGGTGAACCTTCATGTAGATAATTTTTGGAGCATATTTTGAAACCTCTTCTCGAGGCTGTGAAATGCATTCGTTCATCTTGTCCAATATGAATAGCCGGCCTGCTTTTGCCTGATCAAGGGCCTGCATAATAATGTTTCTGTCAATGCCGTGGATTTTCATGTCCATCTGGATAGCTGTCACGCCTTCTGCTGTTCCGGCTACTTTAAAATCCATGTCACCAAGGAAATCTTCCATTCCTTGAATATCTGTCAGAACCACAACATCGTCGCCTTCTTTAATTAGCCCCATTGCTATTCCGGCAACCGGCGCCTTTATAGGTACGCCTGCATCCATCAGTGACAGTGTGCTGCCACAAACGCTGGCCTGTGACGTTGATCCGTTTGAGCTCAATACCTCTGAAACCAACCTAAGGGTATAAGGAAAATCTTCTTTGTTTGGCAGTACAGGAATCAAAGCCCTTTCCGCCAATGCGCCGTGACCGATTTCTCTTCTTCCCGGGCCTCTTATCGGTGAGGGTTCCCCTACACTGTATCCAGGAAAATTGTAGTGGTGCATATAGCTTTTATTATCTTCCTCAGATATGCCGTCAATGATCTGTATGTCGCTGGCAACTCCCAGCGTTGCAACTGTCAATACTTGTGTCTGTCCTCTTTTGAATAGCCCTGTACCGTGTGTTCTCGGCAATATGCCTACTTCACAGGATATAGGTCTGATTTCATCTATTTTCCGATTATCCGGTCTGATACCTTTTTTGACGATATTGGTCCTTACTTTATCTTTTACAATATCATACAATATTTCTTTAATATCCTTAACGTTATCAGGGTATTTTTCTTCAAAATACGCCTTGACTTCGCTTTGAACCAATTCGGTTTTTTCTTCTCTCTCCTGCTTGTCTGCCGAATTGATAGCATCTTCAAATTTTTCATCCGCATAAGCCAAGATTTCATTCTTGATCTCTTCAGATGGCATAATGAACTCTACCTGAGATTTTTCTATTCCGATTTCATTTCTGATTTCTTCGATAAATCCACAGATCTTAATGATTTCACCGTGTGCCTGCATGATCGCTTCAAGAATAGTCTCTTCAGGTACTATGTCCGCTCCTGCTTCGACCATCATTACAGCGTCCTTAGTGCCTGCCACTGTCAAATCAAGCTTAGATACTTCTCTCTGTGCCTGATTGGGATTGACAATCAGAACATCATCTACAAGACCCATATTGACGCCGCCAATGGGTCCGTCAAAAGGTATGTTTGACACTGTCAAAACAGCTGATGCGCCTATCATTGCCGCAATTTCAGGCGAGCAGTCCTGATCGACCGACATGACAGTTGTCACGACCTGGACATCATTTCTGAATCCATGTGGGAAAAGTGGTCTTAACGGTCTGTCTATCAGTCTCGAAGCCAGTGTCGCTTTTTCACTCGGTCTTCCCTCTCTTTTGATAAAACCGCCTGGTATTTTACCGACTGAGTATAATTTTTCCTCATAGAAAACACCCAATGGGAAATAGTCAATTCCTTCTTTAGGTTTCTTCGCTGCTGTTACGACAGCAAAAACCGCTGTATCTCCATACCTTACCAAACAAGCAGAATTAGCAAACTCTGCGTATTTATTGAATGTCAAGCTTAGTTTTCTTCCTGCCAGTTCATATTCAAAAATTCTTTCCATATTTGTCCTCCTTTATTAAAACAATAGAGCGGGGTGTACCCCGCTCCTGTTATCTTCTTAATCCTAATCGGCTGATGATACTTCTATATCTCTCTATATCTTTGTTCTGAAGATATTTAAGAAGGCCTCTTCTTTTACCTACCATTTTTAAAAGACCTCTTCTTGAGTGGTGGTCTTTTTTATTGAGTTTGAGATGCTCAGTCAGTTGATTGATTTGATTTGTCAATATGGCGATCTGAACTTCGGGAGATCCCGTATCCTTATCGCTTAATTTGTACTCTGCTATGATGCTTTGTTTAAGTTGTTTCTCTAATGCCATTGTTGTTCCTCCCTTAAATTTTTCACCAAAATCCATGTGAATCGTTGAGGAATCGAATTACATAGATAATGGAACAAATAATATTTTAACACATTTACGTATGTTTGTAAATCAGATTTTTTGAATGAACTGAATAATGTCAGGAGTCAGCATGTCATTTGATTTTAGCCGTAAATATCCATTTTCGTTTTCAACTGCAATCTCAATCTGTTTTTTATTTTCAATCACAAGATACGAGCCATCCGGTGGATAGACAAAATCAGTATCGAGGATCAACAGTTCCCTGCCACTAATGACATCAAAGCGATGGTCTCTGAAATCAATCTGGTATGGCTCGGTTAACAATCTGTTGGCCTCTGCCATTCTGCCCTCGGCAATCAGTTCCCTAATCATGGAGCTGCTGATTACCAGACCCTCCTGTTTTACAGCATTGATCACTTCGACACCATAGTTATACTTACTGGAAAGTTCCTGGAGAAAATGAATATCACCTTTAGCCTTATGCCCAAACCTGAAATTAAAGCCAACCACAATATTCCTGATGCGAAGCTTGTCTATCAGGATTTCTGAAATAAAGCTTTCCGGTGACATAATTGCAGTTTGACTATCCAATGAGTAAAAAATGATGTCATCAATATCATAGTTATTAAAGGTTGATATTTTGCCGTGCTTTCCGTAGATTTTCTTGTATTTTTTTGCAATGTTGGTTAATTTGTCGAACTCATACTCAAAGGTCACAATTTTTTTATCCTGTTCGAATCGATTTCCAATGTCTATGCATTTTCTGATAATCTGATCGTGTCCGATATGTATCCCATCAAAGTTGCCAATCGCTGCTGTAATATATCTCATATGTACTCCTAAATTAAAAGCTTTTTGAACTTGACCCATGTCATGTCAACTATCTCTCCTATACCCAGAATCA
>JAUYTY010000103.1 GCA_030694905.1 Eubacteriales bacterium | reverse complement strand
TTCTTTCCTGATTGGCTCTTTTCTGGCAGTCGCCGTCTTTTCAACTGTATCGGCTTTTTCTTTGGCAATAGTTGTGTCTAACGCAATCGGCAAGATACCTTCATCAATCATGACCACTTCATTATTCTCAATCAGATACTCCGAGTTCATCAAGGGTATGATTGTCTCATAATCAAATTTCTCTTTGATTTTTTCGGAAAATGTTTTTTTAGAGCTTTCTTCACCGTGGACCAGAAAAATTTTCTTTGGCCCTTCCTTGAATCCTGATATCCATTCTAGCAAACCATTCTGGTCTGCGTGGCCTGAAAAACCATCAATAGAAACAATATCAGCATTTACCACTATATCTTCACCAAACAGCTTCACTTCTTTTAAACCGTCTTTGAGCATTCTGCCCAATGTCCCTTCTGCCATGTAGCCAACGAATATTACAGTTGCATTTTTTCGCCACAAATTATGCTTGAGATGGTGTCTGATTCTACCTGCATTGCACATTCCACTAGCTGAAATGATTACCTTTGGTTCTGTGGAAATGTTCAATGCCTTTGACTCGTCAACTGTCTGTGTGAAATGTAGATTCTTGAATTCCAACGGGTTGTCTCCAGACATGATTTTATTCCGGGTTGTCTCATCAAATACATGGGCATTTTTCTTGAATATTTCTGTTGCCTTTGAAGCTAATGGGCTATCAATGTAAACATTGATCTTATCGAATTCTTTTTTGAACGCAGATTCTCCGTCATAATGCTCGTTCAATTCATATATGATTTCTTGAGTGCGCCCTACCGCAAACGAAGGTATAACAACTGTTCCTCTGTTTCTGATGGTCTTTAGGATTGTATCGGCCAGTTTTTCAACCCTTTCATCAGCGGAATCATGAAGTCTGTCGCCATAGGTTGATTCGATGATCAGGTAATCTGCTTTTTCAATGATTTTAGGATCTCTGATAATGGGTTTGTTTTTCATGCCTAAATCACCTGAGAATACAACTTTTGTCGTGTTGCCATTCTCTTTAAACCACATTTCTATGATGGATGACCCCAGGATATGACCTGCATCCACAAATCTGACTGTCAGATTCTCATCTATTTCCTCGTATTGTTCATAAAGTACCGGCTTGAAGAAACTAAGGCTGTCCTGCGCATCTTCTTTTGTGTACAATGGCAATATTGGTTCTTCTCCCTTTCTCAAGGCTTTCTCAGTTTTCCACTGTGCCTCTGTCTCTTGTATGTGTGCGCTGTCCATAAGCATAATCGTACACAAATCGTAGGTAGGATTAGAGGCAAAAATTTTACCCTTGAAGCCTTTTTTTACCAGTAGAGGTATTCTACCACTGTGATCGATGTGTGAATGGCTCAGCAAAAGATAATCGATCTCTGAGGGATTGAATGGGAATTCGTTTTCGTTCAACTTCTCTGTTTCACTACGCCCCTGAAAAAGGCCGCAATCCAACAGAATCTTCTTTCCTGCATATTCAATATAATGGCATGAACCTGTCAATACACCTGCGCCACCTGTAAATTTTAACTTCATCAGATTACCTCTCTATAGTTTTAATTTACGTTCAATTTCTGATTGATTCTCCAATTCATCCATTTTTTCACTGTACTTAACATTCTTGTACTCGCTTAATACCAATTCTTTTTTGTCCTCAAAGCCTTCACTTCTATCATCCAGCTTTATGATATGAAAACCAAAATCTGAAGGTATGATTCCACTGACCTCTCCAATTTCAAGACTAAACGCAGCCTCCTCAAACGCTGGAACCATTTGTCCTTTGTAGAAATATCCCAGATCTCCTCCGTTGATGGCGCTGTTGGTATCTATCGAGAAAGTCATGGCCAAATCTGAGAATTCAGCACCTGCATTTATTTGCGATAATACATCTTCAGCTTCTTCCATAGAGCTGACCAAAATATGTCTAGCTTTAACAGAAACAAACTTATCAACATTATCTTCGTAATATTGAAGCAATTCTTCATCAGATATCTCTAAGCTTTCCATATAGAAATCAACATATCTCTGAATGACTTCATCTGTCCTAAGAGAATTTTTCAGAAACTCCTCTTTCATATTGTTTGATGTCAGAAAATCCGCATAGGCTTGTTCGTCTTCAAAAAATGTCTTGTATTCAATCATCAGTTCATCCAACTCTGTATCGTTCACTGTCAGATTGTTTTTCAATGCTTCCTGATAAATGATTCTCTCAAATATCATGTTTTCAAGAATATTCTCCTGTAGATACTGCAACAGCGTTACTCCAGGCTCTATCTCTGTCTCCAGAGCAGTATCGCCATATTGATTCTTGTACATTGACTTATATACCTCTAATGTCTCTTCATACTCCTGTACAGTAATAACCTCTCCATTGACAATTGCCGCTTCAGTTCCGGGCTTTTCTTTTACGCATCCTGCTATTGCTATGATTAAGACCATTATCAATAGCAGAATGACCAGTTTCTTGTTTTTCAATTTGTCCTCCATTTAGTTAGATTTTATCGTAATGCAGTAATTATATAATTTTTCAAACATGTTTTCAAGTGAGCTTAACACTTCCACCTGTCTGGTGCTTGGTAGAAAATACTTGAGTACTGGTTTGTTTGCCGCATCAAATTTGATGTCTTTCTGATAGTTTTCCATGACAGCAGCCACAAGCTCCTGGCTGATCGACTTATTATCCTTGAATTCAATGTTCAATGTGGCGCCGATTTGTCTTAGTGCTATTATATTCAGATTATTTGCGATGCTTTTGATGTAGGATATTTTAATCAGATTATTGACCTCCTGTGGCATGTTGCCAAATCGGTCGATGATTTCTTCGAGAACATCATTCACGTCTTCTTTGTTTTCTATAACCGATATTTTTTTATAGATCTCAATTTTTTGTTCTTCATCAACAATATACTTTGATGGTATGAAGCCATCAACATCAAGTTCAATGATTGTTTCGACAGACTCTTTTTCTTCCAGATCTGATTTCTTTTTATTGAGAGTCCTTTCCATCATTTTTACATATAAGTCATATCCGATTGCCGCCAGATGACCTGATTGTTGAGAGCCGATAATATTGCCCGCTCCTCTGATTTCCAAATCCCTCATAGCAATCTTGAAGCCTGAACCGAATTCGGTAAATTCTTTAATGGCTTTAAGTCTTTTTTCAGCTATTTCTGTCAAAACCTTGTCCTTCTCGTATGTCAGATAAGCAAAAGCTGTTTTATTGCTTCTGCCAACTCTACCTCTCAACTGATAGAGTTGTGCCAGTCCAAGCTTATCGGCGTTACTGATGATCATTGTGTTGACATTGGCGATATCCATACCGGTTTCAATAATTGTCGTACATACCAGAACATCATGCTCCTTATTGATAAATTCAATCATGATATTCTCCAGCTGTCTCTCGCTCATTTGTCCATGCGCTACCGCTATCTTGATTCCAGGCACCAGCTTCCTGATTCTTTCTGCCTTATCGATTATATCCCTGACCCTGTTATGAACAAAATAAACCTGTCCGCCCCTCGATACCTCTTTGATAATAGCCTCCTTGATGAAGCTCTCGTTCAGTTCCATCACAAATGTTTGTA
The DNA here is from genome assembly GCA_030694905.1 of Eubacteriales bacterium. Taxonomy (GTDB): domain Bacteria; phylum Bacillota; class Clostridia; order Tissierellales; family Dethiosulfatibacteraceae; genus 38-11. Next base: position 167 of record JAUYTY010000103.1, on the reverse strand, counting down.
TCGGGTATCTTTCGCCTGGGGGCTCTTCAATAATGCTCATATCTCTGATACCTATCATAGACATGTTCAATGTCCTTGGTATTGGTGTAGCTGTCAATGTCAGCACATCAATATTAGTTCTAACCTGTTTGATCAGTTCTTTATGTCTGACTCCGAAACGTTGTTCC
>JAUYTY010000023.1 GCA_030694905.1 Eubacteriales bacterium | reverse complement strand
CCGAATTTGCCCTTTTCAATGGTGGTGAAAATACCTTCCTTTTCTATATCAATGAGCATTTTCTCAGCATCCTCCAAAACGGACTGGGCTCTTTTCTGTATCATGCCATCTTGCTTGAACTCGATTTCCTCTCCCAGATCTCTCGCATTGTTGAATATGTATTGGGCATTCTCAATCGACAGCATCCTGTCATGGAGCAATGGTGTATGAATAGCTTCTGTCAGCATACCCAACAACTGAATTCCCTGTCCTGTCCATATGGAAATCAAGTTGAACAATGCATCCTGGACATGTCCCCTGAAAATATTACCTGTCATAAACTTAGTTGGAGGCATGTATTTAAGAGGTGCTTTTGGGAATATCTCCCTTGTCATCTGAGCCTGGGCAAGCTCCAGCAAAAAACCATTCTCAAGCTTTGGATTCATCTCGAAGGCATGTCCCAATCCCATCTGTTCTTCAGGTATTCCAGCCAAAAGCGCGTACTGCTCATTGATGAACTGGGAGGCTAAAACGGTATGGGCCTCTTCCACAGCATCAGCCGTTGTCAGATAGTTGTCCTCACCTGTGTTGATTATGATCCCCGCGTAACCGTTTATGACCCTTGAAAAGAATTGGTCGATAATGGTTCTCTGCATGTTGATGTCCCTAAACAGTATGCCGTACAAGGCGTCATTCAGCATGACATCCAGCCTTTCCAGAGCACCCATTGCGGCTATCTCAGGCATGCACAGTCCGGAGCAGTAGTTGCATAGCCGGATATATCTGCCCACATCTTTGCCAATCTCATCCAATGCCTCACGCATTAGTCTGAAGTTTTCCTGGGTTGCATAGGTTCCGCCAAATCCCTCGGTGGTCGCACCATAGGGAACATAATCAAGGAGGCTTTGTGCTGTGGTCCTGATGACAGCAATCACATCCGCTCCTTGTCTGGCGGCAGCCTGTGCCTGAACAATGTCTTCGTAGATGTTGCCGGATGCAACTATGACATATAGATAAGGCCTTTTGCCTTCTCCCACGTTTTGGATGAAGTCCTCTCTGAATTTTCTGTTTTTCTTTATTTTTGCCGTTGTATTTTTAGCAATTTTTGTCACTTCTTCATATATCTTATCTTTATCCGCTATCGGCAGTTTTGTCAGGTCAATCTCACCTGCATTCACCTTTTCTGCTATCTCCTGGGGTGATAGGCCAGTATTGACCATGGCGTTACCAATCCAGAACGCAGCCCCCTGTGACAATCCGCCACCATCCTTTATATTGTCGATGACAACATTCGGCAATGGCTTTTCTATTTCGTCTACGCCGTCTATTCCCAAAAGCCTAGCAACTGTCCGTTCAACAGTAACAGTTGTGTTCTTGTCTATAAATCCTTGTGTCTCACGGGCTATGTTTCGCGCTGCGGTTCTTGCTCTTTCTATGACTACAGGATTCAGACCCAATTTACTATTCAATAAACTCACTTCCCTTCAATATATTTTTTTGCTTGATCCACAATTTCCTTCTGCATTCCCATCAATTCTGCGATATTGATGGCATCTTTTGGAACCTCGTCGTAATCCTCGGCAGGTATCAAATCATAGTCCATGTTATCCGCAATGATATCCATGCCTTTCCCCGGATTGTCCAGAAGCTCTTGCTCCAATTTCTTCAAATCTATTTTTTTAAGTCCTGCCACTTGAAGCTTTCGGACTTCTTTGCCTGCAGCCTTGTCAAAATGAGTCGTGACGACTGAAATGGAATTCTTATCCGATAGATAATCAATGATACTTTTTGTGATCGCGTAGCCTTCCACCGGATTGGTCCCTCCGGCAAGCTCGTCAATGAGTATCAGGCATCTGTCATTTACATTCCTAAAGGCCTTTGCCAGGTTTTGAATTTCCGCGCCGAATGTTGACAGTCCCTTTTCCACCGATTGCTCATCACCTATGGATATGAAAATCTTTCCGGATAATCCAATTGCGCATACCTCTGCAGGCACGTAAAGCCCTAGTGCCACTGCATATGCAATCTGTCCGATCATTTTCAAGGTTACTGTTTTGCCACCCATATTTGCACCGGTTATAGATGTTGCAGGTCTGTCCAATTTGATGGATACAGGTGTGTAGCTTTTATTTTTCTTAGACAGCACCTCTTCGGTTTTCAGGTGTCTGCCATTTATTATCTCAATTCTGTGTTCTTTGATAATGGTTGGTGGAATTGAGTCCGTGGTTTTTGCCTGTCTCAATTTAGCCAGAACCAAATCGATTTTACCGATTGCTTCAAAATTCTTTTTAAACCGCTTATTACACTTGCAGACTTCTTTGGAGAGATATTTCAGGACTTCGTATTCCTCATCCTCTTCCTGTGCTCTGAGTTCATTTATCCGACTGTCGAGCCTGTCCAACTCATCAGTGTTTTTGATGCTATATACAATCTGGGATACGGTTTGATCTGAACAGTAGAGCCTTTTGTCTTCATCCAGCATTCTGATTAGGTTTTCCTCGGATTTATTGAGATAAATATCACCTTTAAGGCTCATTCTTATATCATAATCCTCTTGCATCCTGTCTTTTATCTCTTTTTTGATCCTTTTGATCAGAAGGCTTGCTTGATTTTTTTCGGTTCGTATCAGCTTAAGCTTTTCTGAATATTCTTCATAGATATAGAATGTGTTGATCCTTTCTCCCGCTGGATCCAGCAGTTCAATTACATCCATCAGGCCTTCAATCCTTATTTCATCATAGAACTTATTGTCTCTGAATGTCTTATAGACCCTCATGGTTTGAAGTGCGAAATTCTTTATCTCAAATAGCTCAACAGCTGTCAAGACCTCTCCGGACTCCGCCCGACTGACTGATTCGCTGATATCCTTGACATGGTTGAGCATGGAAATTACATCTCTGTCCAGATAATAGTTATCCAAATAGGCCATCAGATTGTACTCTTTCTTTAGCAAATCCTCCTGACCGGGTCTGTAGACCGGCATCTCTTTCTTTTTAACCTTGCCATAGGGCGAAAGGGGATTTATTTTGTCGAGCAATGCATCTATGCTTATCTTGTCCTGTGACTTCTTATCGATAAATGATTCCATCTAAACACCTCCGCCCAAAACATCTATCACCCTGATGTGTGCCACCGCTTCTGCGATCATCCTAACCAGTTCATCGCTGGGAAAGCTATAGCCAAATGGCGCTACGGGATTGACTGTTATAGCCTCGACCCGGATGGGGTTCAGAACTTCAATCTTCAGTCCCTTTTTCTTCAGATTGTTATAGCTATAATAATCTGAAAACACTTGGGTGCCGTCATCAAGCAGAATGGTGGGGTTATGCTTTCCTGCTGTCAGGTCTTTCAGCATGGATGTGGTCACAGCTCCGGACAAATAGACATATCTGGTCCTATCATCTGTCATTGATGTCAATGTCCTGCCCTGTCCCAGACTCGTTTTCATTTCGGGATAAGTCAAATGATATTCGTCGTTTATGATACAGGTTCTATTTAATTGATTTTTTATATTAAGCACACCCAAATCCTCAACACCAGGTAGCATAAACAGTGAAGCATAATAGGCTGTCTGTGACACCACTTTTTTGATATCACGACTTATAACGGCTCCGGTTGCTATGATACAGGCGTCTGTTATTCTAGGAGATGCAACAGCTTTTCTGTCTATGGCACCATCGATAATGACAAGCTCAGCTCCGTATCCAAGCATCTTTCCCTTGACCAGCAGTGTATCAGAAGCATTTGATGGTCCTGCCAGCTGAACATTGCCTTCTTCCTTGACTCTGCATAGGACAATATTGCCAAGAGGGCTTGTGAATTCTGTTGTCTCTAGAATCTCAAGCCCTGCATCTCCAATTTCCAGCATGGATTTGGCTGTTGCTATGATGGTATCTTCGCTGACGAATATAGACGGTTTTTCCGTCTCAGTAACCAGATCTAGCCTCTCACCGTCTCTGCCGGTAGAGGTCAGACCCAATTTTATATTTAAATCATAGGCTTCTTCTATGAGATAATTCAAGGTTACAGTTTTACCTGCATTCTTGGCAAGTCCAATAATCGACACAGAATTGTATTTCTGGTTCAATTCTTCAATTAATCTCATAGAATACTCCTCTACTTATAACTTGGTCTTACTTATTGCGCTCTTTCCTATCAAGATGGGTCGGCTCTAGGTTCAATCTCTCACCTGCAAGCAGTGAAGCGACTCCTGTAAGATGGCTTTTCTTCTTGCCTGTGCACACATCACAAACGCAATCAATATCAGAGTGGCTGGGCTCGGTATAGGTTGTGATGACGCCCTCGTAGTTTCTTAGAATCAACCTATGAGGTGATCTGGATATGACATAATCCGGCATGACTGGTGTCTTACCGCCACCACCCGGTGCGTCCACTACGAATGTAGGTACGGCGTATCCCGAGGTATGTCCTCTTAGCCCCTCGATGATTTCTATGCCCTTGGCGATGGATGTCCTGAAATGCTCAATACCAAGTGATAGGTCACATTGATAGATATAGTAGGGTCTTACCCTGTTTTTAACCAATTCATGCATCAGATCCTTGGTGATATGTACACAGTCATTGATGCCTCTAAGCAATACAGATTGATTGCCTAATGGTATGCCGGCATCTGCCAGCTTTCTACAGGCTTCTCTTGTCTCATCGGTCATCTCTTTTGGATGATTGAAGTGTGTGTTCAACCAGATCGGATGGTATTTTTTCAGCATATTGACCAGATCATCTGTGATTCTCTGCGGACAAACCACAGGTGTTCTGGATCCGATTCTGATAATTTCAACATGAGGTATCTCTCTCAATCTTTTGATGATGTATTCCAACCTATCATCAGAAATCAATAGGGCATCTCCCCCGGACAGCAGCACGTCTCTTACTTGAGGTGTGTTTCTGATGTACTCGATTGCCTTGTCGATTTTTTCTGTGGGCACAGCATGATCCGCATGACCTGCGAATCTTCTTCTGGTACAATGCCTGCAGTACATGGAGCATTGGTCTGTCAGAAGCATAAGAACCCTGTCCGGATATCTGTGTGTCAATCCTGGTGTTGGAGAGTCCCCGTCCTCATGGAGGGGATCCAGCATATCCGCATCGCTGAAGTGTGTTTCAGCGATAGTTGGAACCGCCTGCATCCTGATAGGACATCTATGGTCGTCCTTGTCCATCTGTGCGGCAAAATAGGGTGTGATCCCCAGTCTGAATTTCTGAAGGACCTTATTGATATCGTCCTCTTCCTGGGGTGTGATATTAATGATTTTTTTAAGCTTCTTCACATCGCTTATTCTATTTCTTACCTGCCATTTCCAATCGTCCCATTCCTTGGGTGTCACATCTTTATAAAGTTCTATTTCGTTATAATAGGCCATTTCATTTTCTCCTTTTTACTCTAATATCAACAGGGTTCTTGGTTTCAGGGGGCGTTTCATACGCCATCTGAACCTTAGAAACCGTTATCCAGGGACTCTACAGCGCTTATCTCCCACTTTTATAAGTGGGAGTCTTAGCACTGTTAGTCATCGGATAGTCAAATTGTCCAAACGGGCAAATTGCCTTAAACTGATTGCTACGCATATATCTCGCTATAAAGTTTTCTGAGTGGCTCGCTTTCTCTGAGAATTTGCAGTGCTATCTCGGCATGATCTTTCGTATAGCCATTGCCTATAATCATATTGACGTCCTTGCCAACCCCTTCAGCTCCCAACGCGGCTTTTGTGAATGAAGTAGCCATTGAGAAGAAATAGACGGTTCCGTTGTCCTTGCATGCCAGTATGCTTGACATTTCACAGTTTGGTCTGCTTACGCAGTTGATGACTATATCGCATAATTTTCCATCTGTCAGCTCAACAATCTTATCATATACACCAACAGCGTCTGTGGCATCCCCTGCAATATATTCATCTGCCAGATTTAGTTTCCTGACTTTCTCAAGTGATGACTCGCTATGTCCCATGCATATGACCTTACCTGTGATTCCTGCTCTTTTCTTAGCTTCATAAAGACATAAAATACCTGATTTCCCTGCTCCGCCAACTACCAGAACCGTATCTCCCGGTTTGACCAGCTTGGCTGTCTGCGCAGGGGCTCCTGCAACATCAAGGACCGACAATGCAAGGTTTTCAGGCATATCGTCAGGCATCTTGGCGAAAATGCCGCTTTCGAACAAAATCGCTTGGCCTTTTATATCCACTTGGTCGATATCCTTTCTGATTTCCAGAATATCTTCAATCACAAGAGGTGTCAATGAAAGTGAAACCAATGTGGCTATCTTATCTCCAACCTTGAGGCTGGTTTTTCCAAAAAGAGCTGGTCCGATTTCTTTGATGGTGCCAGTCAGCATGCCGCCTGAGCCCGTTACGGGATTCTGATGTTTGCCTCTTTCCGCTACAATACCCTTCATGATTTCCTTGATCTTTTCCAAATCACCTTCTGCCTGGTCTTTTATCTGTGTGAAACTTGCAGAATCAACGTTCAATGTCTTGACATCTATTAAGATTTCATTGTCGTAAATTTCCATTTTGTTGTCGATTTTAAGCGCCGGTTGAGGTAACACGCCTTTTGGCTCGATTACTCTGTGTGTTCCGAATGGATTCCCTTTTTTCATTGATAAACCTCCAAAATATTTTATTTGAATAGTCATAATAAAAAATGCCTAATTCTTATTAATGATATCATTTGCAATTAGCGTGCCATACATTTTATTATATCACCTTTATCCTGTAAATTGCATTTTTCAACGTTTTCAATGACAGATGAGAATATATAGCAAGTATAGTGCCCAATTTCAGGCATTTAATTGCCTAATTTTTGTCAATTTTGCTTTTTTTTTAACAAAAATTGTGGTAAAATACAAAAAAGGAGTGGAAAAATGAAAGATATTAAAATCAAAGTCATCAGCACACAAACATCAAAGGGTGAAAATCCTCTAATTACAGAGCTTACAACTGAAGGCAGTTTTTTTATGGATGACGATCAGTACTGCTTTGAATATATTGAGTCAGAAATATCAGGAATGGAGGGCTCTGTCACCAGACTCATATCAGATGGCGGCAAAAGGCTTACCATGAAGAGAAAAGGTGTCCAGGCGTCTGCGTTTCTGGAATTTCAGGAGGGAGAGAAATCCAAAAGCAGCTATGTCACGGAGTATGGGACTTTTGCAGTTGTTTTAAATACAACAAAGGTGGAATGCGGTCTGGATCAATCGGGAAAGGGCAAGATTTATCTTGAGTATAAAATGACCTTTGGTATGGATGCCGAGACAATCAATAAATTGGAAATCACGACCAGTTAAAAATGTGCCGAATTATCGGCATGGAGGTTTTTATGGATGAGAAATATTATGAATCAATACTGAATATATTGGATTACATCGATGAGGGTATACAGATTATTGACGACAAGGGTAGGATTATTTACTACAACAAGTCCGCTAGGATAGTTGACAGCATAGAAGGTAAAACCGCATTGGGGAGGCATATCCTTGAAATCTATCCGTCATTGACACATGAAACCAGCACGCTGCTGCAATCCATGGAGACAAGAAGCACCATTATCAATAAGGAGCAGGTATTTATCAACTACAAGGGTGATAAGATTTCTACTGTCAACTCCTCATTTCCAATCAAGGCCAACAATAAAATCATCGGTGCGGTAGAAGTATCTAAAAATATTACCCAAGTAAAGGAACTATCAGAAAAAATTGTCAACCTTCAAAGTGAACTGTATAAGCCTCAGTCTCAGGTCAAGGATATTGTCACTGACGCAAAATATACCTTTGTCGATATAATCGGTCAGTCAAAAGAGATGCTGAAATTAAAAACACTGGCTTTTAAAGCCTCCCAGACAGATTCACCCGTTTTGATCGGCGGAAGGACCGGAACCGGAAAAGAATTGTTCGTCCAGGCGATCCATAATGCCAGCAGCAGAAAAAACAAACCCTTCATCGCCCAGAACTGTGCCGCACTTCCGGCAAACCTGCTTGAAAGCATCCTATTTGGATCTGTCAAGGGTAGCTTCACCGGTGCTGAAAACAGGCCGGGGTTATTTGAGTTGGCTCATGGTGGAACATTGTTCTTGGATGAGATCAACTCAATGCCTCTCGAGCTGCAGGCAAAGCTTCTTCGTGCGTTGCAAAACCATAATATCAGAAGAGTTGGCGCATCCAACACCATCGACGTGGATGTGCGGGTCATGGCAGCCTTCAATTCAGATATCGAGGATATACTGTCTACGGGACAGCTTCGCAAGGATCTTTTTTATCGGCTAAATGTTATCTCTATCATTGTGCCTGAGTTGAAAGAGCGGAAAGAGGATATCCCTGTTCTTGTGGATTTTTTCATTGAAAAATACAACAAGGAGAAAAATAAGTTTATCAGAAATCTTTCGAGCAATGTTATGGCGATATTTATGAATTATGACTGGCCTGGCAATGTGCGGGAGCTTCAACATACCATTGAAGGTATTGCCAGCCTATTTGACGCTGATATTATAAGAGAGGAACATCTGCCTTTTCAATTCAAAACGCAAAGAAGAAAAAATGACAGCATCTCTCTGGATGATATCGGTTCATTGAGTGAGGTTCTTGAAAAAACAGAACAAAAAATAATTAGAGCAGCTCTGGAAAGTACGGAAAACAACATTTCCAAAGCTGCTGAGGTTTTAAATATTCCAAGGCAAACCCTTCAATATCGGATTAAAAAACTGGGATTATAATCAGCCTCATTCTCCTCCAATGTTCCGATAAACAAATCAACCAGATGAGGATCAAATTGCGTACCTTTATTAATGATCAGCTCATTGATTGCCTCCGCTTTGGTCAAGGCTTTCCTATAGATTCTGTCCACAGTCATAGCGTCATAAGCGTCAACCACTGCCAGTATCCTGGCATGAAGCGGTATCTCAGTTTCCTTCAAACCTTGAGGATAACCTGTGCCATCCCATCTCTCATGATGGGTCAGTATAAATTCAGCTATTGACACCAATTCAGGCGAGGCCATGGCGATCCGATAACCGATTTCGGGATGTTTTTTCATTTCTATCCATTCTTGTTCGTCAAGCTTGTCCGGTTTGTTCAATATACTGCCATCGATTCCAATTTTCCCCAAGTCATGCAGGGCTGAAAAAAGCTCCATGTTATCCATTTCAGTGTTGGAGAATTTCAGTCTCTCCCCCATTCTCCTAGCAAAAAATGTCATTCTCTGCGCGTGGGCTTCGGTTTCCTGGCTTCTTTCGTAAATAGTTGCTTTAATCGATGAAACAATACTGCTGTGGGAGCTTTTATGCTCCAATAGTTTTCTTTTGTACATATGGTCTTCAGCAATTTTCAGGGTGTGGTCCAAGCTTTCAAAGTCATATTTTTTTGTGCTGTATCCCAAAGATAGGTGTAGATAATAGGCCTCATTTTTTGTCTTGCGATTGAAATTATCAATGGCGCTCTTGATCTGATCCATGATCAATCCAGCAGTTTTTTCATCAGTATTGGGTAAAACCATTGTAAATTCATCGCCACCTGTTCTAAACAGAAATCTGTTATCGCCACAGCATTCCTTCAATAGTTTGGCAGTTTGAACAATCAAAGTGTCCCCTTTCTCGTGTCCAAAAGCATCATTGATCAGCTTAAGTCCGTTAATATCTCCTACAATAATGGTTATCGGGATATTTTTTTCGTTCTCAATCTCATTTTTTATTTTATCAAGGTATCTTCGGTTGAAGAGACCGGTCAGGAAATCATAGTCATTTAAATAGGTTATTTCTTCTTCTTTCCTTTTTCTATCAGTGATATCGATAATCAGCCCTTCAAGGGCTACCACCGCTCCCTTCTCGTCAAATATAGGTTGTCCCTGCTCAAACACCCATTTGATGGAGCCATCTCGTGTAATCAGCTCGTATTCTTCCTTAAGCTTTGTCCTTTTTGAAATGACGTCCTGCCATTTATCCCATAGATAATCCTGGTATTTTTTGCTGATCAGTGCGTTAAATGAGATTTCCTTATTGTTCATAAGGCTTTCCGCCGGGTATCCTGTCAGCTCGAGGCAACCTTCAGAAACAAACTGCATGGTCCAGTCCCTATCGACGTTGCATTTGTAGGTCATGCCAGGCAGATTGGACAAAATGACTCTTTTGCTCCTCTCGCTTTCTCTGATTCTGTTGTTTTTTAAAGACAATATGTACAGAATTCCCAGAATGACAAATAGGCAACCAACGATGATGGCCGCAAAGGCTAAATGCGAATTCACATGCTTTTGCCAAATATTTTCCGGGTAATCAATTCCAAAGACCACCGTTGCCACGCCTACATCATTGTCTAAGACTGGCACCAAAATAGAAACCCACCTTCCCCACCGGTCATCAAAGGGTTCAGTCAAGACGATTTCTCCTGATTCAAAGGGTTTAAAATGATGCGGAGATGCTTCAGTATAAATCTGGCCTGGAGGGGAATAATCCGGTGAGTCCGATGGCTCTGAATCCACCATGAACTTTATTTCGTCATCCACTAGTGTGTACAGATAGGCAAATTTCAAGTCCTGATTGATTTTAACGACTGTCATCAGACTATCCTTTAACGCAATGTATTCTGCTTTACTCAAATCGCTTTCATCAGCATGTAGATTCTTCAATGCTTCCTTATTTATGGATGCCTCTATGGTTCTGGATAACTCAATAGCATGCTTGCTGGCTTCCTGAATAGTATAGTTATTGATATATCTTAAGTAATAACTGCTTAGAAAAGTCATAATCAAGAGTGCTACCGCAAATGATATATTCAGTTTTTTAAATTGATTGTTCATTGTGTTGCTCCTGATTTTCATCATATACTAAGTCTGATTATATCATATGGACTTTAAGGCACCAACCAAAATTATCTGAAAGCAATTACATATATAGTGTAAAACCCTTCTAAATCTTGCAATTTGGTGATTACAGGCTATTTTAAATTCATCGGTCCGTATGTTGTATGTATCCATGAAACCTGAAAATATTAAATAAATATCACAATGTCTTTACTTAATTGACACCATGGTACCTATTGTATACAATGATTAAAACATGGTTCACTAAATAATTGAATGATGGCTCGAAGAGGGGAAAAATGAAACGATTGATTAACACAAATTTTACCTTGTTTGCGGTAGGTAGAATGATTTCATTGTTGGGAAGCGGTATTCAAAATGTAGCCATACCATTATACATACTGAGAACCACAGGATCTGGTCTGATTATGGGTACATATGCCTTTGCGCAGCTTCTGCCGCAAATATTTCTAATGCCTTTGGGCGGGGTGTTGGGAGACAATTTCAATCGAAAAAAAATTATGATCATGATGGATGTGTTCAGCGGTTTGACATCCTTATTTCTGGCGTTTACCATTGTCAATGGAGATTTATCCATTCCATTGCTGTTTGTCTGTCAGATTTTCTTATCCAGTTTTTTTTCTATATTCGATACATCTACAGCTGCAATGGTTCCCGAGATAGTCGACAAGGACAAGCATTTAAAACGCAACTCCATCATAGGGAGTATTGATAGCGCCACATTTATTGTGGGACCTATCATTGGTGCGGCCATATTTGGATTGGCCGGTATCAGGATCGTATTTATCATCGATGGCATATCATTTCTTCTTTCGGCATTCAGCGAGCTGTTTATCGTATATAAGCCCCATATCGAGAAGTCCACTAGACTTAGCTTTGAAAAAACCAAAAAAGATATCCTGCAAGGCTTTTCTTTTCTGAAAAAATCAAAGGGCATCAATTATCTCATTACTTTCGCTGCAGTTGTCAATTTTTTTGGCATCGCGTCAATCAGCGTGCTTCTGCCTTATATTTTCATTGAAGGGATAGGTTTTTCTGATAATCAGTTTGGTGTATTGCAATCATCAATCATGGTTGGTATCCTATTGGGCAATATCGGACTATCTGTCATCTCCGGCAAGCTAGGTAAAAAACAGATAGTCACATATGGTCTAATGGCAGAGGCTGTTATATTCGCCATTATAGGTGTGTTTTTCTATCCTATTTTTACTGATGCATTTAATGATGCCACCAATATACTCTTTATCCTGTTTATTATCCTATTGATTGGATTTGGCGTGTCCAACGCTTTTCTGAGAACCAGCATACAGACAAATATGCAACTAATGATCCCCAATGAACTGAGGGCAAGGGTGCTTTCAGCTTACTCCTTCAGCATGCAGATCATTGCACCTATTGGTGTGTTCGTGGCAGGGGCATTTCTTGAAATTGTACCTTATTATCATCTGTTTATGTTTTCTGCCATAATGATTATTATCGCAACTGCAATATTTTTAACTAGAGCTCCTGAAGAAGCACTTGATCCGGGTCTGACCAAAGCAAGGGAGATGGAAATGTGAAGAAAAGAATTTTAGTTTTAATATTAGTTACATTAATAATTGCTGTTGGTGTTTTATCCTATGCCAATGCCGCAGCGCCTTATCAAAGGCCAAGCGACAATGCGCTGCTATTTGATGACAACACCGGCATGGCACTTGTCGAGGAGTGGATTGCCTTTCGAATAGGTGACCCGCGAAACAGAGATGCCGAGGTTGAAGTGATTTACCATCTAAAAAATGAAACTAGGGAAGTTTCATCAATTGATTTACTTTTTATAGCGCCCTATCTTGAGGATGCAGAGATTGGTATCTTCTTCGATAATGTCCAGATTACAGATTTTACCATGAAAAAGGCTGATAAATTGCCTGCAAACTGGGAAGTCTCATTGGAGATGGCTAGAATAGACCCTATTGGTCTCAGAACGCTTGAACACGATTTCAGCAATTGGGATTTCTATTCAGGATGGTCCAAAGAGGGTTTTCAGTTCACAATCAATATACCCAAAGGTGAAACCAAAGAACTAAAAATGCTGTATAAATCCAGCTCTGGCTATTATTCCTACGATGATATAGTCAATGATGTGTACACACAGTTGTACTATCTGACGCCTGCCAGCTTCTGGAACGGAAATGCCAAGGTCAACATGGCCATTGAATTTCCATCAGATAACTTTGAGCTCTATACCAATATGCCTCTGGAGAAAGTGTCACCGACCTTATACCAAGGTTCTTTAGATCAAATTCCCGATGAGGAGTGGTTCTTCAATTATGTGGATAAAACCGGGCTGATATTTTTCACCAATAGCAGATCCGTTCATAACAGCATTGCTTTGTCTGTACTCGTAGTGGTCCTAATTACAGGTTTATTGATCAGAAGTAAACATAAATTGCCTGGTACTCTGGTGTTGTTGTTGCTTCTGCCTGTGATACTCCTTTTCAGATTTACCTATGGCACTATGTTTTTTCTTATGTATCTAGGTCCCATAGTCGCAGGGATAGCAATATTTTTCTTCTTTGTTGGCTATATGATTAAACGAAACCATCAACAGAAGTCTTAGCACTGTTAGTCATCGGATAAAAACAAGCCGCTGGGTTAATAATCTCAGCGGCTTTCTTTTCATGTCATTATTACATCAACTTGTCATCTGCTCCATTTGACAACAGGCTTTCTTGCGGCCTTTACTTCATCTAAACGCCTTACAACTGTTGTTATAGGCGCATTATGAAGCAATTCCGGGTTTTCTTCCCCTTCTTTTTTTATCTTGATCATGATTTCAATGAAGCGGTCTAATGTCTCAAGCGTTTCTGTTTCAGTTGGTTCGATCATCATCGCCTCATCAATAATCAGTGGAAAATAGATTGTCGGTGGATGGATGCCGTAGTCCAGCATTCTTTTTGCCATATCCAATGTTCTGTATTGGGATAATCCGTCTGTCCCTGACAGAACAAACTCATGCTTGCAAATACTGTCAATGGGCAGCTTGAAATGTTCCTTCAGCTGACTTTGCAGGTAATTCGCATTCAAAACAGCTGCTTCGCTGACACGCTTGAGGCCTTCAGCTCCCATGGTCAATATGTAGGTGTAAGCTCTGACAAGGACACCGAACTGACCATAAAAACCCATGATTCTGCCTATGGATTTAGGACGGTTGTGGTCTAAGTAATAGGAATCTTCCTTCTTTTCAACAGTTGGATAAGGAAGGTAATCCACCAAGTCCGCCCTGACGCCTACAGGTCCTGCCCCAGGACCACCACCGCCATGAGGCGTCGTGAAGGTCTTATGAAGGTTCAGATGCACTATATCAAATCCCATATCACCGGGTCTCGCAATACCCATGATGGCATTCAGATTTGCCCCGTCATAATAGACAAGTCCGCCTGCTTCATGAACTAACCTTGAGATTTCAGCAATATTTCTCTCAAACAATCCAAGGGTTGAGGGATTGGTCAGCATCAGCCCTGCGGTCTCATCATTCAATACCGCTTTCAGCGCTTCCATGTCTACGCCACCATTCTTATCGGACTTGATTTCGATTATATCATATCCAACAGCTGTGACTGTGGCGGGATTAGTTCCATGGGATGAATCAGGGACGATTATTTTTCTTCTTTTGGTGTCGTTCCTATCCTCGTGATACTTCTTGATGATCATCAGCCCTGTCAGTTCGCCCTGGGCGCCTGCTGCAGGTTGCAATGAAAATCCGTCCATACCTGTTATCTCAGAAAGCTTCTGTCCTAAATCATATAGTAGAGCGAGTGATCCCTGTACGGTGTTTTCATTCTGGTAAGGGTGCAATTTAGTAAATCCGTCCAACGAAGCCATGTCCTCATTGATTTTAGGATTGTATTTCATCGTGCATGACCCTAGGGGATAAAATCCCGTATCGACGCCATAGTTTTTGTTTGACAGATTGGTGTAATGTCTTATCACATCCACCTCGTATACCTCAGGCAAGTAGGGCTCTGTCACCCTTTGAAGCTCTTTTGGCAGATAATCGTCCAAGGGTTTTGAATCGACATCATTATCAGGCAGCGCATATGCCTTTCTTCCTTTTTTTGAAAGATCGATGATCAATTTATCATAATTTTTCATCACTGCACCCCCTTGATGATATCAATCATTTTATCTATCTCTTCTTTGGTTCTTTTCTCCGTTACGGTGAACAAAAGCTGATTTTTCTTATTTTTATTAAATCGAGACAAATCAAGCGGTCCGATTATTTTTTCATCGAAAAGCGCCTTCTCAATCTTGTCCGCATCCAATGTGGTCTCCAGCACAAACTCCTTAAAGATCGGTCCGGAATATATCCTTTTGAATTTTTGGGTCTCCAACAATTTTTCCATTGCGTAGTTGGCTTTGGATATGCATTGCTTGGCTACATCGGTTATGCCTTCACGACCCATAACCGACAGATAAACAACTGCCATCAGCGCGCATAGGCTCTGATTGGAGCATATATTGGAGGTTGCTTTTTCTCTTCTGATATGCTGCTCTCTGGCTTGCAATGTCAATACGAAGCCCTGCTTCCCATCCACATCATTTGTCAATCCGCATATCCTGCCTGGCATTTTTCTCATAAGCTTTTCGGTAGCACCGATAAAACCAAGATAAGGACCTCCAAAATTTTGAGGAATCCCAAGGCTTTGTCCTTCACCAACAACAATGTCAGCTCCGTATTCGCCCGGAGATTTGATTATGCCTAGGCTTATTGGGTCAACACTCATAATTAAGAGGCTTTTATTGTCATGGGTCGCCTTCTCTATTTGAGCAACGTTCTCGACAATACCATAAAAGTTCGGGTTCTGGATAATAACCGCCGAGGTATCCGAGTCAATCAGTTTCAGACCTTCCAAATCCGTCTTTCCATCTGTCTCCGGGATTCTTATTAGCTCTATTTCCCTAAAATGGCAATAGGTCTCTAGCACCTTCAATGTTTCGGGATGAATGGTGGATGACACCGCCACCTTGCTTCTGTTGTTGACCCTGATAGCCATTATAGCCGCTTCTGCGGTTGCTGTCGCGCCATCATACATGGATGCGTTGATCACATCCATTCCGGTCAGTTCACCCATCATACTTTGAAACTCAAATATATATTGTAGCGTTCCCTGGCTTACCTCCGGTTGATAAGGTGTATAGGAGGTATAGAACTCGGATCTTGATGCGATGTGTCTGACAACTGATGGAATATAGTGGTCGTAAGAACCGGCACCTAAGAAGCTGGCATAATCATCAAGATTATCATTTCGGTCACTAAGTTTTTTCATTATCTTTCTGACTTCCATTTCACTGTATGACTGATTGATGTCCAATTTACGATTAAATCTTATATTCTCAGGAATATCACTGAATAAATCATCAATGCTCTTAACACCAATTTTTTCCAGCATATATTTCTGATCTTCTTGTGTTAAGGGGATATACCTGTTCATGTTACTCCTCCTCTTGAATATGCTCCTCGTACTGTACTGAATTCATGAGAACCTCTATGTCAGTTTCATCTGTGATCTTGATTTTGATGATCCAGTTTTCATAGGCATCTTCGTTGATCAGTTCTGGGCTTTCCTCCAGCATCTCATTCACTGCCAGGATAACACCAGATACAGGCATATATATATCACTGGCTGCCTTGACTGATTCTACAGCACCAAATGAATCCTGCGCGTCAAATTCGTCACCCACCGACGGCAGATCAACAAATACAATATCACCCAATTCATGCTGCGCAAAATCGCTGATTCCAACAAACGCCTCTCCATCTTCGATTCTCAGCCATTCGTGGCTTTTCGCGTAATATAGACCTTCTAATATCTTCATTTCTGATCCTCCTGTTTTTTATAATTTTTATTAAGGAATTTTCTTGAAACAATGGTAGCTTTTAGGGTTTTGTTTCGGATCTGTATGTAAATTGCTTTTCCTATGCCCGCATATTCTGATGATATCAGGGCCAGCCCCAGGGATTTATCCAACGTAGGTGACTTATACCCGGTTGTGACGTGTCCAATCTCCTGGTCGTTTTCATCGGTTACGATATAATCCGCACGGGCGATGCCTTTGTCAACCAGCTCAAATCCAACAATTCTTCTTTTTAGCCCGTTTTCCTTTTGGGACTTCAAGGCTGCTTTCCCTTTGAAATCATCCTTGTCAAGCTTCACACAAAATCCATATCCGGCTTCCAATGGAGATATGCTTTCTGTAATCTCATGTCCATACAATGGAAGATTCGCTTCAAATCTCAGTGTATCCCGTGACCCAAGACCACATGGCAGGATGCCATATTGACTACCATAATCCAGAAGCTTGTTCCATATGGTTTCAATATTGCCAATATCAGCATAGATTTCGAATCCGTCCTCTCCTGTATAGCCCGTCCTGGAAATCAGGCATTCTGCGCCAAACAGGCTAACCTTCTCAGCAAATGTGAAAAAAGGCAACTCGGACAGCTTGATGTTTACGTGCTCCTGCAGCAGTATCTCGGCGGATGGTCCTTGAAGAGCCACTTCTGCTGTGATGGGCGATTCATCAGAGATACTGATGTTCATTTTTGTCTCTTTAGCCACTTGGTAAATCCAGGCCAAATCCTTCTCGATATTTCCAGCGTTGATGATCAACAGATAATGATTGACGCCTTTTCTATATACCAAAAGGTCGTCCACAACACCTCCATTTTCATAGCACATCATGGCATATTGGATTTCATTGTCTCCTAATAATTTTACATCATTTGTGATCAAATAGTTAATAAATTTTTCAGCATCCTCTCCCTTTATGATAACCTCTCCCATGTGGGATACGTCAAACAGACCAACACCGTTTCTAACAGCCTGATGCTCTTCTGTGATGTTGGAATATTGTATAGGCATTTCCCATCCGCCAAACTCAACCATCTTTGCTCTCAGTCTGATATGTGATGCATATAGGGGTGTTTTCTTTAAGCCATCCATTAAATTCATCTCCTTGTTATAAATTAAACAATTAAAAAAGATTGTATGCTTGTGCCATACAATCTCTGTATTTTTTACCTGAGAGCTTCTTGCTGAGCAATTTCTCCTTCGGTGCCGTTATGACCACAAACGGTCTCTTCAGAGTCCCATCTGATTGCGATTCTCGTGCCTGAGAGTTTCTATGGATTATCGGCTATAATTCATATTTCACCTTCGGCTATCATCTAAGATATCTCACACAATCTTCAACGGATATTTGATTACAAACATTATATCACAACTGTCTCACAGATTTAAACATAATGTTTTAAAATGAAGTGATTTCATTGATGTCAAAGGGTGTTTCCTGATAAACGCAATAATTTAACCAGTTTGAAAACAACAGCTGTGAATGGCTTCTCCATTTCATTGAGACGTCTTTATCAGGATCATCGTCAATGAAATAATTGACAGGCACTTTTGTTTCCAATCCTTTTGAAACATCTCTATCATATTCCTTTTTGAGTGTGTATTTGTCATATTCCCCATGTCCCTGAACAAAAATCTGTCTTCTGTTTCTCAGAGATGATATATGAACACCAGCCTCATCGGATTCAGCCAGTATTTTTATATCAGGTACTTTGTTGAATTCTTCCCTGTCGATCTGTGTGTATCTTGAGTGAGGTGCGTAGAATTGCTCGTCAAAACCCCTCATCAATCTTGTTCTCATGTCTTTGACATCATGGAGGTACACGCCAAAAAGTTTCTTGTCAAGCATTGTTCTCTCCACACCATAGTGATGGTAAAGAGCCGCCTGGGCTCCCCAGCACAAATGGATGGTGCTAAACACATTGCTTCTGGAATAATTCATAATCTCCACCAGCTCTTCCCAGTAGTCAACCTCTTCATAAGGAAGGCTTTCAACAGGCGCTCCGGTTATAATCATGCCATCGAATTTTCTACTTTTAATTTCATCAAAGGTTTTGTAGAAATTGTCAAGATGCTCTTGCTTCGTGTTTGTCGCGTCGTGTGAGTCCATGTGGACCAGGTGCAGATTGACCTGCAGTGGTGTATTGGCAAGCATTCTGATCAGCTGGGTTTCAGTTTCTTCTTTGGTTGGCATCAGATTGACAATACAGACTTCAAGTGGTCTTATGTCCTGGCTGTAAGCCCTCCAATCCTGCATGACGAAAATATTTTCTTCTTTCAATGTTTCAAAAGCAGGTAATTTACCTGGTATTACTATCGGCATTGTTTCACCTTCTCCTTAATTATGATTATTATAATTTATCTGATTTATCCGATGACTGACAGTGCTAAGACTCCCACTTCTATAAAACCACTGTGGAGTCCCTGGATAACGGTTTCTAAGGTTCAGATAGCGTTTGAAACGCCAACTGAATCCAAGAACCCTGGTGATATAATATTATACATTAGTTCTAATATTATTTGGCAACCGCTCTTATCGCTTTATCAAAATCATCTATGATATCATCGATATTTTCAAGACCAACCGATACCCTGATCAGATCAGGCAAAACACCTGCTGATACTTGTTGCGTCTCGGTCAGTTGTCTGTGGGTGGTGCTGGCAGGATGAAGGATGCTGGTCCTCAGATCACCAAGATGAACGACCAGTGCCACCAATTCCATATGTTTTATCAATTCCTTGCCGGCTTTTGCACCACCCCTGATACCGAATGTCAAAATTCCACTGCCACCATCCGGCAGATAATTTTTTGCCAGATCATAAGTCTTATGTGTCTTCAGCAAGGGATAATTGACCCAGCTGACACCCGGATGCTCGCTCAAGAATTCAGCCAGCTTCAAGGCGTTAGTGCAGTGTCTCTCCATTCTAAGATGCAATGTCTCCAATCCGAGATGAAACAAAAAGGCGCTGAAGGGGCTCATGGTTGCGCCAAGATCTCTCAACAGCTGGACACGTGCCTTAGTGATGTATGCGGCCTTTCCAAAGTCTCTGACATATTGGATGCCATGATAGCTTGGGTCCGGTTCCACCAGCTCGGGAAATTTGCCATTGTCCCAGTCGAATGACCCGCCATCGATAATCACGCCCCCTAAACTCGTTGCATGGCCATCTGTATATTTAGTCGTTGAATGTATGATGATATCCACACCATGCTCAAAAGGTCGACACAGTATTGGTGTTGCCAGTGTGTTGTCAACTATAAAGGGTACGTCCATTGTCTTGGCAGCTCTGCTGAATTTATTGAAATCCAGAATATTAAGCCCTGGATTGCCGATGGTTTCGCCAAATAACACCTTAGTATTTTGTTTTGCCGATTGGACAATCTCATCGTAAGTAGCGTCCGGATTTATAAATGTCACGTCTATTCCCATTTTTTTGAATGTCACAGCAAACAGATTGTAGGTGCCCCCATATATAGTGGATGATGATACAATATGATCTCCTGCCTGGCAGATATTGAGTATTGCCAAAGTAGTGGCTGCCTGCCCGGAAGATGCAGCCAATGCGCCTACACCGCCCTCAAGTAGAGCCATCTTATTCTCGAATTCGGATACTGTCGGGTTGCTGATCCTGGAATACATATGTGTGGCGCTTTTTAGATCAAACAGATCAGCCACATCATCTGAATCATAGTATTGATAGGTGGTGCTCTGTGCTATGGGTAGCACTCTTGGCTCGCCTGATTTCGGTTTATAGGTGCCCTGCACGCATTGTGTCTCGATTTTATAGTTTTTCATGTGTCCTCCTTCAACTGTAGCTTAGTGTTTTAAAAAAGCCGCTTCTATAAGAAGCGGCTTGGAATTCCAAATCTTCTTATCTCCCAGTTTACACTGTTGGAATTGGCACCTTGCGCATAATGCGTAGGTTGCCGAGGTTTCGCAGGGCCATTCCCTCCACCTCTCATGATAAGTTACAGTTATTTTATATTTTCAATTATATTAAACGCTGTGACAATTTTTGTCAAGTGATTTTTCCATTACTCGAGGTGTTTTGCTTATAGATAAATGATAATCTTAAAGGTCAAAAGATCAAAATACCGCATAGGGATACCGATTACATGGCATTTTGTCTAAAGAAGCGATGTGACAGCTTAATCGATATCGTAAGCATTGACAGGCATAACAATATAGCCAACGAACGATTGGACACAATCACCATGCCTGATTTCTCAATCGCTTCCATTATCGATTGACCCCATGCGAAGTCCCTAAGTCTTATGTATAGGAAAGGAATCAGTATGATCAGCATATAGAGAACTCGCGTTATGTGGGATAGCTTCATATATCCGAATCGGTAATAGAGGGGTTGCATAACGGACACATATATGAATAAGATAAACAGTGAAATTCCATAAGAAGCAAGATATATATCCAGGTTTTTCGCAACAACGCCATTTGTCAAAGGAATTATTGAAACTGTCGCAAGCGCTATGAGATAAAACAATATAATTGTTATATATCTGCTGTTGACCAGGGTGACTTGTCTGACGGGAAGACTTTTGAAAACGATATCAATCTTATCCTTTTCCTCGACTGACATAATGGTAATGGAACCAACATATACCGTAAATAATATGGATAAACTGATTAGAATGCCGATTCTAGACACATCCACAGAACTGATGCTGATAAAGCTGATGCCAAAAGGATACAGCAGCATCACCAATAGGATTCGATTTTTGAATAGCATCATCAGATCTTTTTTTATCAAATAATAGTAATTAACCATGGCCCACCTCAAAACTCTTTTTTTAGATATGCATTGACAGATATGATTCTTGAAAAAAACAGCATGATAAAGATTGTTGGAATCATCACATAGCCAACACCATTAGGCAAGGTGTCTGAGTTGGTCGTTGTGATAACCACATTTGAAAAATTAAACATCATGATAAACATAATCATATTGATCACTTTGCTTTTGCTGTACGAATAAATGATGGTCACAGGAATTGAGATGGCGACCAACAGTCCTGATATAATAAAAGAAACAATAACACCACCCCAAAAGCCTGTCACATAATCACTAATCCATCCTAATCTGAGGAAACCATAATAGAATCCCAATACAATCAGCAGATTGAAGAAATAAAGTATTAACGCCGATAGATATTTTGCATTCACAATGTCTTTTCGACTTGTTGGCAGACTGTTCAATACTCTGGTATAACTGGTGCTTTCATCCAGCTGATCCACATAGGTAACCGAAAGAAAAACAAGACTCGGAATGATGCGGAGAAACACGCCATTATTGTTTAAGAATACGTCTCCAAAAAGCATCAACAATGACATGAATGCAATCTCAAAAGCGATTATTTTCTTCTGTAAGTAAAATGACCTGTATAACAGTTCTTTCATCGGATCCCTCCTGCCGTGTATACCATGATGTCCTCTAATGAAGCCTTTTCAATCATTATGTTATCTTTATATCTTGTTTTCATCTGATCTCTGTTTCCTGTGAGTCCTTCAAATCCGAAGGCGTTTTTTCTGAGACCCACCAGATTGGTCTTGAAGTCTTCATTTAGAAGTTCCAGTCCACCCTTCACTAAAGCATACTGTTCGAGAATGCTATCCTTGTCTGTGCTGAAGACCATTTGTCCCTCATTTATAAAAGTGACGTAGTCTGCAATCTTCTCCAGATCTGTTGTGATGTGGGTTGAAAACAGAACGCTCCTTTCACCTTTCTCTATATATTCCTTCAAGATGTCCAATATCTCGCTTCTGAATACAGGGTCAAGGCCTGAGGTTGGCTCGTCCATGAGCAAAAAGTCCGCATCGTGGGAGAGCGCTATGGCCAGTTGGAATTTAATCTTCATTCCCTGTGACAGCTGGGAAAGCTTTTGATCCGGGTTCAGCTTGAATCTTTTTAGATAGTTGTCAAAGGTATCCCAATTCCATTTCGTGTAGAAAGGTGCAATCAGCTTGACATTATCCTTGATTTTAAATGTCTCGTAATAATTGCACTGATCATAGACAAACCCTATTCTGTCTTTGATCTTAACCTCATGGCCCGCTAGGATCTCGCCAAACAGCCTGATTTCTCCACTGTCTTTCTGTATCAGATTCATGATCAATTTGATGGTGGTGGTCTTTCCTGCACCGTTAGGACCGATAAAGCCCATAATATATCCGGGCTCCAGATTGAAGCTTATATTCTCTAGTGAAAAATCACCATATTTTTTTGATAGATTGTTGACTTTTAGTATGCTTTCCATTGCGATCTCCTTTTATTCTTCAAATAAGATGTTGATGATATTGATAATTTCATCCTTATCAACCCTTAGCATCATTGCCTGATCGACTATCTCTGCCAGTTTATCTTCAATAATTTTAAGCTTTTTCTCTTTCAACAGCTCCAGATTTTGTGGCGCTACGTAGCTGCCCTTACCGGGAACGGTCTCTATGAAGCCTTCCTTTTCCAATTCCTCGTAGCTTCTCTTGGTTGTAATGACGCTGATCTGCAGCTCTCTTGCCAGCCCTCTGATTGATGGCAGTAAAAATCCTTCCTCTAGTGTGCCTTTAATGATTTGATCTCTTATTTGTGTTGTGATTTGCTCGTATATGGGTTCTTGACTTGAATTGGATATCAATATTTTCATATTCTGCTCCGTTTATACTATATATACTGTATATATATGATAGATACAGTATATAGTTTGGTTTAATTTTTGTCAAGGTTTTTAATCAAACAAAAAAATACCATTCTCCTAAGAAAATGATACTTTTAGATATTTTTTGAGTTTAGTCAGATATGCTTTTGTTCACTTAAAGATCCAACAATCACTTGTCCTCTTTTGATGACGGTCTCCACAAAATTTCGGCCATGCTTGTACGCCACGTCCTTATAATTGTCTGTATCCCATATTTGGATATCTGCTATTTTATCGACCTCAAGGCTTCCCATTTCGTGATTCTTCCTCAATGCCATAGCACCGCCTAAAGTTGTCGCTCTGATGGCCTCTTCCACGCTCATCTGATGCCTTCTGCATGCCAGTGTGATGACTAAGAACTGTGATTCAACCCAGTTTCCGGGATTGAGATTGGTGGCAAGCGCTATTTTCATACCGGCATCCAGCATGGGCCTTGGGTTAAAGGGCAAGGGATGACTGACGGAGAAATCCGTTCCCGGCAGAAACACGCCAACGACTTTGGCATCAACCATTTTCTTGATTGAGGATTCTGGTGTATAGTTCAGATGGTCTGCGGACATCATTTTCATGTCCGCTGCCAGGTCAGATCCTCCTATGTAGGAATAGCAGTCTGTGTGTATCTTCGCCTCGAGATTATGATCCATACCGGCTCTTAGAACCTTTTCAGCCTCATATGCCGTATAGTAGCCATCATCCACCCAAATGTCGCAGGCCTCCGCCAAACCTTCCTCTGCAACCATAGGAATCATTTCATTAATCAGGAAGTCAATGTATCTATCCTTTGACATTTCCTTTGGCCATCCGTGGGCACCCAGGAATGTGGCTGAAATATCAGCCTTAGTATTTTGTCTTAGTTTTGATATAGCCCTGAGTTGTTTCAGTTCTGTTTCTTTATCCAATCCATAACCGCTTTTTATTTCAATGGCGGTAGTGCCATTTCTGATCATTCTGTCGATTTTTTTATAGCTCTCCAGATATAGCGACTCTTCCGGTTCCAATCTTGTCATGTCGACAGAAGCTACCATGCCTGTTTTGATACCACCGGCTCTATACTTCTCCAATCCACCGGGGATCAGACCTGATGCATACTCCTCAACCCTTGATTTCCCAAAGACAAGATGGGTGTGGCAGTCCACGAATCCGGGAAGGACAACCTTATTAGTGCCATCAATTACCTTGGATTCCGTATCATCGATTTGACGGTCATACGCTTCTTTAGTGCCTATGAAGACAATTTTTTCACCCGTTATGCCAACGTAACCATTCCGTATCAAACCCACAAGGTCCGGACTATTTTCTGAGACGGTCAACAGCTGTCCACAATTTTTTATCACCAGATCCGGTTTCAGTTGTATTTGATTCATTTAAATCCCTCCTTGATAGCAATCAATAGAGCTCTCCCACCGCTTTTTCAACTGCTTCCAAAAGCTTTCCCGAGGCAATCAGCTCTGTCGAGATGTCCATATCCTTATAAATAAGTCTGTCCGATTCCATAAAGGTAACCCTTTCCCTCAGCTGCCTGTATGCCTCTGCCGACCCTGTGCCCAGCAAACCAGCGTCCTTGAAATCCACTGCCTGGGCTGCACAGAGCAGCTCTATCCCCAGCACCGATTGGGCATGACCTATAATCACCCGCGCTTTTCTTGCCGCTATGGTTCCCATGCTGACATGGTCTTCCTGATTGGCGGATGTGGGTATGGAATCGACACTTGCAGGGTGTGCCAGTACCTTGTTTTCAGATACAAGTGACGCGGCTGCATATTGTGGAACCATAAAACCGCAATTGATTCCGCCTTCCTTGACCAGAAATCCAGGAAGCCCGCTCAGTGTCGGATTAACCAATCTTTCAATCCGTCTTTCCGATATATTGGCATACTCGGCCATAGCAATCCCCAGGGTATCCATGGCAATGGCAACAGGCTGTCCATGGAAGTTGCCTCCCGAATAGGCCTCTTCCGTATCTGTGAAGATCAGCGGGTTATCTGTAGCTGAATTGATTTCTGTCTCTATCACCTGCCTGACATAATCGAAAGCCAGTCTGCTTGCCCCATGAATCTGCGGCGTGCATCTGAGAGAATAGGCATCCTGCATCCTCTTTTCGCCTTGTCTGGTTGTCAGCTTGCTGTTTTGGCAAAGCTTCAGGAGATTTTTGGCGCACTCAATCTGTCCCTTATGAGGTCTGGCGAGATGGATCCGTTCATCAAAGGCATCTGTTATGCCCTCAAGTGCTTCTATTGTCAAAGTGGCAATCACGTCTGCCGTTTTGGTGATGACAATGGAATCATAAACCGCCAGACTTCCTACAGCCATCATTGCACAGGTGCCATTGATCAGGGCGAGTCCTTCCTTAGCCTTCAGGGTAACTATGGATATGCCTGCCCTTTCCATGGCCTCCAGACCCTCCATCACTTCACCCTGAAACTCTGCTTCACCCAACCCGATCATAGGCAACACCATATGTGCCAACGGGCAAAGGTCGCCGCTTGATCCCACCGATCCTTTTTCTCTGATTTGAGGATGTACCCCTTTGTTGAGCATATCAATCAGCGTCTGAACCACTTCAAGCCTGATACCTGAAAAACCCTTTACAAGAGCATTGGCTCTTAACAGAATCATGGCTCTTACAATCTCCGTGTCAAAATTGCCTCCGATACCTACCGCATCCGCCACAATGAGATTTCTTTGGAGATCCTCAAGCTGATCGGCAGATATGCTCACATCGCTGAATTTTCCAAAACCCGTGTTGATGCCATAAATCGCCCTGCCCTCAGCAAGAAATTTTTCCACAAGATCTCTCGATTCAATTATTTTTCTCTTTCCATCTTCAGTCAACTCGACCTTTGTTCCTTTTCTTGACACCCTGACCACTTCTTCAAGGGTCAAGGTATTGCCATCTAAATATATTATCGGGTCCATTCGTACCTCCCTGGTTCTACTATCTGACTGCTCTACCCTTAGGTCCAAAGGTTACAAACTCCGCCGGTTGCCACCATAATGGCACCTTGATGGATTCATCAGTCAGCTTACCTTTTCCGTTGGCGACATCCTTGGCGGTTTCATAGCCTGCCTGGGCATGTCTTATAACCCCAATACCTGAATCTACTGTCAGAGCAGAGTCAAGCCGTAAGTCAGCCTCCTCTGTCCCATCGGCTATCATAGTTACACCGGTATGGACAGCCTCACCCATGGAGTAGTTTGCCTGTATGGCGATCAGGTCGCAGCCAGCTGCGCAATTCAACAGAGCATTGAGATATGGCCAGTCTGATATCAGGTCGCCGCCGTCCTTCATGTTTTCGGATTCAAAGGTTGGATTGACGATAGAACCGGAATCCAGATTGTCTCTTGAGAAGGCAACAGGTCCTTTCAGTTCGCCTTTTCGAACCATTTCATTTATTGCAAGTCCAAATTTTCTTCGCTGCCCAAACCCCATGTAGCAGATTCTTGCAGGAAGTCCTTCTATAGGCAGATTTCGCCTTGCCAGATTGATCCATCTCTCCACCAAAGGGTCTCCCTTGCAGATCTCAAGTGCAAGATCATCTGTCTTTCTGAGGTCTTCCGGGTCTCCAGACATGCAGATCCATCTGAATGGTCCTCTTCCCTCACAGAAAAGGGGTCTTATATACTCCGATACAAATCCGGGGATAGTCATGGCTTCAGCCTCTGGCATTCCCGCATCCCTACACTCTTTTCTTATGCTGGTGCCGTACTCGAACACCTCAACACCTTTTTTGTAGAACTTATTCATGACAGTCAGCTGTCTTTTCATCGTCTCTCTTGCATCCTTCAGATAGGCCTGTCTGTTTCTTGCCCTGTAATCATCCGCTTCCTCACCTGTGTACCCTGAAGGGATGTAGGATATGGGATCGTGGCAGGGACACATCTCGCTGATGATATCAGGCATGAATCCTTTGATATAGGCCTCTTCAAAGACATCTGCCGCATTTCCCACAACCGCTACCGAGGTAGGTCTTTTCTCCTCTACCGCTTTTCTTGCGATATCAATAGCCTCGTCCAGAGAGTAAACCTTCTGGTCAAGGTAGTTCTTCTCAATTCTTCTATCTATGATTCGCTCATCCGCATCCACGATAATGGCAACACCGCCGTGCATCTTCATAGCCCAGCTCTGGTTGCCTCCCATACCACCCGCTCCCGCTGTCAGATAAATCCTGCCAGTCAGGTCATTTCCAAACTTTTTCATGGCTATGGCTGACAAGGTTTCGAATGTTCCCTGAATAACGCCCTGGGTGCCGATATACTCCCATGGCGCTGCCGTGTACTGGGCAAATATGGTCAGGTTCTTGTCCTGGAGGTCGTAGAAGGTCTCCCAGGTAGCCTTCATGATATTGGTGGTTGCCATAACAACCCTCGGGGCCAGCCTCTGGGTTCTGAATACGGCTACAGGCATACCTGATTGGATGACGAGGGTCTCATTGTTTTCAAGTTCTTTCAGTGCTTTGACGATGGCATGATATGATTCCCAGTTTCTGGCGCATTTGCCATTGCCTCCGTAAATCACCAGCAGCTCAGGAATCTCTGCGTTCTCCATGTTGTTTTCCAGCATCCTCAAAAGCGACTCCTGTTTCCATCCTTTACATCTAAGCGTATCGCCTCTCTGGGCTTTGACTTCATATAAAACTTCAGCATTGCTCATTTTTATCCTCCCATTTTAGGTTGCATAGTATTTGAACCTATATAAAGCAATAAGCGTGCCAATCTTTCAATCGTTCAAAGTATGCTGTTTCAAGGGTTCTGAAAATCGGTTCTCCAAATTTCCTGATACATTGTATAAATTTTATACTATTATATTATCTAAAGCCTGAAATAAAAGGATCTATGCTTTAAATTGATGTATAAAATTTATACTATTCATCTTGTCAGGCTTTAATTCATCGTGATATAATGACTTAAAACGGAGGTGATGCCATGCTCGAAATGTTTGATGGGCTAAGTTGTCCTATCATAATCCTTGAAGGCATCAAAGTAATATACACCAACCATCAGGCTGATCAAATCAACAGCTCAGTCAATCTTTTAGAAATTATCGGCAAAAGTGAAGAGTTTAATCAGGGTAGCCACATTTATAGGGTCCACAGGTCTTTTGTTGCCGTCTCAGACAAGAAATATGAGATTATTGAGCTTCAGGATGTGGACTATCTTAAGCGTCTTGAAGAAAAGACATATTGTTATGAGGCCATCTTTGATAAGCTTGATGATGGGATTTTGATGAGCGATAAGAACGGCAGAATCATTCTCTACAATCCTGCTCAGGAAAAGCTTGAGGGACTGGTAAGAGAGAACTGCATTGGAAAATACCTGTGGGAGGTCTATCAATACGAAGCACCCGAAATGTCAGAGCACCGTCAGGTACTCAAGAGCCAAAAGCCTATCATCAATGAGTACAAATCTCATGTGAAAAACGGACAGTCCGAGAAATATCTATCCTATTCCACCTATCCTGTAATACAAGACAACCAGACTCTGTCTGTGTTCTCTGTCAGTAAAAACGAATCAAAGCTGTTGGAGCTTCTCTCAGAAACCCTAGAGCTGAAACGAAAGCTCAAAAGCAAAGCCAACACCAAGACCTTCAATAACGGTACTTTTTACACCTTTGACGACATAAAAGGAAACAGTCCTGCCATGACCAACACCATAAAAGAAGCAGAGAGAATGTCGCTTATTGACGGCAATCTGCTGATTATAGGCGAGACCGGCGTCGGCAAAGAAATGTTCGCTCAAAGCATCCATAACATGAGCAAGCATAATAAGGAAAAATTTTTCGCGGTCAACTGTGCGGCCTTGCCCGAGAATCTCCTTGAAAGCACACTCTTTGGAACCACAAAAGGCTCTTTTACAGGCTCTACCGATCAGGATGGCTATCTGGAGGAAGTGGGAAAGGGAACCCTGTTTCTGGATGAGCTCAATTCCCTGCCAATCTACATGCAAACCAAGCTCCTAAGGGTATTTCAGGAAAAAAAATTCAGGAAAGTCGGTGGATTGAAGAATAAGGATGTGGAGTGTAGAATCATATGCGCTATCAACGAAGATCCTGAAACACTCCTCAATGAGGGCAGACTGCGACAGGACCTCTATTTTAGAATCTCTAGATTATGCCTTTTCATTCCGCCTCTGAGAGAGCGTCCGGAGGACATTGTTTTTCTGACTAACTTTTTTATCAGTAAATACAATGAGATCTTGGATAAACACGTTAAGGGCTATGCCAACGATCTGAGAGCGTTGCTTTATGATTATGTCTGGCCGGGCAATGTCAGGGAGCTGGAGCATGTTATAGAGAATCTAATAATCAATGCTGAAACAGGCGAGTCTGAACTCAACAGCTCCCATTTGCCAAATTACCTAAAAAGCAAGCTTATAAAAGAGGAGAATAGGACCCGCAAAGATGCAGGATCATTGCCGGAAACTCTCAATGAGGCGGAAAGAAAAATAATCGTTGAAGCACTCAACCGGTTTAACTGGAATATCACCAAAACCTCATCCTATCTGGGCATCATAAGGCAAAGCCTGATCTACCGCATCAAGAGGCTTGCTATCACAAAAGATAAGGATTTTTGGACATAAAACACCTTAGGCTATATGTAAATCTGCTCCATTGAGAAATGATGGGCTTGCAGATAGTGATCCAATACATCTTTCAAAGCATCCAAAGGAACTGGACCCACTAGCTCTGTTCCCGCAACCTGAACACCATAGCTCATGGCTTCTGATTTGACAGTTTCAAAAACCCGATGTATAGGTGTTTTGGCATAATTGGTCAGATTCATGGAGATTTGAATCATTTTGGATTCTTCAATTGGCAATGCTATAGCCCTGACGAATTGGTATCCGCCTGTTGCGCCTCTCACCGCCTTCACAATTTTCTTGCCCAACTCGATATCATCTGTTCTCAGGTTGACATTGAAGGCTATAAGCGGAAATCTGACACCTGTCACAGTTGCTCCGCTTTTTGGAACGAACTCAAAAGGCCCTTCATCCGGTCGCCATTCCTCATGTTTCATTTTTTCTGATAATGCTTCATATTGACCTTTCCTGATGCTGACAAGATTGGCTCTTTCCGGTCGGGTTGCGGCATCTTCATAGTAATAGACAGGCACGCCAAGGCTTCCCAGAAATTTTCCAAATTCTCTTGATATCTCAACAGTTTCTTCTATAGTCATATCCTTAATCGGGATAAATGGAACCACGTCAACAGCTCCCATTCTGGGATGGCTTCCAGTATGCATTGTCATATCGATAAGCTCAATGGCTTTGGCGGTCAGATCCTTTGTGCCTTGGAGCACAGCTCCCGGCGCACCTATATATGTGAATACGGTTCTGTTGTGATTAGGCTCAGAATCCACGTCGATTATTTCCACCTCATTCTGTGCCAACGCCTTTTGTACCAGATTGATAAGTCCATGGTCTCTGCCCTCGCTGATGTTTACTTCCGCCAATAATCTTTTCATGATTTTCTACCTCCGAACTGTTCTAATGTTCTAAGAACTTTTTCAAATTCCTTAATCACCTTTTCATCCCTTATGCCGGGGAAGTTTGCCCTGATATTCAATGCACATCCAAAGACACCTGTCTTAGCCAATTCCAATGCTATCAGCAGGTCTGACCCGGCATTAGGGTTTGACTTGCCCACTATAGCCAGTCCCAGTTCGTATGCTTTCAGGCACATTAACCCGTTTTCTTTTGGCACATTTGATGCAAAAACACTTCCCTGATGGATGGCTTCTGCCCTCGTTCTCTTTTCTTCATCATTGCTTTTGGGCATTCTGTAGGCAGAAACCAGCGCTAAAAAAGCCTCTTCGTCTCTCTTGCTCCCATCCAATAAACACATCGCCAAACCATCCAATTCAGCGGCAATGCTCATATGTTCTTCCACGGGAAGGCCATAGTCTTTTTTAACCGACAATTTAGAAACCATGGCAATCATTCCAGCTGCCATTGCACCTGCCAGAGCTGATGATGCACCTCCTCCGACTGTTGTGTTGTCAGAATCAATAATTTTTGCCAACATATCGTTCCCTGTCATATAATCACTCCTTTGATGTTTAATATTTAGCCTATTTACATTATAGCAATTATTGTGCCAGTTTCCTTAATCAACCTTAGAAACCGTT
The DNA here is from genome assembly GCA_030694905.1 of Eubacteriales bacterium. Classification (GTDB taxonomy): domain Bacteria; phylum Bacillota; class Clostridia; order Tissierellales; family Dethiosulfatibacteraceae; genus 38-11. The sequence continues at coordinate 11,368 of JAUYTY010000023.1, read as the reverse complement.
ATCCAGGGACTCTACAGTGCTTATCTTCCACTTATCAACAGGGTTCTTGGATTCAGTTGATAAGTGGGAATCTTAGCACTGTTAGTCATCGGATCAAAAAAAACCGCCTTTAACAGACGGTAGGGAGGGATGATATTTACATTTTGATCGATAGGTGTATAAAATTTATACATTTTAGATGATTATCCTAAAAGATCAGCTTCAGAACCAGGATTACTCCTCCTATGACAAGCAACGGTACAATTAGAAAACTCAATAGGCTGAATAGGGCCAGGAAAGGCAGCATGATAACGGGAAAAACAGTCATCATAATGATGAAACCCAATAACCCGAAGACCACTCTCAGTACAAAAAAACTTATTTTAACGGCTATCCCAAAAAACAATATGGCCAGTACAAATCCAATAACTTGTGGCATTTCATTTCCTCCTTCCATAAATTGTATATGAACATGAAATAATTCATCTGATAATGCTATTGTAAAATACTATCATTTGATATCTATTAGATAATTATTAAGATTTCATTAATAAAATCGCAGTTCATTGACAACCAAAATCAAAATGTATATACTTTGATTATCAAAGCTTTGACTATCAAAGTAATTCTAGGTGGTAAGATGAATAATAACCGTGAGTCATTAAACAGAATCCTCGTGAAGCTGTTCAATGATATCCTCAAAATCGAAGAGAAGTATTTATGCAGACATGCATTCAAGGATTTAACCATGACTGAATTTCACATCATAGAAAATATAGGGAGCAAGACAGAACGTACAATGTCAGAAACAGCCAAGGATCTAAAGATAACCTCCGGAACCCTAACAATAGGAATAGACAATCTTGTTAAAAAAGGATATGTTAAGCGATACCGCTCACCTGAAGACAAGCGGCAGGTTGTGATAACCCTCACTGAAAAGGGTGAAAAGGCCTATGCGGAACACGAACTGTTCCACCAGGAAATGGTCGATCATACATTGACTGACCTCAAACCTGAACAGGAAGAGGTGCTGATAAAGGCACTGTTTAATGTTGATAGTTATTTTAAACAAAAATATAAATTCTAAATCAAACTAAAATTAAGTGGAGGATTGTTATGTCAATCAAACTAGTAACTGACAGCACCAGTGATTTACCAAAGGAACTGGTCGAAAAACTTGGAATAAAAGTTGTACCCTTAAGTGTAAATTTTACAGAAAGATCTTATCTCGACGGAATTGAACTCAAACCTGAAGAGTTCTACGAAAAACTGGTAACTGCAAAAGAAATGCCTACAACCTCTCAGGTTAATCCGGGAGAATTCATTGAGGTTTTTCAAAAGTTGTTGGATGATGGTCATGAGGTTCTGGGAATTTTTATCGCCAAGGAGTTAAGCGGCACTTTCTCTTCAGCTTCCATAGCCAAGGATACCATCGGATCCGACAAGATACATATTTTCGATTCAAGAGGCGTCAATGCCATGACAGGCCTGATGCTGATTGAGGCTGCTAAAATGATTCAAACAGGTTCATCTGTGAAAGATATACTTGAAAGAATACAACCCATGTCTGAAAACATGAAATCCGCCATCATAATTGACACCCTCAAGTATCTGGTAAAAGGTGGAAGACTCTCCAAAACACAAGGCGCTGCAGGCAGTCTTTTGAATCTTAAGCCAATCATCAAAATTGAAAACGGTGTGGTTGAAACCATACACAAGGCAAGAGGCAAGGCCAAGGCAGTCAAATGGGTTATGGACTGGATCAAAGAAGGTGGATACGATTTGACTAATAAAACCGTATTTGTCTTAAATTCCAATGATCCTGAATTTGGAGGAAAGATAAAGGACACACTTCTCGAAAACTTCAAGGTGAAAGAAGTTATTCAGGCACAAATCGGCAGCGTCGTCGGCACCCATTCCGGACCGGGATGTGGCGGTGTAATATTCTGCGCAATCGACTAGATTTTGTATATTCAACAGCCCCCATCAGCAAATTTGTGGATGGGGGGTTTTTACTATAAAAGACCAAGTAACTCGTTGTGTATTTCTTTCAACGAGAATCTGAAGTTTTCTTCAGGCAAATTGAATCTGAACAACTTATTGAATGATCTGATGTCCACCGCTTCATGCCTTTTGACTATTGAAGCCAGCTTGTTCTCATAAGATTTAGCCGGATAGGTGTGAACAATTGTCACATTCCTTTCATTTGAATCGCAAGCTACTCCAAACACTTTTCCTTTCTGATTCGTGATTTTTGTGCCTTGGCTGTCAAGGAATGTGGATCTGATGTACAGGTTGTTGCATTTCATCTGTTGCGCAAGTCTGGCCGCCTTATTGTGAATGACCTTTGCCCCGCAATCAGAATATTCTCTACAAAACTCAAAATCAGCTTTCTCGATCACTATTGCTGTATCAATCAGTTTTGGATCAGCAGTCATGATTCCTTCAACATCGGTATAAATAATTGTAGCTTCTGCCTTTAAAGCGCTTCCCAACGCGACAGCCGTTGTATCGCTTCCACCTCTTCCAAGCGTGCTGATATCCCCGTTATGCGTCAGTCCTTGAGATCCCGCAACCACAATGATTTTTCCCAAGCTTAGTTGTTTCCTGATCGATTTGGTGTTAATGCTCAATATATCAGCGTCAAAATGATTGACGTCTGTCATTATACCTGCCTGCCAACCGGTCATGCTGATTGAATGGTGACCTTTAGCGCATAGTCCTGAAGCCACAATAGAGGCAGTAATGATTTCACCACAGGAATAGATCATGTCAATTTCTCTTTTATTGGATTTCCCGGATTGATCGTCAATCAGATTGATCAATGTATCTGTTGCATAGGGATCTCCCTCTCTACCCTGAGCTGATACGACCACCACAATATGATCGTAATTTTTTTTGTAACTGATAATTTTTTCATAGACATATTCTCTTTTCACTTCTGTTGACAATGATGTTCCGCCAAATTTCAATACCGCTAAAGCCATGTTATGCCTCCATAATTAGGTTGGATAAATAAAAAAACTTCTCGAAAGAGAAGTTTATAGTCAACTAAAAAACTTATCTTTCAGATTAAATCTGCAGGATTTAGCACCTTGCTTTCGCAGGTTGCTGAGATTTCACAGGGCCTGTCCCTCTATCTCTCTTGATAAGATGTATTCAATTAAAGAACATTGTAGAACTTTTGTGTTAGATTGTCAAGTATTAAATCATATCTTGATAGGTTTTCAATTGGATTGTTATCAGTAGATCAATATACATGTCTCTTGGACAGCATTATGCCAATAATTAGATAGACCGTCCCCATGGCAACCAATATTAGAACCGAGGTAATGTAGTTGTTAAAATTCAAACCATAGGCAGCTGTCTGGGATATGATCTGCATTGCCCATTTATGGGGCATTAAATTTGCCAGTGTCAAAAGAATCTTAGATTGAATGATTTCTAGCGGCCACATGGTTCCACCCAGCATAGCTGATGATATCAGTATGATCGGTACGATTGCGCCAAGCTGTTCGATAGTTTTGGCAAGTCCCGCGACCAGCAGACCGATTGCAGTGAAGGTATAGACAAAGGCTGCGAAAACAATCAGCATTAGTCCTATGTCCATTCCCCAATTGATGTCGAGGAAGTAATTGCCAATCAAAACGATGATACCAACCTGAAGCATGCCTACAATGAAGGTCACAATCAACAGGCTGCTCATTATGACTGTATTGCTGACAGGTGACACCAGCTTTCTTTGCCAGGTCTTCTGCTGCTTTTCTTTCAAGATATCCGAGCCGACAAACACAATCGTAAAGGTTGAGAAGAATAGCGTAAAGCCTATCAGATAGTGTATCATGGGGTTATATGCCCAATCGCGTTCTGCACTTAATACCTGACTGTTGAGATTAAGAGGATTCCTATATTTCCAGTAATATGAGGACAGATTATAGGTTTCTTCAAACAGCTCCTCCTCCTCCACAGCAAAGCCTTTATCCCTAATAACCTGAACAGTGATGTCAGCTGTCTTGAACTTGGACATAAACTTAAATGCCGTTATTCGAACATCACTTTGCAGTTGAATCAATTCAATTGAATCCTTGGATCTGAGAACACTTAGATTGACTTCGTCTCCAGTTCTCAGCTTGTCTGAAAAGCCCTGGTCTATGACTAATCCAGCAATAGACATTCCGGTTTCAATATTTTTTATCGCATTTGCCTCATCTGTCTCGGTATATCTGAACAATCTGCTGAGCTTCAGTTCGTTGACGAATTCTTTTGATGTGGTGGTGTTGTCATGGTCTATCAACATCACTTCAGGTTTGTAGTTTCCTGACATGGCTGAACTGAACACCAGTGTCAATCCTAACGCCATTGCTGTCATTACTATGATGAGTATCTTATCATCCTTCAGTAGCTTCAATCTAAGCAATAATTGATTGATCATTGGAATTTCCCCCTTTCAGCAGAATGCCGGATAGCAGTAGCATTACCGTAATATTAACCATAATCACAACCAAACCGGGCAGTATTTCACTTATCCCGTAGCCTTCTAATATTTTGATGTAGGTTTGGAGTGTTGCACCATTTGGTGTCAGTCTGCCAAACTGTCCAACCGTTTTTGGCAATATCTGCAGCGGCAGATAGCTGCCACCTGCCAGAGCCAAAACCTGAACCAATGCATTTGAAAAGGCATCACTGGTCTTGTATGAGTTCGATCTGATTGTAAGGGCGATGATAAACACCCCTATAGAGGCAACCGCCAGGCATGATAGCAGCATCGTCAGAAGCAGCAACGGTATATTGATCCAGTTGATTCCAAATGCGATTTTCGAGTACCCAATCAACACAATCGATTGAATAATAGCCATGATAAACATCATGAAAAACTTGCCTGTTATTATCATCCGTCTGTCAACGCCTGTTGCCACCAATCTGTAATAGGTATTGTCTATCTTTTCATTCAGTATGAATTTGCCACCATAGCCTGCCGAAAAAAGGATGAACATGGACATCATGGCGATTGAATAATAGGTGAATGAATTGATGAAGTTCTTTTGGTTTATGTCGGTTATGACAACATTGACACCTGCCGGCTCCGTTCCGATATCTTTTACAAAATCCTCAAGCCCTGCGACTACTTCGTTTAGAGACATGTATTCTGACGCTTTTTCAAAGTAGACATTTTTGGATATGGTGATAGAGGACATTATGTTATTGAAGCTTGATATGACTTCTTCAGTGACCTGTCTTCTGTAATTCATATCCGGATGGGACACCACCGTGATATCTATATTGTTCCTGAATGTGGTGAAGGTATTGATATATGAATTATAAACATACTGATCCGGCAAAATCACGATACTGCTGACATGCTTGTTTTCAAGCAGTGCATAGGCTTCTTCCTCGGTGCACAAAGTATATCGGATGAATTTTTTCATTTCGTCACTTCCCAGGAAATCCTCAAAGAAAATCTTTTCGGGATTGAATTCAGAAAACAACGCCTCTTCATTGTTACCAAAATCCATCTCTATTCCAAATCTTTCTTCCATTGAAAGGGTGAAATTCCGAAATGATGCTTGATCCTGATCCAGGTCGTAGTTTTTGACTATAGCAATATCCATTGTCCACTGTGATCCCATTTCCTGAAATGAACCGGACAATGCAAAGCTCAATATGGTTGTCAATATGATAGGCATCAATATAATGGCGGCTAGTTCTTTTTTATCAGATAGCATAAGCTTCAGATCTTTCAATATAATATTTATCATATCAGGCACCTCAATCCCTTAAGGCCTTGCCGGTCAAATAAAGAAATACAAATTCCAGATCCGGCTTCTTGATATCCATGGACTGCAGTTTCCCGCCATTTACGGATATGATATCCAGTATTTCGCCATAGCTTCCATTGTGTCCTTTTCTTTTAAAGGCTATCTTATCCCCATCAACAATCAGGTTTTCCACGAAGTTGAATCTTTTAATTTCTGCTAGAATTATATCGTTGATATTTTCTACAATCAGCTCTATCTTTTCATCGGCATTGATACTGTCAATCAACTCATCCTTTGTGCCGGAGGCTATAATCTTACCTTGATCCATGATACAGGTCCTGGTACACAGATATTCCACCTCTTCCATGTAATGGCTGGTGTAGATAATGGTTGAACCCATCTGATTGATTTTCTTAACCGCATCCAGTATATGGCTTCTTGATTGAGGGTCTATTCCCACTGTAGGTTCGTCAAGAATAATGAGCTCCGGATTATGTAATAGCGCCGAACCGATATTGAGTCTCCTTTTCATACCGCCGGAATACTTGTCTACTCTGTCTTTTAATCTGTCGCTTATTCCAATAATCTCCGAAACCTCTTCTATTCTATTCGTCAGTTCTTTGCCCTTGAGTCCGTAGGTTTTTCCCCAGAATTTCAGATTATCCATGCCTGTAAGTGATGGGTAGAGCGCAATCTCCTGAGGAACAAATCCCAGATTTGATTGAATGCTTTTTGGTTTTCTGACGATATCCTCGCCTTTATACAGTATTGTTCCCTCATCTGGCCTTATTAGGGTTGCAATCATAGAGATGGTGGTGGATTTGCCAGCGCCGTTAGGTCCCAGGAGTCCTAATATTTCACCCTTCTCCAGTTTGAATGAGATGCCATCCACAGCCTTTGTCTTATTGAAATGCTTATATAGATTGTTTATCTCTAACATTTTATCTCTCCTTCAACACACAATTATCGAAAATTCCTAAACAGGTCTTCGGCTTCATTCAAGTCAACCAGATCTTCTGGCGCGATATCAGGGATGACAATATTTTGCTCCATCTCATTATCCCAATTTTCCTGACTGATAACAACTGTTCTTTTGATTACCTGACCAGGTTTTGGATCATAGTTCTCAAAATGTATTTCTATCGATTCTTTTACAATATAGCCATCTATGTCGATGAATGCCACACTATTGAATGTGATTTTCTCCATTTCCTCTATTTCCTGCTCAATGCCTCTGACCAACGTATCAAAGTCTAAACCGCCATCAGTGTCTGCAAACTGGATAAAATCCGCCAACACTTCTTTTTCAGATCTCACAATCGCTATTATTTTCTTGAGCAGCAACCTTAGCTGATCCTCAGTTGGACTGACAGTGAATTTTGTTACTTTCACTTCCCCATCCTCTGTCGTCATTATGGATTTTTCACCCTTCACCACATTCTCCGTTTCCAATAGATCTGTCCATTCTTTTGTAACCCTTCTTATGAGGCTTTCAGTGCCTGATGAGTCCATTGACATCGACATGTCCAACGCATCCAGATTTATCTTGATATACCCATTGATCATCGGTAGCCTTATGTAGGCATAATCTTCAATTGAATAAATCATGGCATCTATACCCATGCCACCCAGATTCATATAGACATCATTGACTGATTTAATCTGATTGTTATCAAAGCTTGATATCATGGACATCTCAATTTTCTCAAAATTTTTCAGATTGCTGATAGCTTCTTCCGAAAGCCCATCGGTACTAAAGGTATTATCAACCTTTATAGACAAACTCATTCTCCCTCTAGTGATATCCTCTGTCTTCCCTACTGCGTTGTTGTAATCCAATAGCGCATTGGTACTGCATCCAACTGACAGCATCATCATTATCAGTAATCCAATCATAAATTTCATTGCCAATTTCTTTTTCATATTTAGCACCTCTCCATTTCATAATCTATACTTACATTATATGATTTTTCTAAAATAATACTATCTACCATAGGTCATTTAGTACCATGACTTTTTGCACTTTTAGTGCAAACAAAGAAAAGATACAATCCTTTTTCGAATTGTATCTATGTGGGTTCAATAGTGTGATTTAAAAAGGAACTTCCAAACTACTTCTAATAATTAGGGTAGGCTTTTTTTAGATCATTTAAGGTCATAAAAACACCCGGATTGGCAGCATCGTAAACCTCGCTTGCAACATAATAAGCGCTGGTTCCAGCCTTTGGACCGGCATAATAACTGTCGTTATAATAGAGTCTGCTGGCTCCATAAACCTGTCCATCCTTGATATATGGGGCAAGAACCCATTCGAAAGTACAGGTTGTCTTACAACTACCATCATCATAAGTCTTGGCATTCTGTGATGCCGCAAAATCGGAACTCCACGCTGCAAGAGCTGCCTGGTAATCATATTCCTTTGGTGGTGGTGTCGTCGTCGTTGGTGTCGTCGTCGTTGGTGGCGTTGTTGTCGGTGGTGGTGTTGGTGGCGTTGTTGTCGGTGGTTGTGTTGGTGGCGCTGTTGGTGTCGTTGGCGTCGGAACATCTTCTGTATCTTCAGGAGGTTGCTCCTGTGGAATATAATTAGCCGTCAGAGCAGTACTGGGTCCGCTTAGTCGGTATGTAAGACTTGTGCTATAGGCAGGTGTATTTCCCTGGGCAGGCACAGATACAGTGACATTGACTGGGCCTTTTGCCTTTAAAAATCCTAACAACGACATTTCAAGAGTTGCTTTTCCATTCGCATCGAAGCTCTGGCTGTGGATCACTTCTCCCTCACTATTTGTAAATGCTACTTTTGTGTTTGAAAGATTTTCTACATTTTGATAATTAGCCAGATTGACACTTATACTGTACTCTTTATTCATTTGTTTTTTTACTTCTAGAAGTGCCTTATCTGCCTTAATCGATTCTTGAATCCACAAATTCATTGCAAAACGTTCCATCGTTTGCTTTATAGTATGTGTATAAACATAACTTTTCAGCCAGTCCCGAAGTTTAGTGACTTCTTGCGTAAATTCGCCACCGGCACCAAATCCTCTAATTCCTTCTGTTTTTTCCGCAACATAAGCGTATCCCTCAGCATCGTACCAAAATTTATCACAATAAATGGTTACTTCCTGATCTAACTTAGCTTTAAAATCTTCTGCAGAACCTGAAGCCTTTTGAAGGTTTTCGATAATATGGTACCAATCGGAAGCTGTCCGTTGCATCTTGGAATCGGTTGTATAGTAACTCCAATAAGCATCCTGCCATTTTTGAAGGTTTTTATCAAAAGCTTCTTCTGCGTATTGATTAAGTGCCACATCCATGATTGTTGCACCAGCAGCACCTATAGCTATCGCGTTTCCTGCCATAGTCGAGCCAGTGTAAAAAACGGAGTTCTTAATCAAATGATTGACGGCAGCGTTATTATCTCCATTAGCCACATCCATTGCCAACTGAACGATTGCAAAGGCTGCACCGACGTGTGACATCTTCTCTGAAATAGACTTGATAAGCGTATTGTCTCCTAGATTAGCCAGAACATCTGCAGTAGCTCCTGACAATCCATAGTATGAAGTAAAGCTGCTCCATCCTGCATCTAGAGCTGTGGGTCCAACAGAGATTCCTTGATCCATTTCACTTAAAATGCTTGTTAGTTGTTCCACGCTATAGGGTGATGGTCCAAGGTTGTCGAATTGAGGCAACCTCTCGCTAAGGCCAGATCGTCCATCTTGATAATACACCACAGCGTATCTTGAAAAATGGTTTGTGTAAATGGTGACGGTTTGATCATCATCGTTTACAACATAAGGTATAGAGGCCCAATTTTGAGTAGTTTCATCATAATAGGCAGCTGCGATTCCATCCTGAAAGGAGATCCCATCTGATAATTTATTCATGTCAAAAGGTAATGTGATTTCTGCCGTGCCAATCAAGGTGGCATCGCCGGGTAGGCTAATTTCATAAGCTGTCCCTTCAAAGTCTTCTGTATTTAACCCGACATCCTCTCTTACTTCTGCAATTTGGATTTCGTCTCCTGCGCCAAGGTTCCCACTCAATATGGAAACTGTTACCCCTTCACGTTCATTAACATCAAGTGCAGTGGGTTCTATTTCTTCATCCAGACTGAGCATCATCAGCGAAATAATGAATAGAATCAAAATAATGATAAAAATTATTAAGCATCCCTTCCTCTTAGGCTTCTTTTCTTTATTTATCTTTTGCCTTTTTTCTTTTTGGGGTTTTTCAGAGGGAATGAATATCTTTTCCACATCGGATGCCTCTGTTTTAGCACCACAATTCTGACAGAATTTTCTTCCTGCGGGAAGCTTTGTGCCGCAATTGGGGCAATAGAAGAAATCATCTGTTTTAGAATAATCAGTTGCAGGGATAGAAGTTGATGTTTTAATATGAGTTGGAGCTGGGTGATATCCTGCAGGAAATTCCGCCTTATCCTTTTTTAAAACAACTTTGAATTGCCAGCCATTATCTTTGGCAGTTTCTTTGTATGCTTTAGTAATTTGACCAAGGTCAAGATCGTATTCATAGGCCTTTCCATCCGCTCCATATTGAATACTTTTTACTTTTCGTAATATAGTCTTCCCAGATTGAAAGGATGATCCACTGCTTCCTCCAAAAGATAAACCCGAACCGGTTTCTTTAGTTGTCTCCCAATAATACAAAACACGCTCATCTTCATTGAGATATGCCGAGTTATGATATTCGATTTTCTTTTTGCCGGTAGACCATTTTGCATCTAAAAATTCACATTCAACCACCAAATCAGATGATTCATCCACAATAGGTGTGATCCCTATTTCCGATAGCTTTGCAATGATAGCATTCTTTAATACAATCTTACTCATCATAATTCCTCCATCTACTTCACTATATAACTAAGTGATTTCTAAATCCAACTTGCATTTTTAAATAACATCCAGGAGAACTGTTTTACGAGGAGTTAAGACCATTACTCGAATGTTGTAACATTATTCAACACCACCTGAATCTTAGAAACCGTTATCCAAGGACTCTATAGTGCTTATCTCTCACTCTTAGAAGTGCGAGTTTTAGCATTGTTGGTCATCGGATAAATTCTTTTAATTTGGATTTATTATACCCAAAATAATTAGCGTTAATCATAGAGAAAGCTAAAATATGAAATTTTTCAATGTCAAAATTTTTGTCATGATTCGTGCCATGTTTTATTTCATTTTTTGTCTAAAAACGACTTCATTTAAATAAAAACGCCCTTGATTTTCATCAAAGGACGGTTTTGTCTCTCTTCAACAGGGTTCTTGGGTTCAGATGGCATTTCAAACGCCATCTGAATCTTAGAAACCGTTATCCAAGGAGTCTACAGTTCTTTACTCCCACTTTTAGAAGTGGGAGTTTTAGCACTGTTAGTTATCAGATAACACCCAACAATAATCAGTGTACTTATACCCATTCCTATATATAGAGGATCAATAGATGTCAGCTTTAATACACTTAGTAGAATAGTAACAGTAGGTGCCACTATCATGGATATAAGGCCTGCTTGCCTTGGTGTCTTTTCCTTCAGAATCAATATGGCGATCAGTGGCATAAACACTACTGTGCCTCTTAGGGTCATGGACAGGAATGCCCACTGCAGTATGAGGGAGTCA
>JAUYTY010000099.1 GCA_030694905.1 Eubacteriales bacterium | reverse complement strand
AACTCTATGGCATCTAATTCATTCATGGGATTATATCGTTTCTATCATTTCAAAAATCAGTTCCTTCAGCTTCGCAAGATTCTCATTGAAAACCCTAAACACCTCTTCCATAGTGACCGGCTTGATGTCGTCTCTTCCTTCCAAACCGGCATCATAATCGGTCACAAGGGCAATATTGACAACAGGTATCTCCATCTCTAGAGCCAGATAGGCCTCAGGGTATTGTGTCATGTTGACCGTATCGCCTCCGATCATGCTGAACCATCTGCTCTCTGCCTTGGTTGAGAATCTAGGACCATTGATGACCACTATGGTTCCTTTCTCATGAACAGGTATGCCAAGGCGTTTGCAAGCGTCTATGGCGACATTTCTTAACCCGTCGTCGTAGGTGTGGGCTGGAGAGACATGCCTGACATCAGGCCCCTCGTAATAGGTGTCGGCTCTGCCGTTGGTTCTGTCAATGAATTGATCGCTTATGACAAAATCTCCCGGTTTGATCTCGGCTCTCAGGCTTCCACAGGAGCAGGGTGATATGATACATGACACGCCCAACTCTTTCATGGCGAAAATATTAGCCCTGTATGGAATGAGATGAGGCGGTATGGAATGGTCCTTGCCGTGTCTTGGCAAAAAGGCGATGGTCTTGCCTTTATACTTCGCCAATGCGATTTTGTCGCTTGTCTTGCCGAAAGGTGTTTCAATGTCAATCTCTTCTATATCCGACAGCAAATTATAAAAACCTGAGCCGCCGAATATGCCTATGTCTGCCTTTCTGTTCATTCAGTACCTCCTTGAGCTGTTTTTATAGTTTGATTCATAGAATCATCTAACAGTTTAATATAGGGAAGCAATATTGTAAAGACCGAGCCCTCTCCGTAAACGCTTTTTACCTTGATTTTCCCCCTGTGTCCGAGAACAATTATTTTTGCGATAGCCAAGCCAAGTCCATGTCCTCCGGTTTCTTTTTCACGGGATTCCTCTGCCCTGTAAAATCTGTCAAAAATCTTTTTAAGCTGCTTCTTTTTGATGCCTACGCCCGAATCTCTCACATTGATGGCGATAAACTCGCCATCCAGGGAGCAGTAGATTTCTATTTTGCCACCATCTGGGGTAAACTTTCTGGCATTCTCAACAAAAATTCTCACCGCTTGCTTGATTCTGTTCTTATCGGCAAAGATAAGCGCGCCTTGACATGGCGGGCTGCTGATATCATGCTTCTCGTCTATGATAGTAGTCTCCTTATAGACCTCTTCGATTATTTCATTGACGTTGAATTCCTCTTTAGACAGCTTCAGGCTTTTCTTGTCGTTTCTGGCAATGAAAAGCAGCTTTTCAACCAGATCCTGCATGTTGTTGGCCTCATTCTTGATGGCTATGATGGATTCATCCAGTATTGCCTTGTCGTTTTTGCCCCATCGATCCAGCATATCCGTATAGCCCTTCAGTACCGCTATCGGGGTTCTCAACTCATGGGATGCATCCGACACAAATTGCTGCTGCCTCAGATAGTCCTCCTCAATCCTGTCCATCATATTGTTGAATGTCTCTGCAAGCTCTCTAAGCTCATGCTGTGAAGCTTTGACATTCAGTCGCGTATTGATGTTGTTGACCGATATGGTTCTGGCCACCTCGGTCATATCACCAATTGGCTTAACAAGCTTTTTGCTCACTCCCGGCCCGACAATGGCTATGATGATAAAACCCAACAGTCCCGCCAGGCTCACAAGCACGCCGATAACCATTGCCTCGTTGATGATCTTTCCAGCATTGAAATATATGTTGATATAGTAGATCTGTTCTTGTTCATAAAGGCTTGCTGAAAACACATATATCTCTTCTCTAAGCATGGTCTCAAGCTTAAAGAATGTATTGTTGATATAGACATCTTCGTAGTTTTTTGTATTCAGAATCTGGTTGAAATCGGAATCGTAAATCAATACCCCGCTCAACCTTTCATCAATCAGATAGTCTTCCAATGTTTCCTGCTTGTCGATTGTCTTGCTGATAATCAGTTTGCTGTATATGTCCCCGATTCTTTCCAGCTCCATGGCTTTATAACTCATATAGCCTATTATTGTTCCTAGAATGGCAATGGTGATCGCCAGCAGATACAGGGCCATATAAGTGACAGAAATCTTAAAGGATATGGACATTCTTATTTTCTTTTTCAGGTTACTAAAAAATCTCCCTATCGCAACAACAGGAATTAGAAGTATATTCATATTTTTTTTATTGTTAGTTTTGTTTATTGTCATTGTCTCACCCGGTTAATGGTCTCTTATGATATAGCCTACCCCTCTGACTGTCTTGATCAGTTCAATATCATATTTTTGGTCAATTTTTCCTCTTATATACCGTATATAGACGTCAATCAGATTTGTTTCTCCGAAATAATCATAGCCCCAGACATTCTCAAGGATTTTTTCTCTGGAAAGAACAATATTCTTGTTGATCATCAGATACTCAAGAAGCTCAAACTCCTTCTTTGTAAGGTCAATGAGATCATCGTTGTACTCTACACGATAGTTGTCCTTGAACAGCTTCAGTTTGCCATAGGTTAAAATGTCTTTGTTATTGTTCTCGATATTATTGATCTCTTCCCTATTTTTGCGTTTGAGAAGCACTCTGATCCTTGCCAGCAGCTCTTCAATGGCAAAAGGCTTGGTCATGTAATCATCCGCGCCAACGTCAAGTCCTGTCACCTTATCCGAGACATCATCCTTTGCAGTCAGCATGATTATTGGAACATCAGAAGAATGCCTGATCCGGCGGCAAATCTCTATCCCGCTCAACCCCGGAAGCATCAGATCGAGAACAATCAGATCTGCCGTCTGCTGCATGGCCTTATCCAGGCCTTCTCTTCCATCGTATGCTATCTCGACCTGATAGCCCTCATAATCCAATTCCAGCTCCAGGAATCTGGCGATTTTTTTCTCGTCTTCAATGATTAGAATTTTCTTTTTATCCATACAACCACCTGACCATCCATATATTTGTTTTAATTATTATAACATGATTGTTTAAAATAAATAAAAAATTTTGAGCTAAGCTCAAAATTTTTTATTCGATTGTTATTTCGTCTTCTTCGTTGGTGTCATCTTCTGATTCGTCTTCTTCCATGTCTCTTGCAGCTCTTCTCTCTTCAGTTTCTTCGAAGATCTTGTCTGTGGTTTCTTTGAACTTTTTAGTCATCTTATCCACATTTTTGTTGATGTCGAATTTTGTTTTCTTTCCTGTCACAATTCTCATCTGATACCCGACCAAGAGCAAAACAACCAATAGGATTATGCTGAATGGCATGGTGAACAATCCAACAAGCATGACGATCCAAAGGGGAATATTCAAGAAGATCTTATCTGTTCTTTTCAGAACAAAATCTGTTGACAAGAAAGTGTTCAGGGCTTTATTGGCACCTGTGTTGGCTTTCGCTTTTTTAGCTTGCTTGCTGTCCTTATAGCCTTTCTTTTGTCTTTCCAAAAGGATGATGGATTTTACCACATCTCCCTCAGTTCTTTCCAAAGCTTCTTTAGCTTCTTCATAAGTGACATTGACTCTGCTTCTCAGCTCATCAATCATTTCCAGTGTAATTTTCATTTTTGTTACCTCCTCATTTGATTTGTCTCAATTATATTTCATTGTTATTAGGAGTCGCTTAATCTAAAATTAGAATCGGATTAAAGATTGGAAATTATGTTATAATATTCACTGTAACCAACAAAACGACCGGTTCAATTGAACCTTAGAAACCGTTATCCAGGGACTGTTAGTCATCGGATATCAGTAAAAGAAGAAAGTGCCACCCATCCCAGAATGCGTGGCACTTTCTTTCATTCTTTTATTCTACGCCTGGAGAATCATTCTCCCTGCTGATTATCTTTTGCGATATTATGTCAACCAAATCCTTAATTGTCATGCTTCCTACATCGCCTTTGTCTCTTATTCTGACAGAAACAGCGCCGCTTTCTGCCTCTTTCTCTCCGACGACCAGCATATATGGCACTTTCTGCAATTGAGCCTCCCTGATCTTATAGCCAATCTTTTCAGATCTTAGATCAGTCTCAACCCTAAATCCACTTTCCAACAACTCTGCTTTTACCCTTTTGGCATAGTCATTGAATTTGTCCGATATAGGCATAATCTCGATCTGCACAGGCGCCAGCCAGGTTGGGAATGCGCCTGCATAATGCTCCACCAGAATCCCTAGGAATCTTTCGATACTGCCGAAAATGGTTCTGTGCAGAATGACTGGCGTGTGCTTTTCACCATCTGGTCCGACGTAGCTCAGCTCAAATCTCTGAGGCATCTGGAAATCCAGCTGGCAAGTGCCGCACTGCCATGTTCTGCCGATGGCATCCTCAAGATGGAAATCTATTTTCGGTCCATAGAATGCGCCGTCGCCTTCATTGATGATGTATTTGACACCCATCTCATCCAAGGCGGTTTGCAGTGCCTCTGTGGCCTTGTTCCATTCCTCTTCGGTTCCCATTGACTTCTCTGGTCTGGTGGATAGCTCCACATGGTATTTGAATCCAAATATCCTGTACATATCATCTGTAAACTTGACCACACCTTTGATTTCTTCCTTCAACTGATCTAATGTCATGAACAGATGGGCATCATCCTGCGTGAAGCTCCTGACACGCATCAGCCCGTGAAGCGCCCCTGACATCTCATGTCTATGGACTAAACCCATTTCACCCATTCTCAAAGGCAGGTCTCTATATGAATACATATTGCTCTTGTAAATCAACATGGCTCCCGGACAGTTCATGGGCTTGACTGAATAGTCCTCGCCATCTATCTTAGTGAAATACATGTTTTCCTTATAGTTGTCATAGTGTCCGGATCTGTGCCATAGCTCCTCATTCAGGATAATCGGCGTCTTGACCTCTCCGTATCCCCTTTTGCTATGCTCCTGTCTCCAAAGGTTTTCCAGAATATTTCTGACGATCATGCCTTTAGGATGGAAGAATGGAAACCCGGGTCCTTCCTCATGCATTGAGAACAGATCCAGCTCTCTTCCAAGCTTTCTGTGATCTCTTTTCTTGGCCTCTTCCAATCTGTGTAGATACTCTTCCAACTGCTTGCTTTTTTCAAAGGAAGTGGCGTAGATTCTTTGAAGCATCTTGTTTTTCTCACTGCCTCTCCAATATGCGCCGGCAAGGCTCAGAATCTTAAATGATTTTACCCTTTTGGTCGAGTCCAGATGCGGTCCTGCGCAAAGGTCCACAAAATCACCCTGCTTGTAGAAGGAAATAATCGTGTCCTCCGGGAGATCCTGTATGAGCTCTACCTTATACTTTTCACCCTTCTCCGCCATGAAAGCGATCGCTTCGTCTCTTGGCAATTCAAATCTTTCAACCTTAAGATCTTCCTTGACGATTTTTTTCATTTCCTCTTCGATG
>JAUYTY010000094.1 GCA_030694905.1 Eubacteriales bacterium | reverse complement strand
TATTTTTTTTATTTTTTTATGCAATTATAGTTTGACAACTTGCATTTTTGATGCTATAATTCAATTATCCCGAGTGAGGGAGGTTGAAATTATGAAGATCAGCTTGAAGGCTAATAATCGTAATGTTGCAAAAATAGCATTTAAGATTTGCTGGGCAGTAAGTTGTATTCATAATATTGACAACAAATGCTTGCTTGTTAAATGCGATATGTACGAAAGGTTATTTATCCAGGAGCATTGATATAAAAATTTATTGGAGGTATTATAATGAATAGCAAAAGCTCAAAAAAATCAACTGTCAATAAAACAAAATTCAAAGCTTGTGGTACGATTACCTGCATACACAATGTTAACAACAAGTGCATTCAGAAAGAATGTGAAATGTACGAAAGATCTTTTAGACAAGAATACTAGAATCAATAAAATAAAACCCGACAATGTCGGGTTATTTTTTTATATCTTTTCAAGCTCTATACAGGTATCATGGCCATTGAGATTCTGTACTTCACAATCAAGTGCTGATGTTTCAATCACTTCAACGGCCAAAGTCTCCTTCATAATGTAGTCTCTGTATCTGTTCACTGCCTCGACTATCTCTTCAGGTCCCTTGAAAAATACCTTGATATTGTCCATCATTTCATACCCGTTATTCTTACGCATCTGTTGAATCTTGGATATTAACTCTCTTGCATAGCCTTCATTCAGTAGATTTTCATCAATATTGGTATCCAGTATGACAAACAGGTTGTTAGCCATCGATACATTAAACCCTTCTTTGGATGTGATTCGAATATCCAGTATATCTTCTGTTACGCTTACAGCTTCACCATTCACAACCAATTCTATAGTCCCACCATTTTGAACCCTGTTGATGATTTCAATGGCATTCGATTCTGATAAAACCTCTGCAAAAGCCTTGACGTTTTTACCCAATTTGGGGCCTGCTGTTCTGAAGTTAGGCTTGAGGCTAAAATTCATGAACGCATTCAGATCCTTTTCAAACACAACTTCCTTTATATTAAGCTCTTCCATAATCAATGGCGTGAGGTCTGATATAACTTCCTCAAACTCTCCATCTATGTGTATTTTTTGCAAAGGCTGTCTGACTTTGATTCTCTCTGTTTCCCTTGCTGCTCTTCCCAGAGTTACCAGGTTTCTAACCAAGTCCATTCTTTTTTCAGTATTCAGATCAATAAGATCTTTATTGACTTCCGGCAAATAGCTTAAATGTACTGATATTTCACCGGTTAGATTTCGATAGATTTCCTCTGATAGGTATGGCGAAAATGGTGCCATCAGTTGAGAAACGCCTATCAGTATTTCCATTGTCGTATTGTATACTGATTTTTTATCTTCTGTCAGTTCAGTAGCCCAAAATCTTCTTCTGGATCTTCTGATGTACCAGTTTGACAAATCTTCATTTACAAATTCCTGGATAGCCCTGACGCACTTGGTTTGGTCATACTGTGCCATGCTTTCTCTTACATAGCCTGTGAGATTGTTGAATTTCGACAGAATCCATCTGTCCAGCTCAGGTCTGTTGCTGTAAGGGACAAAGAAATCCTTAGGATCTATCTCATCGGTGTTGGCGTATAGCGTAAAGAAATTGTAGACATTTTTGATGGTCCCAAAAAACTTGCTCAGCACTTCTTTTAACCCATCTTCATCGAATTTTGTCGGTGTCCACGCGGGCGATACGTATAATAAGTACCACCTTAAGGCATCCGCTCCGTACTTATCAAACATTTCAAAGGGATCTACCGTGTTGCCTTTTGATTTGGACATTTTCTTTCCAAACTTATCCAATATCAAATCATTGACAAGAACTCGCTTGTAAGGGGAGACACCTTTCACAAATGTTGAAATGGCGATTAGAGAGTAGAACCAGCCCCTGGTCTGATCGATTCCTTCGCAAATGAAATCCGCTGGAAATAACTCATCAAAATTATCCTTATTCTCAAAGGGATAATGATGTTGGGCAAAAGGCATTGCCCCGCTGTCAAACCAACAGTCGATAACGTCCTTGACCCTTTCCATGGTTTCACCGCATTCCGGACACCTAAAATGTATATCATCGACGTATGGTCTATGCAACTCAATCTCGTCACCAATGTCCTCGATAGCTTTTTCTATGAGCTCTTTTCTGGATCCGACGCTCTCAATATGTCCACATTGGCATGTCCAAAGTGGCAAAGGTGTTCCCCAGTATCTGCTTCTTGATATCGCCCAGTCATTTAGATTCTCGAGCCAGTTGCCAAACCGTTTCTCACCAACGTAAGGAGGATACCATTCAACGGAATTATTGTTCTCTATCAATTTATCCTTAAGCTTGGTCATAGCTATGTACCAACTAGGTTTTGCATAATAGAGCAATGGCGTTCTGCATCGCCAGCAATGGGGGTAGTTATGGAGCAAAGCTTCTTTCTTATATAGCTTCCCTTCTTTTTTTAGCCATTCAATGATTTCAGGATCGGCATCCATTACGAATTTACCTTTCCATATCGTATCGATGTATTTCCCTGTTTCATCAACGGGCTGCAGAATCGGCAAATTGTACTTAAGTCCAGTTTGATAATCATCCTCGCCAAAGGCGGGTGCTGTGTGAACGATACCCGTTCCATCCTCTGTGGTCACATAATCGCCACAGGTGACATAGAAGGCTTTTTTATCAGTTTTAACAAATGGAATCAGTTGATCATATTCTTGGTACTCCAGATCCCTGCCTTTTATTTCTTCGATTATTTCATATTCTTCTTTTAAAACTCTCGCTGCCGATTTTTTTTCAAGTATATAAACTGCATCTTCTGTTTTTGCTTTGATGTAGGTTTCATCAGGATGAACTGTCAAGCAAATATTTGAAGCCAATGTCCATGGCGTGGTTGTCCAAACAAGAAAATACTCCTCCGCATCCTTTTTCTTGAACTTGACATAGACAGTCGCCGTTTTTATCTCTTCATAGCCTTGTGCGACCTCATGGGAAGCTAATCCGGTTCCACATCTTGAACAATATGGCAAGATTTTATGCCCTTCATATATGAAACCTTCTTTATTCATCTTGTCCAAAATCCACCATACACTCTCAATGTAATCATTTTCTAGCGTGATGTATGGATTGTCAAGATCAATCATGTACGCCATTCTCTCAGTCATCTCTCGCCAGTTATTTTCATATTTGAATACAGATTCCTTGCATTTCTGATTGAACTTGTCAATGCCGTATGCTTCTATGTCTTGTTTGTTGTTTAAGCCCAGTTGCTTCTCAACCTCAATTTCCACGGGAAGACCGTGAGTATCCCAGCCGGCTTTTCTTTTGACCTGATACCCCTCCATGGTCTTATACCTGCAGACCGAATCTTTTAGGGCTCTGGCTATGACATGGTGAATTCCCGGATTGCCATTGGCAGTTGGGGGCCCCTCGTAAAAAATATAGCTTTCCCTATCTTCTCTCGTTTGAACACTTTGATTGAGAATATCAACTTTATCCCAGTGATCTCTGATTTCTTTCTCATATTGGTTATACGGTGCTGCCGAAATGTTCTTGAATATCTGTTTCATTTAATCCTCCCATTGGCTTAACTGTTGTTATTGATTGATTTTCAACAGAGTTCTTGGGTTCAGGTGGCGTTTCAAACGCCATCTGAACCTTAGAAACTGTTATCCAGGGACTCTTCAGTGCTTATCTCCCACTGATGAAAGTGGGAGTCTTAGCACTGTTAGTCATCGGATAGAAATAAAAAAATCCCTCTGAAATCAGGGACGAAATTCTCCGCGGGACCACCCAGGTTGCAGGTCAAGAAACCTGCCGCTCAAATAATTAACGCTTATCACGGGATATCTTACTCACTTCTGATATCCGACTCATGGATGATTTTTACCTTAAGTCTGTTGATGGTCTTCCAGCCAAGGACCATGTCTCTGAAAACTTCACTAAGGCTACTGTTCCAATCAATGTCTTTATTAATGGTATATTAAGATACAATTGTTACTGAAATATGATATCGTATGATATGGCTTTTGTCAACAAAAAGCAAAAAAGAGAGCTTTCACTCTCTTTTAATTCAATAATTTACCTGATTGGGCAGATACCACTGTCACAGCTTTCATCGCCAACATCCAGGTTTGTTTCAACTGCTTCATATTTATTAAGCAATGATGGTATGAAAGGTTTCATTTTAGACACCCTCTCATTGTACTCTGCCTCGTCTATCGACTCATAAGGTAGTAGCTCATAGAAGCTATCATCAAGTGACAGGAACGATAACGCAACCACATCATCCCAATTGTCCCAGACCCACTCCTCGACCCCATCCCACTCATTGTCGCGAACATGGATTGTTATAGAGCAATTATGGTCTACATAGTGTTCCATAAACAATTTGTAATCCTCTAGCTGTTCTATGGCTGTAACGTCATATTTCGTTTTGCCAGGTGGCGATTTTATTGGGAATTCTATTACTTTTGTCGTGCAGGTTGCCTCATCTTGCCCGACTTCCGGGAAGATAGGGTACTCAAGGTCTTCACACACCTTAACCATAGGATCATGGGCATTAACCCTGACTCGCCTTATGAAATATGGAGAGTGGGAATAGTGCACACCGCTTGATACGATAGGCAACTGCGATAAGGTCCCTTCAGGTTTTACGGTTGTAACCAGAATAGGAGCGCTTTCACCTATTTGCACAGCATATTTGGCAGCCTCATCCTTCGCGGCCTTACGCATTTTTTCAAGGACTTCAGCCTGTTCTTTTCGATCCAATTTACAGGCGTTGACCATGTCCTGCCAGCCTGTCAGTGAACAACCCGTCAATTTATCTCTTTGTTGAACAGAATCCCAGGCCGGGATTTCCAACTCAACACAAGTCATCCTATAGGCTGATCTGACTGAAAGTCTTTGAGCATCAAGCAATCCATCAATGTCTAAAGATCCGTCTTCATTGACAAAAGCAAAGACGTTCACAGTTGTCAGATTGCACAAGCCATTGGAATCGAGCAGTATCTCCCCACATGGATTGACCCCGTTCATATTGTCTCTTCTTTTTTTACCGGCTGTCTCGTTGACCCATCCAGGCTCTCCGGAATACCGCATTTGCTGAATTTGCCAGTGCAGCATTTCTCTTGAAGGTTTTTCCTTATAGTAGATGGAGTTATTGCTCATCTGTCTATGTATGATGTCTTTATCCACAATCCATTGTCCATCAATCTGTTTATAAAGCTTGTTTTTAGCTTCCATGCACTCTTTATCGTCCGGGTCGATCAAGACAATCTCGGCAGTCCTTCTGACACCTCCTACGACAACATTTTCACCAATAATATTTGCAACATCCAGACAGTCAATCGGTTTCAATTTGACCCTGACACTGTCCTCAATTGTAGCTCTCTTTTTAAGCACCTTGTCAATCTTCAGAAACATGTTCTTGAGGCTTGAATGTCCGCTGGCAGTGCCACCAAAGGTTTTAAGCTGCTCACCCTTAGGCCTGACATTGTCGTAATTGATAATGATTGTTTTGATATTTCTATACTCGTTGCTATAAATAATGTCAAAAAAGTATCCCAGCGATTGTACCCATCCTTCTTTGCTGTCTCCCACAATAATCTTAACTGTATTGTTGTATAAAAATTCCAGACTTGTATTATCTTCCCTTTTCTTTTTATCGATTGGCGTGAAGTCCTCATGAACAATCTCGAAGTCGGTTCTTATTTTTGGCAGTTTTGCAACATCATCCTTTAAAACCCTCACGCCGACTCCCGAACCGATCATAAGCAGATAGAACAGATCCCTGTAAGCCTTAAAGCTGTCAATTACTTGAAAGGCACAATTGAAGTTTGCCATGGGATAGTGCTCAGCTACTGGCGTGCCACCTACCCAAAATGTTCTGCCTGACAAGAATTGCTTGAGATTGAAGATATTGTCATACAGCCTTTCAGCTTCATCTTTTGTTGTTGGAACAAGACTGCAGTTATACTCCACAGCTCTTCTGACTGTCTCCCACCAATACTCTCTTCTTCTCTCTTCTGAAAGCCATCTTGAATAGGTCCTATAATAGACAAAGTTACCCAATTGCTTCATAGGGGATTCCTTATGCTTGTAATTGCTGATGAATTCCTCGGATAATATTCTGCCATCACGTCTTTTTCTTGCATCTCTAGACTTATCTCTTTCATACCTGTATAGAATATATCTTTTTGCAACATCCTTACGGCTACTGTCCATTAGCCTATCTTCCACCATGTCTTGAATAACTTCGACTGTTGTGGCTCTATTTGACGATGTCACTATATTTCTTATATCGCTAGCTATTGACTGAGCAAGTTCGACATTAGCGCCATCCTTAGTTTCATTCATGGCTTTAATAATTGCGTTAACAATTTTCTCACTTCTAAAATCTACTATTTCGCCTGTCCTTTTTAATATTTGTGCCATTTTATACCCTCCCAACATATAGTGTTTCTAAGTAAAAAAATAAACCTGAATACACAATATATTGTATCATCAGGTTTAAGGTTAGTCAAATGATTGACAGTGATTTTATCTATTTCTCCAAGCATTTATAATACTTGCTTATACGCTATTTGCATAATTATAGTTTTGATTTGTACTGGCAAAAAGTCTTGTTTTACAACGATTCAGACTTCCAAATCTTGATTATGTATTTTTTTATCTCAACCCAATCTCCAATCTACCTTCTCCGCACCGTTCTTTTCAAGGAAATCATTTGCCTTACTGAAAGGCCTGCTACCAAAAAAACCTCTATAAGCCGACAAAGGACTTGGATGTGGAGCATTCAACACCAGGTGCTTAGAATTAGTCAGCATTGGTCTTTTATTCTGTGCCGGTTTTCCCCATAGAAAAATAACTATTGGACGATTTTGCTCATTTACAGCACGTATGACAGCATCTGTGAATTGTTCCCAACCCATTCCTTGATGTGAATTGGCTTGATGTGCCCTGACGGTGAGTACTGTGTTTAACAGCAACACGCCTTGTTCTGCCCATTTTTTCAAATAACCGTGGTTGGGGATGGCACATCCGATGTCATCATGCAATTCTTTATAAATGTTTTGAAGTGATGGTGGTATCTTCTGCCCCGGCATTACTGAGAAGCTTAATCCATGGGCTTGATTCTCGTCGTGATATGGATCCTGTCCCAACAGCAAGACTTTTATGTCCTTCAGCGATGTGTAATGAAGCGCATTAAATATATCATGCTTATCAGGATAGACGGCACGGGATTTATACTCCGAAATCAGAAATTTACGAAGCTCTATATAATATGGTTTTTCAAATTCGTTTGATAGTACATCATCCCAATCATTTCTTAAAATTTTAGACATAGGTCCTCCAGTATTGCATACATACCAATAATTATTCACATTTTTTCAAATGATGAACATGCTAGTGATTAGCATATCCTTCAGATTGTCAGTGGTGTAGCTGACCTTGTAAGAATCAATTCTTTTTACGCCTGGATAGTAGGAAGCTCTCAATGCGCTCATGTGAGTATTGTAGCTTATACTGACGTCAAATGAATCAGGTAATGCGACATGGCATTTATCCATATTGACAATCGCTTGCTTAGTTTTTTCTTTTAGCAAATCCAAAGAATCCACTCTGTTCAGGCTGATAACGCCGTCGCCAACACCCTCCTTCATTGGAGCGGTCACAATGCCTTCATTGAAGTTTTCCGCCCAGTCACATATCATTTTATCGCCTGATATCAAGATCACTGGAACCCCGAAACCAGCTGCAACATAAGTATGCAATAGATATTCTGAGCAAATCATATCATTTAGCATCATTTTGTTGATGATGGTATTCATTGTATGTGACAGTGGATTTCCTGTCATTGATGCCGCTGAATGGTATCCGATAAATATGACCGCATCAAACGTTTCATCCAGTCCCTGAACCATTGAATAAGGGCTACCCAGCCATTGTCTTATTATTTTGACACCTTTTGGAAGCATGTCGAATAAGATATTCTTTCCTGAATCATGGGCATCCTTCACAACAATTTCATCAACTCCGTTTTCAAGCAATGTTTCACAAACTGCCTTCACTTCAAGTGTCATTTGCTCAGCTGCCTTTATGTGTTCTATCTCACCAAGGATTGTTTCTTTCCAGCTTGTAACACCAGCGCAACCTTCAATATCCGCACTTATAAATACTTTCATTTCTTCCTCCTATTAATCTAATACACTAAATCCTCATCCAGTACGATGCCTTCAGCAATTATGTTTGTATCTCCAATCAACTGAAGCTGTGTTACATTTCCTTTGTTCATCCGAATTGCAATATCCAAAGAACCTCCAGGGACGTTGACCCTTATTAAATCTCCTTCCATCTCTTTTCTCAGATATAGAGACAGCGCGACACATGCAGACCCGGTGCCACAGGCTAAGGTAAAGTCCTCAACACCTCTTTCGTAAGTCCTGGCTGTAACTGTCAAATCTTCCTCTATCTCGTAAAAATTGATATTCGCACCTTTAGGAAATGCGTCATGATAACGCAGCGCTGTGGCAATTCCAGTCAAGCTTTTGTTGTCGGTGTCTTTCAATCCTTTGTATTCCAGCGACACATGGGGAAGTCCGGGATTTCCAAGTTCTATATATGAAACGCGGTAATCGGTCTGATTTACCGAAACCTTCTTGTCCAACTCAATGATCTCCGGCAGGTTCAGCAATACACCGACCATTCTGTCTTTTATGACTTCACCAGTCACTATACCTGCTGTAGTGTCAAAAGTCATTCGTTCCCCGGCTATTCCTTTAATATAAGCATATCTTGCAATGCACCGTGCACCGTTGCCACACATTTCTCCAATGCTGCCATCTGAATTGAAAAATATCATTCTAAAATCAGTATGATCATCAGTATTCTCCAATGCCATCAATCCGTCAGATCCTATAGATAGACGCCTTGCGCATATTTTTTTCGCCAATACCTGAAGCTGTTGAGACGATAAGTTGTATTGTCGATTGTCAATAATAATAAAATCATTGCCCAATCCCTGCATTTTTGTAAATTGTATGTTCATAAGAATTTTCCTCTCATACTTATTTCAACTTTGGAAAACTATAAAACGCTTCTAAAAAATCTGTAGAAGTTTCCTCCTATGATTTTTTTTAGTGTTTCTTCCGGGTGGCCTCTTCTGAGCAGTTCCTCAGTGATCTTTAGGCTTTCTTCATGGTTGTCCAATACATCCACTCCCTGCCCCGAGCTAAAAAGAAGATTGCACAAATCGAATCCAAAACCAACATTTTCGTCACTTGACTCATGTATGATGTGTTCAATGTGGTCACAAATCCGTCCAATATTCTGCTGATCCTTGTTCAGTGATACTATGCTCTTATAGGTGTTCAATCCTATCACGCCATTTCTTTCTGCTATGGTCTTAATTTGGTCATTATTCAGGTTTCTTCTGATCTGATTTAAATCTCGAGAATTCGAGTGTGATGCGATTAACGGTTTTTTAGTATGCTTGATCAAATCATCAAATCCTTCATCATTTAGATGGCTTGCATCTAGGAACATCCCTAGTTCTTCAGCTTTTTTGACCACTTGTATCCCAAAGGGTGTCAGACCTCCTCTTGCTCCTTCTTCAGGATCTCCAAAATAACTGCCATCAGCGACATAATTCCTTCTGCTCCATGTCAATCCGAGACCTCTCACACCTAATCTAAAGAATATCGTCAATAAATCAATATCATTGAGAATTGGATCTGACCCCTCAAGTGATATAACAATACCAATCTTACCGTCTTTTAACGCTGTATCCATATCGTCACTGCTTTTTATGAGCATTAGACTGTCACTGCAGGCTTCGATTTCTTCTATGATATCATTTACCTGGTTCAGTGCTACGTGCAATGCCATTTCCGGGATGAAGATGGGTTCGACGTACACCGCAGCAACAATTAAATCAAACCTACCTTTTCTGAAACTATCAAGATAGTATGTTTCAATGATTCTGGACTCACCTTTTCTTTTTTTTTCGAAAATAATCCCTCCCAGATCCAGATGGGCATCAATAACTACATTGTTTTTATGGATTTCTAAAGCCTTCTCTCTATATGTCATTGTTCTCTCCTTGTTAAACTATATCTGAATGCTATTGTATTACATTTAATATACTACATAATATTTAAGGATAAGTAAATGGTTTTGAAGTTGAATCGACCACAAGTTTCACAATTAAATATGGACTTTATGCACATTACAAATTATAATGGTTATTAAAATCATGATTATGGAGATTGTTATGTTTGATATAGAAAACAATGTACTGCATGTGGATGGTTACTCAACTACCCAATTAGCTAATGAATATGGCACGCCTTTGTATGTCTATTCTGAAAATAAAATCATAGATAAAATCAATGAAATCAAAACGCATTTTTTGGATAAATACACTGAAACCCATGCCGCGTACGCCTGCAAGGCCTTCTGTACGCTCTACATGTGCAAACTTATTGAAAGAGAAGGGCTGTGGCTTGACGTTGTGAGTGGCGGTGAGCTTTACACTGCCATCAAAGCAGGCTTCCCAAGGGACAGAATAGAGTTCAATGGCAATAACAAATCCGAAGATGAACTTCTAATGGCATTGGATTATAACATTGCGAGAATTGTTGTTGATAATGTCTCTGAGTTGATTTTTTTGGATGAACTTTGCAAGAAGAAAGGCGTCTCCACCAATATTCTTTTTAGAATAACCCCAGGCGTATTGAGTTCAACTCATGAATACATAACAACAGGTACTAAGGATTCTAAATTTGGAATACCTTTAGATGAAAATATTATTTATCCAGCGATAGAATATGCGATAAAAAGTGACAGCTTGAATTTCTTAGGCTTTCATTTTCATGTTGGGTCTCAACTACATGATACCAAAGCTCACATTGGTGCTCTGGAAACAGTATTGAATCTGTTGAAAGAAACCAAAGCCAGATTCGATTATGAGATTAGAGATTTCAATATGGGTGGTGGTTTTGGGATAAAATATACAGATGATGACAATCCACTTAATCTTTCAGATTTTGTCGATCCTATCATGAATCGTCTATCTGATTTCTGCATTGATAATAATTTGAGAAGACCTGCAGTATCTATGGAGCCTGGGAGATTTATTATCGGTGAAGCGGGATTTCAGCTATATACCGTCGGTCATGTTAAAAAAATACCCGGAATCAGGACATACGTATCTGTTGATGGCGGAATGACGGATAATATCAGACCAGGATTATATGGCGCAAAATACGATGCTATAGTTTCCAATAAGGCAAATGCACCTAAGGACTCTGTTGTCTATATCAGTGGTAAATGCTGTGAATCAACTGACATAATCATTAAGAACCTGAAATGTCCTCTGCCAGAAAGCGGAGATATTCTTGCTGTTTTTTCGACTGGCGCCTATGGCTATTCCATGGCGAATAACTACAATAAAATACCCTTTCCAGCTGTAGTGGTCATCAAGGATAACAAACCTCAACTGGTCGTAAGAAGACAATCCTATGAACAAATCATAGAAAACGAGATCTTATAGTATTTTCTTTGTTGATGCATTGCAACATTAAAAAACCACCTGTCGAAATGACGGGTGGTTTTTTGGCTTATCCAGCGACGACCTACTTTCCCAGGCAGTCACCCACCAAGTATCATCAGCGCAGAAGGGCTTAACTGCTGTGTTCGGGATGGGAACAGGTGTGGCCCC
>JAUYTY010000088.1 GCA_030694905.1 Eubacteriales bacterium | reverse complement strand
TATTATGTATGATCAGGAAGGATGAAAGATCCTCCCTGAATCACTTCGTTTTGACCTGAAAAATTTATTAATGACCGACGGTTAAAGCCTCTTTAGGACAGACTGTCACGCACAATCCGCAACCTTTGCATCTGCTCTCATTGACCATAACCTTTTTTTCTTCTTTGATATACAAAAGCACATTGGCCTCCGGGCAGGTAGATAGGCATATCTTACATCCAATGCATTTTTCTTTTGCTACCCTAACTGAAACATACATACTTACTCCTCCTTTATTTACATAGAACTGGCAAAATTGAATTCTTTCACTACTGACGCCGCCTCTTCCATCACCTTCATATTTGACTCAACGAGTTGCGCTATTTCGTTGTACTTGCTTTTCAAGACATTATCCAACACCGCAGTTGTTGCAGATGCAACAAAATTTCCGCCATCAAATCGTTCAGTTATCGCAACTTGTATAGATTCATAAGAAACCAAATCAGAGATTCCCATAAGTCCACCCAGCATTGCCATATTAGTAGATAGCTCTGTTCCTCCAATGTCTGTAGCGATCCTTGTTGCAGGAACATAATATATTTTTGCGTTTAACTGATTCAACTTATTCAACTCCTCCTGACTCAAGTCTAAAGGCTCATCTGAGTTAATGAGTATTTTCCCATTTTTATGCAGTCCATCAAAAAAAGGCATTGTATAACATTTTCCCATGGTAATGACATGAGGATGGAAAATCATGATAATATTTGGTGATAAAATCTCACCTCTTTCATTAATTTTTTCAGAAGAAATACGTACATAACTCTCAGCAGGAGCGAGTCTTTTTTCAGCTCCAAAGAAAGGATTCACCGTGCAAAATTTTCCGTCCAGGGTTGTCGCCGCTCCCAGAATATGGGCAGCTGTAACAACACCTTGGCCTCCTAAACCTGACATCCTAATAGATATTTTATTTTTCATTGTTTGTTCCCCCCTCCAAGCGCTCTAACAGTTCTTTGGCACTGGATGAAATATATTCACTAGTTGGATAGGTGCCATCTTTTTCTCTCGTTTTAATTGTGTTCAACATCTCATCTGGCTTCAGTTTATAATTAGTCGGACAGGGGGCATAAATCTGTACATAAGTAGGTCCTATCTCTCTGGCCGTGAAAACCGCTCTTCTCACTATTTTTTCCAGCATCCTAGGCTTAGCTGGATTACATGTTGCCACATAGGCGCATCCTGCAACTCTAGCAACATCTGCCAAGTTCACTTTTGGAAAGTTCTTCCCTTTTGGAGCCATATTGAGCACTGCTTTTTCCATAGTCATACCACTTTCCTGTCCGCCCGTATTCGCATAGGCTTCATTATCCAGCATAATGGTAGTTATATTTTCCCTTCTAAACCATGATTGCATGACCATATCTAGCCCAATATCTGCTGTTGCGCCATCTCCGGCAACAACCACCACATCTTTAATTTCATTTGGAAATCTTAACTTCAAGGCTCTTTTTAAACCTGTGGCCACAGCATTTTGATTACCAAACAAGGAGTGGATATTATGTAGTGCTACTTGTGAAAATGCCAATGCACTACATCCAGTAGATCCAACAATAATGGTATTCTCAGGATTTGGAAGAGATGCTAGAATCAAGCGCATGGAAAGAGCCAGTCCACACCCTGCACACAAAGGATGCTCCTCAATCAATTCCTTGAAAGATCCTAAATCAGAAACTCCGAAATTCTTTCCAAAAGAACCTTGTTCCACCAAATCCTTATATTCTTGAGGCATAACATCCTCAAAACACGGTGATATCTTTATCAATCCATTATTCATTATAAACACCTCCTGATTTCATCCAAGATTAATTCCACAGGCATGGTCATTCCTCCAAAGACTCTTGGTCCACCTATCACCTTATCTGAATTGTTGACTGCTGATTTAACTTCTCTAGCTAGCCATCCAACCCGATTAAATTCCGGCACAATGACAGCCTTGGCATGCTTGGTTAGCGCTCTGATTTCTTCAGTAGGAAATGGTCTAATACTTTTCAACTTCACCAGTCCTATGTTGATTCCTTGTTCTCGAGCAATAGAAATGGCTTCTCTGCTTTGAGACACTGCCGTACCTGAAGCAACAATCAGTATGTCTGCTTCCTCATTTTCTGATTCAACTAGACCATTGAGATAATGATCAATATGCTTACGAGCTCTTTCGCCTGCTGCTAACACTTCCTGCTGCCATGAAGCATGTGCAGCATAGCTGATAAAATTGCTTTTCATCACAAAGGGATCTCTCATTTGCCTCACAGGAGCATTTACCATATCCATTACTGGAACTGGCGAGCTATAGGGGTTGTAACTGGGGAGCTTAATATCTTCTGGTGCCACCTCGATGGTTTCTCTGGTGTGTGTGACAAAGAAACCATCCGCAAAGACACCGACAGGAATATGGACATCCGGTTGCTCAGCTATAATAAATGCTTTCAAAAGCATATCATATAAATCCTGTGCGTCTTCAGCATGAAGCATCAACATGCCTGTATCCAACATAAATGACATTTCAATCGTGTCTGGCTGAATGGTCAAAGGTGAATTAACTCCTCTGGTTAAAAAAGCACAAACAACTGGCAGTCTGGCTCCCACCCAAGTAGGAAACATTTCAAAAGCTCTTAAAGTGCCAGGTCCACCTGTGGCAGTGAACACTCTAACGCCAGCCATGGCGGCCCCAGTTATTTCTGACATGACAGCAAATTCATTTTCTCCACGGAAATATTCCTTCAAATAACCTTCCGCAAATAAATCCCCTACCAAATGCATGCTTTCTGACTGAGGTGTGATAGGGTAAGAAATAGCCATATCCACGTTAGCTCTTTTAATCGCTTCTTTAACCGCTTCACTCCCAGTAATGAATCTTTTCTTTCTTTCGGCTTCAAAAAACAAATGCTTAGGTTCTACAATTCTTTGATCAATCACTTTAATTCCTCCCGTGTAGACTTAATTATTCCATTAAGTTTTTTTAGCTTGTCCAAATTGACATCTCTTAGAGAAATCATCGCATCCTCATGACCTGCTTCACCACAGATAGCAATGGTATAACAATCCGTACCTCCTCTAATAATTTTCAATGCCACATTTGCATAATGGCAATGCACGCCTACAAATACACAGACATCAATTTTATTATGCCAAATGGTCAAATTCGGATGATTTGGATTGATTTCCACTTCTGGATTAATCATGGGATATTTCGGTCGATAATCAGGCATGGGAATAACTCTCGCACCAGAAGATTGAACCAAGTCGTTTACTGCATTAGCTTTTTCCAACACACTTTCATTCCAAGCCCACAAAATATTAGGGCCTGGAAAAAACACTGGATTTTTTGCGTTCACTATTTTTTCAGCAATTTTTTTCATTGCCTCTTCTTCCGAGACAATCTTTCCCTCAACGAGGGATTCTCCTTTTTCAGGAAGCATTACCCCCATGGAAGCCGCTGCTGGGGGCAAGTAACCCTCTGGTCCCGCTTGAACCCGATAATAACGATTAATCATACATCCTTCCTCCTATTGATTGATAATCTAACACTGCCACTATTTTGAATTGAGCTTTGGAAAAACTCTGTATACACACATCCATCAACTCAGTATCCATATCCCCTTTTTTGATTGATTGCCTTATTCATTTACAATCCATAAACAGAAATTCATCCGCTCACAGAGCTTGTTTAGCCTTAAGACCTTCACAATAAGTATACTTAAGTATCCTTGATTTTCATTTTTAAGCAGTGCAGATATTTTTATAATTATAAGTATGCCTATTTATAATTGCAAGTCTTTTATTTTAATTTTATGCATATTCCTAGAAAGTTTTTCGTGAATACGTTTCCCGTCCGTCAAACGTAAACACTTTTTATATCAATGTTTAATCGTATTTAAATTAATATAATATTTTTAAACCTTTATAAAAAATAAATATAGGTATAATTCCTATAATTAATATGCAAACGTTCTCATTAACAACTGTCTACTCACCTATTGCGTACGTCAATTTTGATTTTTTTGATGTAACATTATACTTTATATGACTAAATAATACATTTAGATAATTTTATATCTCGTGCTTATATGTATATATATGCATTATTATTTAGATTTTATGATTTTTTCCACTCTTCCGCATAATTCGGTTGACTACACTTCATTTTACAGCAATGATAATATCCGATTACTTTTGATACAAAGTCAATCCATATTTATGTACATAATATGGAAAAGCCTCCCAATCAATAAATATTGACTGTGAGGCTTTTCCATCATTCATGCTTATAAAACTGTTTGGCAATATATTGCCCATGACTACAGTATTTTCGTGTATTATTACCATTTGGCTACTCAACAATAAAACGATACCATGCACACCCACTGTCAAAATTTCAACGATTTGAAGTCGAAGATTGCCACGAGGCGATCATCCCGCGCGAGTGTTCATGCAGGGGCAAGAAAAGATGACCCAACAGCGCTGTGTCCACACCGGGAAAAGCGTCAAGAAGCGGGCCTTCAGAAGCAACCATTTTATACTGCCAACGCTCTGCATAACCAGCCAAAAAGGCCGGGCCACAAAACATAAATATCAACAATAATGTTAAGCCCAGCCTTTTCAGTCAGCGTTCATGCGATTGTTCGTAATATCTCAGTT
>JAUYTY010000083.1 GCA_030694905.1 Eubacteriales bacterium | reverse complement strand
GTCTTTTCATCTATCAAACCTTTTTCATACCATTCCATAGCAGTTGCGATGACTTGTCCTGTCGAAATGGTATCCAATCCCATTCGATTGCAGATGTAGTTACCCATGGCGATGGCGTTCAGATCCTTGACATAGCACTTCGAACCCAACGCTCCCAGGGTTTCATATTCCGGTCCTCCACCTGATTCACCCTTATATTCTCCGTCTTTGATCTCCGTATGGCGACCGCATGCGATCGGACAGCCGAAACAAGCCCAAGCCTTGACATTCAGTTTTTCATGATATGCAGCATGGCCTAAGGTATCCATGGCATCAAAGGTTGTATATTGCCAGTTCTTTGTCGGCAACAGCCCAAGGGCGTTGATGGAATCCATAAATGATGGTGTGCCAAAGGGTTTGAGCTCTTCTCTCACGAAGGCCTCATCATTCAATTCTTGCCTAGCTTTTGCTGCAAAATCACTCATGCTATCAATGTCATCCACTTTCAACTGCCCGCTTCCAAAACAGGCGATAGCCTTCAGATTCTTGCTTCCCATGACAGCCCCGGCACCGCCTCTGCCAGCTGCCCTGTGCTTATCGACCATAATAGCTGAAAACCTTACCAGATTCTCGCCCGCGGGTCCAATTTCTGCAATTCTTACCTTATCATTGCCAAATTCTTCTCTAATCTTATCTTCTGTTTCTTCTGTGTCCAAGCCCCATAGATTCGTTGCGTCTTTGAAGGTCACCTGATCGTCATTGATTGAAATGTAGACCGGCTTTTCACTCTTTCCATCAACTATGATCATTTCATACCCAGCCCTTTTAATCATCGGTGCCAGATGTCCGCCAACATTGGTCATGCCGATAGTGCCCGTCAAAGGTGATTTGTAGCCGATGCATAACCTCCCGGAGCAAGGTGCTTTAGTCCCTGTCAATGGTCCAGTGGCGAAAACAAGCATGTTCTTTTCACTGAAAGGATCCAATCCGGCTTCTAAATGGTCATACAAAACCTTGGCGGCAAACCCCTCACCACCGATATAATCCGCGTACCACTCGTCGCTGATTGTCATTACGTCCGTTTTTTGATCCGTCAGATTGATTTTTAGCATTTTTCCGTTCTTACTCATCATTAACCTCCATAATTCACAAGCATATAAAATACTTCCTATTACAAACTATTTGAAAAATAATTCTGACTTCACCCCCACAAATTAGAATATAAAAAGAGCATATCCATAAAAACATGAATATACTCCTTCGCAAACACGGCAGGCTAAAGAATTTCTTCTTTAACCCAATGTTCTGCCAATCCTATTAACGTCACAGCATTATGCAGGAATAGCAGAATCGGAGCTATTGATTCCTGATAATTCAATGATCAACAGGGTTCTTGGGTTCAGTTGGCGTTTCAAACGCCATCTTTACCTTAGAAACCGTTATCCAGGGACTCTACAGTCTTCGGATCAACTCAAAACTATTGATTAGATCTCTTGTTTATAATCATATTATAATACAAATTGGAAAGATAGCAACTGAAATCAAGAGAACAAAAAACAAAAGGAACCGTCCCTTTTGTTTTTTGGATTTTCATAATCATTGCATTATACCAGCTCAACTATTATAATCTAACCTATAGAAGATTGTCTTGTACAAATATGACTAAACAGCAAGAAAAAACGGGGTTGATGTAAAAATGGTCCACCGAAAGCATAAAGTAATTGATTTGAATTTTCTGTCCAAAACATCCATGGACATGTCAAACGCTGAAGACTTTCAAGGCGTATCGGACATTATTTTCACCTATATTGAAAGTTTGGTTACATTCAGTATGATTGTAATCTATGAGGTTGATAAAAAAAATAATGAACTACAAGTCATTGCAAGCAAAGGCTCAAAATCAAAGAATTTTCGGGACAGGGTTCCATTCAAAATTGGTGAGGGCGCTGTAGGTTGGGTGGCTGAAAACAAAAAAGCCCTGTTGATTTCAGATGCCCTATCGTCCAATAGATTTCAGGTTCGACAGTTCTTCAACGAAGATCCGATCATTAGATCTTTTCTGGCTGTTCCTTTAATAGTAGGAAATGATCTCGTCGGCATTATGAGCATGTCTAGCGACCAGCCCAATCTATACCGCCAGCAGGACGTAGAGTTGATCTCAATCATTGCTACACAGGCAGCGGCCATTTTGCAATTGAATATTGAAGTCAAGGAAGCCAGGAATTTCTCCAACCATATTCTGGAAAACATCAATAGCGGCGTTATAGCAATAGACAATGAATATAGAATCATTGTGTTCAACAAGGCAGCGGAAATAATTACCGGTTACACCAGCAAAGAGGTATTGGGACGAAATGTCTTGTCTTTGCCTTTGAAAGATAATAAACAAGATTGGTACATAGTTGAAAGCTATGACAAAGGTGTTTTTTTCTTTGAGAATTTGGGCTACCTTATTCACAAAAGTGGATCCAAAGTTAATATTCGCCTTAGCACCTCTGTCTTGACCAATGATGACAATTCAAAAAAAGGATGCATTTGCATCTTCAGAGATAACACGGAAATCGAAAAACTCCAACAAAAGATACTTCAAACGGAAAAAATGGCTGTTGTCGGTAGGATCACCGCCGGTATTGCACATGAGATACGTAACCCTCTTTTACCTATCCGTACAGCTAGCCAGCTGATGATCAAAAAATTAGATCAGCCGGAAAGCAAGGAACAGATCAGAGATTTATTGATGATTATCAGTGAAGAAAGCGAGCGTCTCAATAAATTTTTGGATGAGTTCATCGATATCGGCAAAGCAAACAGAAAAATCGAAGGTAAATCCGACATACTAAAAACTCTTATAGAAACACTCTCCCTTATAAGACCTGATTGCGAAAAGAAAAATATCACTCTTAATAGCCAGCTATCAAAGCATCACACGCATGTCGCATTGCCAAAAGATCAACTAAAACAAATCTTCCTGAATCTTCTGATCAATGCCATAGATGCCATTGAATCTTCACAAAAAAGTGACCGAATCATAAACCTCAACTATGTCAGAAATAGCAAGAACGTCATAATTGAAATCATTGACACTGGTATAGGTATTCACGATACTGATGTCAGTAGCATATTTGACCCATTTTTCACCACCAAGGATAGGGGAACCGGGTTTGGTTTAGCTTCCGTACAAAACATACTATCAAAGGCTGGTGGTGATATTACTGTTACTTCCTCGTACGGTACCGGAAGTAAATTTATTGTCACATTACCTATTCTGAAAGGAGATGTTAAATAGATGCTTTATAAGAATTCACTCTTGTTGGTAGACGATGAAAAGTCCATCAGAGACACCCTTAAAATTCTATTTGAGGATGCAGGTTATGATGTATATCTCGCAGAAAATGGTGTTGCCGCTATATCGATAGTAGAAAGTCACTTAATTGACGTTGTCGTCACTGACCTCAGAATGCCTCAGATGGATGGGATTGAATTGATGCATCAGGCAATGGCAATAGACAAAAACATTCAGGTGATATTTATCACAGCTTATGCGGACATTAAGTCTGCCGTTCATGCCATGAAAGCGGGTGCCTTCGATTACGTTCAAAAGTCATTTACATCTGATGAGATTCTTATAGTTGTAGAAAAAGCCATTGAGAAAAGAAGATTGATAGAAGAGAATACCCGATTAAAAAGACAAATCAATGACACTTCAAATCATTCAGGCATCATCGGTAAAAGTCCCAAGATACAAATGATATTTACATTGATTGACAGAATTGCCAATACAAAAGCAACAGTTTTGCTCACAGGGGAAAGTGGGGTTGGCAAAGAGGTCTTTGCTAGACTAATTCACAACAAAAGTGATCGGAAAGATGAAAGCTTTGTCGTCATCAATTGTGGTGCTATCCCCGATACATTGATAGAAAGCGAGTTATTTGGTTTTGAGAAGGGTTCCTTCACCGGAGCTGACAAGCAGAAAATCGGTAAATTCGAACAAGCAGAAAGGGGAACTATACTGCTTGATGAAGTTGGAGAACTGCCTTTGAATGTGCAGGTCAAATTTCTTAGAGTTTTACAAGAGCGTCAATTAGATAGAATCGGCGCTACTGAAAGTAAAAAAATTAACGTGAGAATCATTGCAGCCACAAACAAAGACCTTATGAAAGAAACTGCCCTCGGCAACTTCCGGGAAGACTTATTCTACCGACTTAATGTTATACATATTCACATACCCCCCTTACGTGAAAGAAGAGAAGACATACCCTTGATGGCTGATCATTTTATGATGGAATATAATATTGAATACGGAAAGAATATTACAATGATTGATATGGATGCTTTGGATTTCTTGATTTCACATGCCTGGAGAGGAAATGTAAGGGAGCTGAAGAATGTCATCGAGAGAGCAATCGCCATTGCGGATATTTCAGATGAAACACTGACGATGGACCATCTAAACGCTTATTTGAACATGGAGAATTCAAATGATATCTCCCAAGACGCCATCACTTTGAAAGACTATGAAAAGATTGTCATCTTGAATACACTCAAGAAAGTAAACCACAATAAAAGCAAAGCAGCTGATCTATTGGGGATCAAACGTCAAACCCTTTACAAAAAAATAAAAGAATACAGCATTGACGAATAAAAGTGTCAAAAAAATTAACAATCTCTACTGTTTGTCCGATATTTTAATGTGCATAAATAGAACATATTGATTTATTTTATTAACCCTAGTAAGATCCCCCGGCAATATTTAAAGGGCTCTTATTTTTTTTCACTTTGTTCATGATTCTGTAACACACTGTAATAACTGCAATCGAATATGTTTAACCCTTAATTCATTATATTTCCATCTTTTTATATGATTATTGGCATGAAAAGTGCAATTAAAAAAGTATCATCAAACTGAAACTAGTAAAATAAAAGGAGATAACAATGGAAAAAAAGGAATTGAGAATAATATGCCCTAACGGTCATTTAGGATTTGCACCTACAAAAGAAGAGAGCTTCTGGATTGGCGCCGCTACAAAACCTGATTATTATTGTTGCGACTCAGGTAGCGATGACATAGGCCCTGTTCCCTTAGGTCAAGATATCTCTACCAGCCACCATGAATGGCAGAAGCATGATCTCGAATTGATGCTGGTGGCTGCGAGAGAACAAAATGTTCCTATGATTATTGGCTCTGCAGGTGATACAGGAAGCAACAGTCGAGTCGATATGTATATTGAGTTCATACGTGAATTAGCAAAAAAACATAATTTAAAACCTTTCAAGCTTGCCTATTTCTACTCCGAAGTTGATAAAAGCTACATCATTAACAAAATGGAACAAGGTTTAGTAGTAGAAGGGCTTGACGGAAGGGCTCATCTAAACATGGATGATTTGGAAAAAACAAACAGGATTGTAGCGGTTGCTGGCGTCCACCCGTTCATTAAAGCTCTTGAAATGGGTGCTGATGTTATTATAGGCGGCCGTTCAAGTGATGCTGCTATTTTCGCAGCACCGGCCATTTACCATGGATTTCCAGAAGATCAAGCTTATTACCTAGGTAAAGTATTAGAATGTGCTTCCTTCTGTGCAGAGCCTTACGCAGCCAAGGAATCAGTAAT
Organism: Eubacteriales bacterium; assembly: GCA_030694905.1. Taxonomy (GTDB): domain Bacteria; phylum Bacillota; class Clostridia; order Tissierellales; family Dethiosulfatibacteraceae; genus 38-11. The sequence continues at coordinate 3,400 of JAUYTY010000083.1, read as the reverse complement.
CGGCACCATCACCCAAAATGATGTGAAAGTGATAGCTATGAGTCCTTATCAACGCTGCACAATAGCATCAGTTGCCGGTCATGCCATGTATGAACGTACCAATCCTTATTTTGAGTTCTTCGCCGGTGGTATGTTGGATATGACCAATTGTGTCTATGAGCAGTATGATGAAAAAACGACACGCGTTACAGGTTCGAAATTTGTGCCTATAGAAGGAGCGGTAAAAGTCAAGCTTGAGGGTTCAGGAAAAGTCGGTGAAAGATTTATTGGAATCGCAGGCATACGAGATCCTTATACGATTAAAAACATTGACAAGGTGATTCAGTGGTCACGAGACCAGGTAAAAGAAAGATTCGGTGAAACCGGTTATGAAGTATACTACAAAATATTTGGCAAAAATGGTGTTATGGGTGATTTGGAACCCATCAAAGAAACGAAGTCACATGAATTGTGTATTATTGTTGAAGGTATAGCTCAAACTGTTGAAGCAGCGGAAGAAATCACTATGATTGCAACACGGCAAATATTTTATGCTAGATTGCCTGAAGTCAAAGGCACCGCAGGTACAGCGGCATTTGTTATAGATGAGGTCTTGAAGGCCACACCTGCATATATATGGACTATGGATCATATCATACCAGTTGATGATCCAATGGAGTTGTTTGAAGTCAAAACTATTGAAATCGGTAATTAACAAAGGAGACTAAAATGAAAACAGTAAAATTAGTTGATTTGGCTAAAACTATAAGAAGCAAGAACGCCGGCACAGACAAAATTACATTTGACATTATCTTTAGAGAAAAGGATAACTATGAGATGGTGAAAGCTAGTAAAGCCATCACCATCGAAACTATGGCTAAATTATATGGTATTCCAATTGAAAGAATTTGTGATTTCGTAGAGTATGATCCTGCTAATGCCATTAAATTCACCATCTATCGTTCAAGACCTAGCGGAAGCCCAGGCGAAGGAGATATTTTCGGCTGTCAGCAATATCCGCCCTTGCTGGATATAGAAATCTCAATACCTGAAAAGGAGGAAGAAAAATGAATAAACCAGTTATAGGCATAACAACTGCATGGAGTGTGGAAACTTGGAATGATTCTATTGAAAGCAGAGGCTATAACTATGCAGGAAGACCTTATGTGGAAGCCATAATCGATGCGGGAGGCATGCCGGTTCTGATTCCCCCTATATCACACGCTGATATCGATTCACTTGTTGATATGGTTGACGGTATTCTATTCACTGGCGGTGGGGATGCGAAGAGATTCACAAAAGAAGCCATGCCTTCTTTACGTGAACAGCAACCGACAAGATACGACTTCGAAGCGAAATTGATGCAAGCTGCCGTGGCTTCCGATAAACCTATTTTAGGTATATGTAGAGGATTCCAGATGTTGATTGAGGTCTTCGGCGGTAGCCTTTCTGATGAAGTGGTTGATGGTCACAAACAAAATCTACCAGGTGGTGAGCCATGGCATAAGGTCAATCTAGTTGACGGAAGCCTACTTAACCAGATTGTCAAAGAGAATGATTGGAAAGTTAATAGTTTCCACGTCCAAAAAGTTGAACAGGTACCAGAAGGCTTTTACGCGACAGCCATCTCTGAAGATGGCGTAATTGAAGCTATAGAAAGGAGAGGTGATCAATTTATTGTAGGCACACAGTTTCATCCAGAAGAATTATTGTGGGGAGATGCAAGAGCATCAGCGATTTTTACATCTTTCATCGAAAAAAGTTTGATAAACAGGAGGTAATTTATTTATGAGTTCAAACAATCAAGTCAGTAAAGAAGAATTAAAAAAACCAAACGGTCAGGGCAGTTTTATAGAAGGGTTAAAAAAACCAAATGGATACGTTATTATCTTTTCTTTAGTTCTCGTTGCGATGGTCTTAACCTGGATAATCCCATCAGGTGCCTACGACAGAGTTGTTGATCCTGCATCTGGAAGAACAGTTGTTGATTCAGCGTCATTTAAGTTGATTGATAATAAAACAGTTGGTGTTTTCGGAATGCTTCAGGCTATACCAAGAGGTATCGCGGCTTCAGGAAGCATCATAGCGTTCATCTTTATCATATCAGGTGCTATCGAAATTATTAGAGGAACAGGCGCTTTGGATGCTGTTATACTTCATCTCGTTAAGCGTATGGAAGGAAAGGACACATTGCTTCTGGTGTCTGTCACCATTATTTTCACAATGTTGGGAGCTGTTTTCGGATTTGCCGAGGAAACTATTCCATTTATTCCACTGGTAATTTCCATGTCCTTGGCCTTGGGATACGACAGAGTTGTTGGTTTTCACATTGTTAGAACAGCAGCATGGATTGGTTTTGCAGGGGCTTTCCTTAATCCCTTTACAATAGGTGTTGCACAAAGTATCGCTGAACTACCTTTATTTTCAGGTATGCTGTTCAGAATAATCTGTTATGTTATATTTTTAGCCATAGGACTGATATTTATTCTGCGATATGCCAAAAAAGTCAAGGCTGATCCTACAAAGAGTATCATCTATGGTTATGAAGGCGACAGAAATCCAAGCGATTTCGAGCTTAAAGACGTTGGACATTTAACTACGCGACATAAAATGGTTCTTGTCGTTTTTGCGATAAACATCATTTTACTGGTTTATGGAGCGATCCAATATGGTTGGTATACAACTGAACTTGCTGCACTTTTCTTGGGCTTTGGATTACTAGCTGGTATTGTTGGTGGATTCTCTCCAAACCAGCTAGCCCGTCACTTGACCAAAGGAATGTCTGGTGTGGCATTTGGAGCATTGATAGTTGGTTTTGCCAGAGCTATCGTATTGATTCTGGAGCAAGGGGCAATATTGGACACAATTGTTTTTGGACTATCTCAACCTATTATGGGGCTTAGCGCATCAATCGCAGCTGTCGGAATGTTTATCATCCAGTCCCTGATCAATTTCTTTATTGGATCAGGAAGTGGTCAAGCTGCCGCAACTATGCCTATAATGATACCTTTGTCAGATGTGCTTGGAATTACCAGACAAACCTCAGTTCTGGCTTTCCAATTTGGTGATGGGATTACAAATATGCTTTGGCCTTCAATGATTTACTACCTGGCATTTGCCGATATTCCATATGGAGCGTGGTTCAAGCATATTTCTAAGCTAGTCCTTATGCTAACTGGAGTTGGTATCATATTGGTAGCTATTGCACAAATGATTAATTACGGCCCATTCTAATATCGATTGTTTACAGCTGGGTATCATATCGATATCCAGCTATATTTTTAATATTAGATAGTAAAGGAGATAAGAGTTTGGAAAACGGAGCGTATCTGATCAGCACAGTCTTGACCTTGATGGTGGTATCCTATGTGGGGATCAATTCCAGCAAAAAGGTTAAAAACTCAAAGGATTTTTCTATCGG
>JAUYTY010000082.1 GCA_030694905.1 Eubacteriales bacterium | reverse complement strand
AGCGCAACGCGTTCCTATCATAACGAAAGGAATCTTCCAAAACTTTATCAGCTCCAGAGATACAGCATCAATTTTGAATCAAGAATCAAACGGGACATCAAGAGCTGATAGCTGGGGAAGAATACCGATCGTTAGAATGACCAATATTAATTTGTTGCCTGGAACATTTGAATTGGATGAGTTGATAGCAGGAGTGGAGGATGGTCTGTATTTGTCTGCCAACAAAAGCTGGAGCATCGACGACAAACGATTGAACTTTCAGTTTGGTTGTGAGATTGCCTACGAAATCAAAAACGGCAAACTTACAGGCAAAATCTATAAGAACCCTATTTACAGTGGTATTACACCAAAGTTCTGGAATGCCTGTGATGGTGTCGCAAGCGAAAAATACTGGAAAATGTTTGGCACACCTAATTGCGGAAAGGGAGAACCGGGACAGACCGCTCATGTTGGGCATGGCTCATCGCCATCGCGATTCAGAAAGATAAAGGTAGGTGTGGCAGATGTTAAATAAAGAGCAAATATATGGAATCATAGACGACGTGTTATCGGAGACCAAGCCTTATGGCGCAAAAGTACTGGTGCTTTCAACAGGTGTTGGGCTGAGCAGATTTGCGAACTCAGAAATCCATCAAAATGTATTTGAGGATAAGACAGAGATTATCATCAACATTCTGGATCAAAACAAGTCAATTGAATCGGCAACTACCGACTACAGCCAGGAAGGCTTGAAGATTCTGATAGCGGAGTTGAAAGAAAATCTGACATTCTTGCCTGATGGAGATGCGCCAACGCCATTGGCAACAGGTGAAGAAGAAATAATGGCTGATAGTTTTTCCGAGGACCTTGAGCGACTGTATACAGTAGAGAATAGATGTAAATTGATTAAAGATTGTTTTGATACCTTAGCTGAAAATTATATGGCATATGGTGCGCTGACTTATTCAGAGGAACAGGTTGCATTTGGAAACTCATCAGGTATCAGACGGTTTGCCAGGTACAACGGTGTCGAGCTGTCCGCCTTGGTTTCATCTGACACTGGTGGCACCGGATATGCCCAGATGCTGTCAAACACCCCCGAAAACATCGATGTGGCCGTTGCTTTTAAGAGAGCGAAGGACAAGGCTGAGATGAATCAAAATCCTATTGATATCGAACCGGGGGCCTATACGGTGATTTTGGAGCCATTGGCTGTTGGCGCCATATTATCCGACTTGGCTTTTATGGGTTTCACGGGTAAAAGTGTCCTTAATCAGGCCAGCTTCTTGACCGATAGGATAGGGGAGCAAGTCTTTGATGAAAAAATTACCATCATCGATGATGTCACCGACAAAAACACTATGCCTTTACCCTTCGATTTTGAAGGTGAAATCCGTCAAGTAGTGCCGATCATTGAGCATGGCATAGCCAAAGGGTTGGTATATGACGGAGCCAGCGCAGCCCAAGCAGGTGTCAAAACAACAGGACATTCGGTCAATATGCCTGAATACGGTGGGATGCCTATGAATATGGTGATGGGTAATGGGGAAAAGACGCTTGATCAGATCATCAGAGAGACCGAATCAGGACTTTTGATTACAAAATTCCATTATATGAACGGTCTCAATCCCAGACAGGCTCAGTTGACAGCATTGACAAGGGACGGTCTGTTCAAGATCGAGAACGGTGAAATTGTGGCGGCGGTCAACAATATGCGCTTTACAGAAAGCATGCTGAAGGCCTTTAATCAGGTTGTGGACGTATCAAAAGAAAGAGAATCAACAGCATTCTATTTTGGGAATTGCTTCGTGCCAGGGATAAAAATCAATAATTTCCATTTCACAGGCAAAACCAAATAACAATCACAATTTAGAATATATGTGTAAAATGACAGGAGCATAAATGATAGAAAATAATTTTAGGTATTTGACATTTCCTATATTTGACCGGCACAAAGGCGATTTGATAGCGGTTTTCAGTACAAGACACGGTGGCGTCAGTACCGGTATATTTGAGTCTATGAATCTGGGATTCTCAACAGGGGACAAGAAAGAGAATGTCTTTCAGAACTATAGGATCTTTACAGATAATGTAGGGATTGACTTTAAAAATGTCGTGATTTCTTCTCAGTATCACCATAATAATATCAAGGTAGTTACTGAGGACGATATTGGCAAAGGACTGATTAGGGATCAGGATTATGAGGATGTGGACGGCTTGATCACAAACAGGCCTGATATCGCTTTGACCACTACACATGCAGATTGTGCACCCATTTATTTTTATGACCCTGAGCGTAAGGTTATAGGGTTGGCTCATGCCGGCTGGATGGGGACTTCGATGGATATCTGCGGTGAAATGGTAAGAACGATGCATCAGACATTCGGGACAAATCCTCAAGAGCTGCTGGTAGCCATTGGTCCTTCCATTTGCAAGGACTGTTATGAAGTGGATATTGATGTCAAGGCAGTGTTTGATGAGCTTCATGTGGGCGTTGATGAGCTTGTCACATTTCGACAGGAAACCAACAAGTATTATCTTGATATCACCGGAATCAATCGAAAGCTGATTGTTGATCAAGGGATCAAACCTGAGAACATCTACTTGTCGGATTACTGCACCATGACCAATTTGGATTTATTCTTCTCTCATAGAGGACACAAAGGGAGAAGAGGAAGCAACGCCGCTATGATGCAGCTGAGATAGATAGTATACCTACAAGGAGTGAATGATGAATATTGCACTTATCGCCCATGACCAGATGAAAGATGACATGGTAAGGTTTGTTATGGATCACATAGCGTTTCTGGAAACTTGTACGCTTTATGCGACAGGCACAACCGGCAAGAGAATTCAGGATGAGACAGGGTTACTTGTCAACAGGATGCTTTCAGGTCCTATCGGTGGCGATCAGCAGATTGGTGCTATGACGGCCACCGGACAGATAGATCTGATTATATTCTTGAGGGATCCATTGACGGCTCAGCCTCATGAGCCTGATATCCTAGCACTTTTGCGTGTTTGTGACGTCCATAATGTACCCCTTGCGACGAATGAAAAGACAGCGCACAGACTAATCGAGTCGTTTAAGTAAGAAGCTTATAGGACATTGGTTTACAGGGAGGAGTGTAAGAATGGAAACGAAAAAGGAGATACCTGATAATAGATCATTGAAACGCTGCGAATGGCCAGGAGAAGATTTAATTTACCAGCATTACCACGACACTGAATGGGGTATTCCATCTCATAACGACAGGTATCTTTATGAAATGCTGATTCTTGAAGGAGCTCAGGCCGGGCTTTCATGGCTGACAATACTAAAGAGGAGAGAGGGATATAGAGAAGTTTTTGATTATTTTGATTGGACCATAAACATGAAGTACACAGATGAAGAACTTTTTGAAAAGTTGAAAGATGAACGTATCATAAGAAACAGGCTTAAGGTTTTTTCGGTTAGAAGCAATGCAAAAATTTTTCAGGAAATAATCAATGAGTTTGGTAGTTTTAGCAGTTATCTGTGGGCGTTTGTTGACAATAAACCGATTATGAATAGGTGGAAAACAATCAGCGAAGTGCCAGCAACCTCAGAGGTAAGCGATAAATTGAGCCAAGACCTGAAGAAAAGGGGATTTAAGTTTGCAGGTTCCACTATTTGCTATGCCTATATGCAGGCGGTAGGGCTGGTCAATGATCATATTGTGGACTGCTTTTTAAGAACAGGGAATAAAAAAGGAGCTTAAAGCTCCAGATAGCTGTTTATGGATTCAATTTACCGATTAAGGTTGTTACAGCCTGCCCTGATATTAGAATTCGGTTTTCAAGTACTGATAGTTTGAGAAAACCACCCCTTTTAGACAATTGCTGGGCATTTAGTTCACTGTTGTCTAATTTTTTTTGCCAATATGGACCTAGACAGCAATGCGCTGATCCAGTAACAGGATCTTCATTTACGCCGACAGCGGGATAAAAACAACGGGAGACAAAATCAATATTCGGACGATCTGATTTGCAGGTTACAATAATTCCTCTTGATTGAACTGATTTCAGCAAATTGAAATCTGGATTCAAGGTTTTTAGCACTTCTTCATTATCTACTTCAACGATATAATCAAGCCTGTTTTTTCCGACATATTTGAATTCGACATCTAATCCTTTAGTCAGTTCATTCGGTGGTTCACATGGCTGTTCAATCTCTAATGGGAAATTCATCTGTATCCAATCACCGACTTTTTTGGCAGTGATCAAACCACTTTTAGTGTTAAACCTGATTTCATGGTTATGAAAAAGATGCTGGCTTAACAGGATATGAGCGCTTGCCAATGTGGCATGGCCGCATAAATCCACTTCTGCTTCAGGAGTAAACCATCTAAGTGAGAATTCACCTTCGTTTTCAAATAAAAACGCCGTCTCCGATAAATTCATTTCATTGGCAACATTTTGCATCCAATCATCTGATTTTGCTGATTCCAGAATACACACCGCTGCGGGGTTTCCCCTGAATGGTTTATCTGTGAATGCGTCAACTATATATATATTCATAAGATTACCTACCTTTCCTTTATATTATAACTGTTTAACCCTATTTATCATAGCAATTTTTGTATGGATTATGTCAATTCATAGTTTAATAAATAGGTTTGTGAATAGTAGAATATCAAATGTCATAGATCTATGGACTCAAGGAATTAACAATGCAATAACCCTGTTGATCAATGAAGAATTTCGGTATAACGATTGATAGCGGACTCAACATCTTTCAATGAGAACACGCGTTCAAACCGAACCGTCTCCTTTCCCATTACAAATACAATTATAGTTGGATAAAGAAATATCATATGCTGGCCGACAAGCGTTTTAATAGATGCCACATCAGCAGATGCAAATATAACATTAGAGTATCTTCGGCTCATGGCTTCTAGTTCAGGGTAGATAGCCAAGCATACATTGCAGCTCATATCACTCATAAGCGCAACAACTATCTCATTGAGTTGAATTAAGCGTTCAAGATCATTCGAATCGTCAATTGCAAACATAATCATTCCATCTCCTCTGAAAGGGCTTCAATGCGTTGGCTGACTGGGGGATGGGTATAGGTCAGTCTTACAACAAATGGGTGGGGAGTAAGGTTGGAGAAATTCTCTCTAGCAAGGATTTTAAGAGCATTGATCATTTCCTGCCTGTATCCTGCCTTGGCGGCAAAATTATCAGCTCTATATTCGGCTTTTCTAGAATGAGCGTTTAATGGGATGCTAATCAGCACATCCAACGGTCTGATAAGTATGCTAAATAGCACCAATGAAAACCCTATATGCATTTCATTAAATCCAAAAGCCAACATTAGGCTATCAGCTGACAAGAACCAGGCAAGCAGCAACATTATCAAGCCTGTCTGCACAACAAAAGTCAGTATGTTTTTAAGCACATCCTTATTCCTGGCGTGGCCGATCTCATGAGCCAACACACTTGTGATTTCGCCAACGCCGCATTTTTCCAGGAGAGTATCGTATAGAACAATGTGCTTGAATTTCCCAAACCCCGAGAAGAATGCGTTAATCTTGGTTGAACGCTTTGATGCGTTCATGACGCTGATTTTTTTGATTTCATATCCTGTACTGCGTGTCAGAGTCTGGATATGGTCGTAAAGTTCACCCTCAGGCAAAGGGGTTAGCTTGTTGAAAATCCGAATAAGAATACGGGTGTATAACAGATTTACCGTCAAAAAAAACAAAACTATGAGTAGCCAGCCGAGAAGAAAGAATAAATGGTTCAGTTGCTGGTAAAGGTATAACAGAATATAGAGCAGACCTCCACCTAAAACAACAGACAGCAGTAATGACTTGAGCTGATCGACAATGAAGGTTTTTGGTGTTGAGCGATTGAAACCGTAGCGCTCCTCTATGTTGAAGACCCGATACCATTGGAATCCAATCCTTAGAACAAAATTTACCGCAGAATAGAGTCCTAAAAATATAATTGTTTGAATAATCATGTCTGATGAATAATCATTAGCTAGATTTGCAAGCATAGGAAATAAGTCCAATATAAGAAAGAAAATCAGAGCAAATGCACTTAATGTGGAGGCCATAATCGAGACCCTATAGGTTTCAAAGGTATATTGAAGCCATTTCTGATATTCATTTTCTTTATAAACATCTTGAACATTTTGAGGAATTGGTTGATTTCTGTGTTTGTAATTGAGCAACAACATTGAAATATCTAGCAGGTAAGCCGCAATTACAATTGCTATGGTGATTTGAAACATTTTGATCCTCCTGAGATGGTAAAAATCCTAATGTTCTGAAAACTCATTATATCACAAAAAAACATCACACAACAGATAAGACAAATCATCCTTGAGACGGAGAATAATTCATCCCTTGGGTGATTTTTTTAATTTTATTATTCTATATAATTGGTAACGAAGAGCAAGTATTAGAATTGTCTTAAAATTAATCGTTTATGGAACTTTTTAATGATGATTGACGACTAAATTAGAAGACTATAAGGTTGCCGTATTCAAAAGGAGTTTTATAGGATGAAAAGATTATGTATTTTTGTAATAATGGGAATAATAATGATTTGTACAATGACAGGATGCAATACTTTGACAGCGGCTCAGAAGAATGCTATTGAAAACGATCGCTATGTCTTGAGAGATAATGACAGCTATAGATTTACATTCAGACAATCAAGACGTTCACCTGAAAGTTGCGATATGTCATTCAGATTGTTTTACGGGGTCTATACCGTATATGACCTAGATGTGAAAGAAAACGACACAGTTCATATTGATTTTGAATCAGTTTCAACATCAGGACAGTTCAAGACCGTTATAGTGACGCCTGAAAACGAAATAGTGACTCTGACGGAAGGCAATGGTAAAGGCAGGCTGTCATTGGATCTGACCAAAGGAACCTATAAAATAAAAATTGTTGGCAAGGATGCTCAGGGAAGCGTTGCCATTAATCTAGAATATTAAACTCAGACACAGAGAGATAAACAATAATTAAAGCGAAATGACGGAGGTATAAAAAATGACGATGGTTATAACATTGTTAAACATAAAATTCAAAGTAAGAGTAAAAAACATTGGATTGATTGCTGAACACAAAAGAGATGGCAGGCATTCGAACCGTTTTAACAACTTGAATACTATTGAAAGGGATTTGGAGAGAGTTAAAGAATTTTATAGTTATGGATCAAATATCAAATAATGAGAAGTATCTGCGTTGAATGATGAGTAGAGCAGGTGCTTTTTTTATTTTTGTTTAATTATTTTACCAATTTATGTTGAAATCTCAATTTAATGATGATAACATGACAAGAAGAATTTTGGATTGTTTGTTATAATCAACACAATATAAAAATAAAAAATATGAAAGGATGTCTATATGTCTTTATATGAGAAATGGTTAGATCTATCAGGCAAAGAACGAACACAGGAAGAAACGGAGAAATTCTGGGGCGAATATATGCCTAAAGAACAGGCCATATATGAAAAAATACTATCTGATCCATCAGTCGCTGTTAAGGGAACTATGTCTTCTCTGGCGGCTGATTTCAACATGACACCCATTGTATTCGCAGGATTTATGGATGGCATCAACACGAGCCTTATACAGGAAATTGACCTGGAAACACTGACAGAAGACAGCAATATTGAGCTAGCTGTCGATTTTGACAAACTATACTATAACATGCTGTCCGCTAAGGCTGATTGGCTGTTTGGGTTGCCTCAATGGAACGATGTGCTTTCACAAGAGAAACGAAAAAGCATAAAGAAGGAATATGATAAGACTAAAACAGTTGTGAAGGAAGCCAAAATAGGGCGAAATGATCCATGTCCATGTGGCAGCGGCAAAAAATACAAGAAATGCTGTTTGGATCAGTAATAAAGCGATTTATAGGAACATGATTCCAATACCTGTTAGCGCAATGACAGTACCAATTATTTCCTTAGCGGTCACTTGCTCTTTTTTCACAAAGAAAGCATAAGGAATTAATAGAACAGGGGTTATGGATGTCATGGTGGAGGCGACACCCGGATTGATTCTTTGAACAGCTATGAGCGACAATGAGATGCCGAGAAACGGACCAAAGAACGAACCGACAGTCAATGAAACCAATGCGTCTTTTCGCTTGATTGACTGAAAGAACCTTGGCCACTGGCCACGTAAGGTAAAGATCACCAAAAATCCAATGATGCCGGCAATCAAACGTATCTGTGTTGCTGAAAAAGGGTCATAGTCAGCCATGCCAAATTTGCCGATGATGTATCCTGCAGCCTGGCCGAACGCACCACCAAAAGCCAGTAGAATTCCAAGTATTGGACGTGAAAAATTCAGCTTCTTGCTATCCTTGTCCGCAACAAGGATTACCGAAGCGATACCTGCTATAGTTACTATCATACCAATGACCTGAATCAGGGTCATTTTTTCGTTGAGGAATATAAGAGCCATAATTCCACTAAGCGGAGGAACGCTGGCGAAAATGAGCATAGATAACCGAGAACCAATCCGTATAAATGCCTCAAAGAGGAGGAGATCACCTATGACCACACCCACGAGGCCAGACACCAAAAGCCAGAACCAACCTGATGGCGTTGCATCTGCAGGGAACCACTGGCCACGTGTCAAAAATGTAAAAACGGACAAAAAAAACATGCCAAACAATAAGCGAATTAAATTTAAATTCATCGAACCGATTTTTTTGGCGCTGTGTTCGAAAGCAGTTGATGTCACTGCCCAGCATAATGCTGTTGAAAGAGCTGCTATTTCTCCAATATAATTCTGAATGAATCCCATTTTTACCTCGCTTAGATTAAGTCAACAAAATACATTATAGCACGAAAAGATATTTCCAGTAATATCAAATATCACCTTGGCTATTGTTTATTTGTTCTGTTTTAATATATACTAGATATGAGAACAAAATCTTGAGCGAAAAGTTTTATAAACAATTTATATGGAGGTACATATGGAATATAGAGAAATGGAAAAACTGGGCGTTAAGCCATCATTGTTGGGATTTGGATGTATGCGATTTCCAACCAGAGAAGATAAAAGCATTGACGAGGAAAAATCACAGGCGTTATTGGATAAGGCCATCAACAATGGGCTGACTTATATCGATACGGCATACCCTTATCATGAAAAGAGCAGCGAGGAGTTTTTGGGAAGAGCTTTATCCAAATATAATCGCGAAAGCTATTATCTAGCCACAAAGCTGCCTGTTTGGTTGGTTGAAGAACCCTCCGATGTCAGAAAATACTTTGAGGAACAGTGCAAAAATCTCAATACGGATTATATTGATTTTTATCTTTTCCATGCTTTGGGTAGGGATAGATGGGATTCAGTAAAAAAACACCAGATGATAGAAGCGGTTGAAAAGCTAAGAGATGAAGGAAAAATTCGCTTCATTGGATTTTCGTTTCACGATGAATATCCGGTATTTGAAGAAATTCTAACATATAGGGAATGGGATTTCTGCCAAATACAGCTCAATTATGTTGACACAAACATTCAACAGGGGATGAAGGGCTATGAATTGGCTGACAGATTAGGCATACCAGTTATCATAATGGAACCTGCAAAGGGTGGTGCTTTGGCGAAGCTACCTGAGAAGATGGAAAGTATTTTCTATGAGATAGACAAGGAAAGATCGGTTGCTTCATGGGCTTTTCGCTATATTGCAACACTGCCTAATGTCAAAGTTGTGTTGTCAGGCATGTCTGACATGCAACAGGTTGAGGACAATCTAAAGACTTTCAATGATTTTGAACCATTGAACCCTTCGGAAATGGAAGCGATACAGAAAGTGACGCAGATATACAGGAGCCGACAGATGAACGATTGCACCGGATGCAATTATTGCATGCCATGTCCATTTGGTGTCAATATTCCAGGAAACTTTGGCATATGGAACCAGGGGTCGATTTATGAGGATCTTGAAAGAGCGAAAGAAAAATATCACAGATTGGATGAAGGGAAAAGAGCAACCGCCTGTCAGGAATGCGGTGCGTGTGAAAGCCAGTGTCCTCAGTCTATACCAATAATCAACGACTTGAAAAGGGTTGCCTTGCAGTTTGAATAGACCGGTAGGGAAATTGATTTCAAAATAATGTTGACAAAAATTATACAAAAGATGTAAAATGGAGAAGGTGGAAATGAACATTGATAATCATATCGACAATAGTTTGAATAAAAAAACATATGGCAATGACACTATTTATATCATGTCATATGTAAAAATTCCTGAATCCACACCTGTTGGCATTGTTTATGGATTTGTTGCAATAGGGTTTATAATCAATTATAGGACGGATACCATCGAGGACAGTAGCATAACCTTTTTATCAGATGAAGTGAAGCGGTTTTTCAAGGATTTGACAGTGGGTTACGATTTAGGCCGTGGTATTGAAGAATTGGTGAATGTGATAAAACTTAGGCTGCATGTGGCTTCTCAAAAGTCGATTTGCGTCGCTTTGAGGGATATTGACACCAAGTATCGAAGATGGAAACAGGAAAATATAGATAAGTTACAAGCTCACTGATTTATTTGTGGTATTGCTGCGGACAGCGGTTTTATAGAAGCAAATAAAAGCCAGTAAGATAAAGCCTTGTGAAAGGTTTTGTTTTACTGGCTTTTTTATAAGAATCTTTTAAAAGGAGGATAGGGTAGTTTTTATCTTATTTCATGTTTTGAATAAAAATCTAATTATTATGGAGGAATTAAAATGATTAAAAAAATGACAAACTTTTTGGTTATTGGTGTCAAAAAGTATTTGCCAAGTCCTTATGTATTAGCACTTTTATTAAGCTTAATAACCTTTGTATCCGGTTGGCTGTTTACTGAAGCAGGATTTATGGATATGACGAAGTATTTCGGGGATGGTTTATATTCACTGCTGGCATTTACTATGCAAATGGTTCTGGTTCTTGTAACCGGTCACGTGTTGGCAAGCTCAAAGGTAGTTGTTTCAATACTTCAAAAGCTGGCAAAACTACCTAAGAACAAAGTACAGGCTGTAATGTTCACTGCTTTTGTATCTTATATTTGCAGCTATATCAACTGGGGATTCGGTCTGATAGCTGGCGCATTGATTGCAAAAGAGATTGCTACTGTCAATTATGGAAGCAAGATACATTATCCTTTGATTATTGCAGCGGCTTACAGCGGTAACATTGCAAGAGGTCCATCTTCATCCATTCCTTTGGCGATTGCTACCAAGGGACATATTGTTGAAGAAGTGGTTGGAATCATACCGGTCAGTCAGACATTATTCAGCTCTTGGAATATCATTATAACCTTAGCGCTTCTGATAGCCATACCATTCCTGTTCAAGGCGATGACTCCCAACGATGAAGACTCAATAGAAATCAAGATTGACAGAGACGAGGTCAAAGAAGTTAAGAAAGTGCTTAACAAAAAAGATATGACTTTTTCAGAAAGATTGGACAACAGCATGGTGCTGGCGTATATCATCGGCGGTCTGGGACTGATTTATCTTGTAAGCTATTTTATGAAATCCGCTTCCTTCGACCTTAACCTTAATATTGTCATCATGATCTTTCTGGTGCTTGGGATTTTCGCACAGAAGACGCCGGGCAATTATGTCAAGGCTATGCAGAATGCGGTCAAGACGACAGCCGGCATCACCCTACAATTTATGTTTTACGCGGGAATCATGGGCATGATGAGAGGATCAGGCCTCACTGTTATGCTGTCAGAATGGTTTATTAGCATATCAACTATCAAGACATTTCCATTGTTCACATTCTGGAGCGCAGGCTTGGTAAACATATTTGTGCCTTCCGGTGGTGGCCAGTGGGCGGTTCAAGGACCGATAGCTATGACTGCAGGTGCATCTCTTGGCGTTGATCCTGCAAAAGTCAACATGGCATTGGCATGGGGAGATTCCTGGACAAATCAGATACAGCCTTTCTGGGCATTGCCTGCATTGGCAATAGCTGGACTGGACGTAGGAGATATCATGGGATATTGCGCAATGGTATTGCTGATGTCTGGTGTTATTATTTCATTAGGTTTCTTTTTCTTATAATAAATATTTACCAAATAATAAATCATACAAGAATATGGCTAATGGCTGCGTATTTTTCAAATGATTAAAAGCAAAAAAAATTATTGAAAGAGGAGATTACAAATTGAAAGACGTGGTAATCGTATCAGCTGTACGAACGCCAATAGGATCTATCGGGGGAACATTGAAAAATGTTTCTCCGGAATATCTGGCTCAGACAGCTTTAGAAGGTGCATTGAGCAAAGTGAAATTTGACTATGCATTGATTGATGAAGTTATATTAGGACAAACAAAACAAACTACAGACGCGCCAAATATCGCAAGATTGGCAGCATTAATGACGGATATACCAGAAGAGGTTCCAGCTTACACCGTCCATAGACAATGCGCATCTGGCATGCAGGCTATTGTGAATGCAATGCTGCAGATTAAGTCAGGGTTTTCAGAGATCCTGCTGGTTGGTGGTGTTGAAAGCATGAGCACAGCTCCTTTTTACATCAGAAACGCCAGATTTGGCGTAGGGAGTGGCAACACGGTGTTTGTTGACCCGAATATCGAGAGTCAACCAAAATCACAGCCAAATGACAAGTATGGCGTGTTCAATATGATTCAGACTGCAGATACCGTAGCGAACCAATATAAAGTGACCAGGGAAGAACAGGATGCTTTTGCATATGAGAGCCAAATAAAGGCTATCAAAGCAATCGACGAAGGAAGATTTAAGGATGAGATAGTACCAGTCATCATAAAAGGAAGAAAAGGCTCTGAAACAGTATTCGATACGGATGAATACCCTAAAAGAGATACAGATATAGATAAATTATCAGCACTCAGACCAATATTCAAGGGTGGGACCGTTACAGCAGGAAACGCATCAGGTAGGAATGATGGTGCTTCAGCTCTATTAATCATGTCAGCGGAGAAGGCATCTGAATTGGGATTGAAACCACTCTGCAAGATACTTGACGCGACCGCTGTGGGTGTTGATCCAAGGGTAATGGGCATAGGCCCGGTACCAGCGACAAGAAAACTTTTGAAGAAACTGGATATGACCATAGATGATTTTGGCCTGGTGGAAATAAATGAAGCCTTTGCAGCTCAATCAGTAGCATGTCAAAATGAATTGAAAATTGATAGCGCCAAGCTAAATGTGAACGGTGGTGCTATAGCGCTTGGACATCCGCTTGGTTGTTCCGGAGCCAGGATTTCTACCACATTGATTCATGAGATGAAAAAAAGGAATGTTCAATATGGACTGGCAACCATTTGTGTAGCTGGTGGTCTCGGTATGGCGATAGCATTCGAAAACATTGAATAGGGAGGCATTGCTTTGAAAAGAAAAAATAAAATTATGGAAATAGATGCAGCAATGGAGGCAGTTAAGGACGGACACACGATTATGGTCGGCGGGTTTGGGCTTAGAGGATGTCCTGACGAGTTGATAGACGCTTTAATTGAGACAAACAGAAAAGATCTGACAATTATCAGCAATGACTTAGGCGCTCCAAATGAGGGCTTGGGAAGACTGCTTACAAATGGTCAGATAAAAGCCTTGATTGGGAATTACTATAACTGGAATACGGATGTGGCTGATGCGTATAACGCAGGAAAAATAGAAGTTACTCTCTTGCCCCAAGGAACATTTGCGGAGTCCATCAGAGCAGCAGGCGTAGGCGTACCTGCCTACTATACTTTGGCTTCAGCTGGGACCCAACTGGGAGAAGGAAAAGAAACAAAAGAATTTAACGGAAAAACCTACGTGTTGGAGCATGCTCTACATGCTGACATAGCATTGATTAAAGCCTATAAGTCAGATGGATTGGGCAACCTGGTATACTGTAAGGTTGCCAGAAACTTTAACCCTGTCATGGCTATGGCTGCGAAACATACTATCGCTCAGGTTAGCGAGATTGTCGAAATCGGCGAGTTAAATCCTGAGTGCGTTGTAACGCCGCATATTTTTGTCCATGCAGTGGTAAAGGGAGGTAATTGATTTGATTAATCTATCAAAAGAACAAATAACGAGCAGGATAGCAAAGAACATAGCGTCACTCTTCGATGACAAGGACGATATCTTTGTTCTAAATCTTGGAGTCGGAATGCCAACAGCAGTAGCGGATTATATTGCAAATGAAAATGTATTCATACAGGCGGAGAACGGATTGGTAGGTGTCGGGCCTATTGCAACAGGAGATGATATTCATCCCCAGCTGATAAATGCAGGCCGTCAGCCTGTCACAGAGACTCTTGGATGTGCTTATATTGACAGCAGCACGTCTTTCGGAATGATTCGGGGAGGGCACGTGGATGCAACAGTCATCGGTGCTTTTGAGGTTGATAAACATGCAAATGTTGCGAATTGGATAAT
>JAUYTY010000021.1 GCA_030694905.1 Eubacteriales bacterium | reverse complement strand
TGCCGAGAAATAGTCTTTTGTTTACCAGTCCTGACTTGACACTGGCCATCTGAGGTCTGTGGTTGGGGCAAAGGATATCACCAAGCACCTTGCCGCCAAATGCGGGCACAACCTGGACAAAATCCCCATTTTCCTTGACATTAAGCTCTACACAGTGGGCTGCCATGCCGGTATTCACTATCATGGCTGTTGAAGGTCCTATCTCCTCGCCCTTTGTGGTTGCGCCTACAAGCAGTATTTCTGGCTTATACTTGTTGGATACTTCAGCTAGTGCCTCAGCAAAGTAGTCAGGCCTGTATTCCTTGTACCTCTCATCATCTACAAGTACCACTTTGTCCGCGCCGTGCTCAATTAAAATCTGCACATAGCCATCCAGCCCAAATCCTATTATAACAGCTGTCACTTCCGGTTGATGGGCTATCTTGGATTTCAGCACAGTTGCCTCACCGAGCAGCTCTAGAGAGTTCTCGATGATTTTTCCTTTGTTTATCTCACAAAAAACATGTATTCCTTTGTATTGTTTTATATCCATATCATTCACCTCCATCAACCTAAGGCTACGCCGGACTTTTTAATTTCCGCGATGATTCTGTCGGCGATTTCTTCGGGTTCGCCTGCGATTTCTTCGCTTTTTCTGCTCATGTCAGGTGCGAAGATGTCTCCGGGCTGGGTTGGTGAACCCACCAGTCCTATGAAATCAGGATTGACATCAAGATCTGCTACCCTGTAAATAGTCAGTGGCTTATTCTTTGCTTTCAGAACACCCATTACGTTTGGTATTCTTGGTTCGTTTATTTCTCTTATGACTGCCAGAACAGCTGGTAGGGCGATTTTGTAT
Organism: Eubacteriales bacterium; assembly: GCA_030694905.1. Taxonomy (GTDB): domain Bacteria; phylum Bacillota; class Clostridia; order Tissierellales; family Dethiosulfatibacteraceae; genus 38-11. Next base: position 6,036 of record JAUYTY010000021.1, on the reverse strand, counting down.
CGGATTCTGCCGTTATCGGTCTTTCTCTCGACAACAACTGCTTGGTCTTCGTGGTTTATGCTCATCACATTGGCCATATGAGGCATTGACATCCATTCGCCCAATTGACTAGGCACCTGGGCTGTTCCACCGTCTTCTGTCTCGTTTCCAAGCAGTATCAGATCATACGGGCCAGTTTTTTCCATCGCTTTGAACAGTGTGTATGATGTGGCCCATGTGTCCGCTCCGCCTAAAGCCCTATCACTGCACAAAAACGCCTCGTCCACACCCATAGCCAATACACGTCTGAGATTCTCTACAGCGCTATCAGGGGCCATGGTAAATACAGTCACTTTTCCACCGTGCTTCTCTTTCAGCTGCAGTGCCGCTTCTATGGCGTGTTTGTCCATTGTATTTATAATTGTGGGGATGCCTTCTCGGTTGACTCTCTTAGTCTTCGGGTCAATCGTGATTTTGTCGTAATACTCAGAGTCTGGGACAGGCTTGACGCAAACCGCAATATTCAATGACATATCAACACTCCTCGTTCTTTACTTTAATATATTCCCAGCTACAATAATTCTCATGATTTGTGATGTTCCGCCTGATGGCACATTGGCCAAAGCATCTCTTAGAAATCTTCCCACTGGATATTCATTCATAACACCGTATCCACCCATCAGATCCATAGTTCTTCTAGTTGATCTGATAGCTGCTTCAGTTGAAAAATATTTGACTGCGGCGATTCTAGGTATTGCATCTTCGCCTCTGTCGTAGATAGCAGTAGCATTGTAAAGCATAGCTGCGGCGGCTTCGTAATCAATCTGATTCTCAGCTATCATTGCTTGAATCTCTGCAAGTTTTGCCAACGGCTTGCCGTATATGATCCTTTCCTTACTGAATTTGACAGCTTCTTCTACGCTACCTCTCATTATGCCAACGGAGAAAGCTGAGATTCCTGATCTACCGAAATGTCCTATTGTGTGAAGCGCTATTGTAGCACCGGCGCCTTCTTTTCCAAGTAGGTCATCAGGTCCGCATTGTACATCTTTTGCAATTGTATCGCCTGTCACAGATCCTCTTAGACCTAATTTGTTTTCTTTTCTTCCTGCTGACAAGCCTGGCGTTCCCGGTGGTATGATCAAAGCGCTTAGCATTTTTCTTCCCTTGTCATTGACACCGCTTGTGCCTGTCCAGATGTTAAAATCCGCAATATGTGAGTTTGTTATAAATACTTTACGTCCATTCATTAAATATCCTGCATCGTTTTTCTCTATTGTTGTTGCTTGATTGCCTAAGTCTGACCCGCCTGTCGGCTCTGTTACAGATAATCCGCCAATTAATTCGCCTGAGCAAAGCTTTGGAAGCCAAGCTTTTTTCTGTGCCTCTGTTCCGAAATTGTATACAGCTGCTACGGCCAAGTCATGTGTCATAAGAGCGATTGCAAATCCTGAGCTGTGTCTTGCCACTTCTTCCAGCATGATGGCTCTTTCGGTAAGTCCAAGTCCTGCTCCGCCGTATTCCTCAGATACAAAAAGACCCAAAAGACCTTGTTCTCCAAATACCTTGAACAATTCCTTCGGGCAATGATCCTTTTCATCCCATTCTGCAGCATATGGCGCGACTACCTTGTCTACCAGTTCTCTGACTACGCTTCTGAGCATCTTCTGATCTTCGTTAAAAAATTCAAACATCCTATAACCTCCAAATTATATTTGTTAAATTTTTATTTATCTACAGTATAAATCATACTGTTCTATTAGACAAGTATGCACTTTAAAGTACTGTAGTACCTAAATGGATACTATAGTATGATTATTATAATATCAATGTATTTTACAATTTTTTAGATTTCTATCTTCTTTTCTTTAATGTTATTGACATAACAATATTTGAGTTTAATTTGCTTCATTATTGCCATATTTTTAAATAGATGCTACAAAAACATATAGTCAGAAATGATACCTTGTGTTACAATGATACCATAATTTTTGTGGAGGTCAAAATGATTGAGGAATTGGAGAAAACATATCGATGCCCCTTGGAACTGTCTATGGACCTGATTGGCGGAAAATGGAAATGTGTCATACTCTGGCATCTAAGAAAGTATCGGTTGAGATTTAGCCAACTAAAAAGAATTATGCCCGGCATCACACCAAAAATGCTGACCCAACAGTTAAGAGACCTTGAAGAAAACGGCTTGGTTCACAGAGAGGTTTACGCGGTGATACCTCCAAAGGTTGAATATTCTCTTACTGCGGACGGTGAAACTTTCCTGCCCGTTTTGCACGCCATGTACAAATGGGGCAGAAGCTATGCCGATCAGTATGATATAACCATAGACACATCACTCCAGGAAAAGATTATCAAACAAGAATTAAGTGCGGCGAAAAAATGATGTGATCGCCATAAGCAAAAAAGTAGGCTGTTTCTTTTACATATCGTAATTGGCAGTCTTTTTTTTGGTTGCTGTTAAAAATATATTTTATTTGTAGAGAATTGAAGCATCTGTTAGAATTAATATGACGTGATTAATATCAATAGGAGGTTAAATTGAAACAATTGCTGAATATCAAATTCATGAATCAAAGTGCTATGCAAAAGGTTCTATATTCTTTGATTCCAATTTTCATATTTGCCATTGGAACATTTGGCTGGAGGATCTTGATTCTGGCTATAGTGACTTGTGTTTCAGCTATGCTGACAGAGTGGATGTTCCAGAGAAAATCCAAAAAACCCTTCACCAAGGCTGTGTTGGTATCTGCATTGCTATTCACGCTTACCCTGCCTCCGAGAACACCATTTTGGGTAGCCTCTATTGGTATCATATTCGGCATCACATTCGCAAGAGAGGCATTTGGGGGATTTGGAAGAAATGTGTTCAATCCTGCGGCGGCGGCCAGGGCTTTCGTCTATGTCTCATTTGCAAAATATCTTACGGCTCAGTGGTCTGCGCCATCAGCTGTTTTTATGGGTGGTTTCACAAAATACCTGACCGAACCCATTGATGTAATTGCTCAATCCACACCTATGCTCATTTATAGAGATACCGGTGTCATGGCTTCTTATATAGATCTCTTCATAGGCAATATCTCAGGCTCCATGGGAGAGGTGTCCGCCCTCCTTATTTTGCTGTCAGGGTTATATTTGGTCATCAAGAAAGTAGCGCAAATAGAGATTATCTTGTCTGTTTTTTCAGGCTATTTCTTAATGAGCTTCAGTCTTTATTATATGGGATTCCCTCAGGTCTTCAATCCATTATGGGGTTTTCTGACGGGAGGATTGATCTTCGGAGCTGTTTTTATGGCCACCGATCCTATCACATCCCCCAGAACCTTTGAAGCACGCATCATCTACGGTCTGCTGATTGGCGGTATCACAGTGGTCATACGTTCGTTCGCACTGTTCCCCGGTGGTATCATGTTTGCAATACTGATAGCCAACACCTTTGTTCCAATAATGGACGAAGGGGTCAAATATCTAAAAAAAAGAGGTGTTCAGAATGGCTAAAAAGAAGAAAGTCCTTTATCCTGTTGTATTCATGATCGTCATTACTGTCGCTTTCACTTCTGTCTTAGCCATCATCAATGAAGTATCCGCGGAGAGAATTCAGCAGCAGTCCAAGCTTAAGGAGCAGTCCAAGGTTCTTTATGCTTTCAATATTGAGTTTGGTGAGACCGGAGAGGAAATCATCAGACAATACAATCAGTTTATTGAGGAAAGAAAAGTAGGCAATCGGACTTATTATGTCAGAAAAGCTAACGATGAAATAACCGGTTATGCGTTCAAGATTGAAGGTGCCGGGCTTTGGGGCAGTATAGATGCTGTATTGGCATTCACCCAGGATTTCAATAAACTGTCCGGTGTGGCTTTTCTCAATCATTCCGAAACACCCGGTCTTGGTGGCAGAATAGATGAGGAGTGGTTTCAGGAGCAGTTCAGAGATATCTCCCTGGATGTAACCGCCACCGATCCTTATTTGATATTCAAACCGTCCACAGGTGGAAACGTCGACACCATTTCAGGAGCTACCTCCACATCAAAAGCGGTTTTGAACATTTTCAACCAGAATATTGATGTTATCCTTACTGAAACAAAGGGGGATGTTTTAAATGAATAAGAAAACCAAGTCAATCATAACAATGGGCATATGGCAAGATAATGCTATTTTCAGACAGATTTTGGGAATCTGCTCTGCCTTGGCTGTCACAAATCTCATGATCAATTCGCTTGTTATGGGTCTTGGGCTCATATTTGTCACCGCTTTTTCAGAACTGACCGTTTCCTTTCTCAGACAATACACGCCCAAGCATATCCGGATGATGGTCCAGACTTTGATCATATCAGCCTATGTTATAATGGTGGATATTTTTTTAAAGGCATTCTTTCCTGCAATGAGCGAGGCCTTAGGGCCTTATGTGGGACTGATTATAACAAACTGCATCATAATGGGCAGGTGCGAGAGCTTTGCTCAGAAAAACCCACCAGGCTATGCTTTCCTGGATGGCATGGCTTCTGGAGCAGGGTATGCCATTATTCTCCTAATCATCGCTTTTGTCAGAGAGCTGTTGGGCTTTGGCTCACTCTTTGGTATAAACATATTAGGCGAGTCCTGGGTCTCCTGGACACTGATGATTATGCCTCCTGGCGCCTTTTTCATGCTGGCTGTCGTCATATGGATCTCTAAGAATATCTTCAAGGAAAAATCCGAGAACGGGGGTGTCAAGGTCTGATGGAAATCAATCCTATCGTCATTTTCTTTGCTGCAATATTCACCAATAACATGATTCTGGCAAATTTTCTGGGAATGTGCTCGTTCATTGCCGTCAGCAGTGATATCAAAACGTCTTTCAGTCTTGGGCAGGCCGTTACCTTTGTTTTGACTTTTACTACTTTGATCAATTTTATCGTCTATCGTTATGTCCTGATCCCTTTACATTTGGAGTACATGCGATTCATAGTTTTTATCATTGTCATCGCAGCATTTGTTCAACTGGTCGAAATGATCATAGACCGATATTTTCAGACCCTTTATTATGCCTTGGGAATATTCTTGCCGTTGATAACAGTCAATTGCGCCATATTGGGCGTCTCCCTGTTTATGGTTATCAGGGATTATAGCCTTATCCAATCAGTAGCCTTCGGTGTCGGATCCGGTCTTGGATGGATGCTGGCAATTGTTGCCATGGCAGGCATCAGGCAAAAGATAAAAAACAACCCGTTCCCCAAGGGTTTGGAGGGTCCCGGTATCACTTTGATCATCACCGGATTGATGGCTCTGGCTTTTATCGGTTTTTCAGGAATCGTTCAAATACAGTAGGAGGGGCTTATGGAAAACATTATTACAACCGTTGTAGCAATATCAGGTATTACAGGTTTTCTGGCACTTCTTCTGTCCATTGCCAACCGAACCATCGCCAATTACGGTGAAAAAAAGCTGATCATCAATGAAGAGAAGGAATATATCGTTGAGGGTGGCGACAATCTGCTGTCAACCCTGAACGAGCAGGATATTTTCATTCCCTCTGCCTGTGGTGGCAAGGGAAGCTGCGGATACTGCAAGGTAAAGGTCATCGAAGGCGGCGGCCAGTTTCTTGCAACTGAGAAAGGCTATGTCACAGAGACCGAGCGATTGGAAGGCATCAGATTATCCTGCCAATTGAGAGTTAAGGAAGACATAAAAATTGAAATTCCTGAAGAGCTGTTCAATGTCAAGCAGTATGAATATACCGTGACGATTCTTGAAGATCTGACTGACAAAATCAAGCGGGTACGGCTTGAGCTTCCTGAGACTCTTGAAATCAACTACAAACCAGGTCAATACATTCAGATCTTAACGCCTGTATACGACGGCAATGAAGAAGTCTACAGAGCCTATTCCATTACCACACCCCCAAGCTCGAAACATGCCATTGAGCTGTTTATCGGTTATGTTCCTGATGGTATCTGCACAACCTATATCCACAAATACCTGAAGGTCAACGACAAATTGAACGTCGTCGGCCCTTTCGGAGATTTCTATTACAGAGAAGGTACTAAAGAAATGGTTCTTGTCGC
>JAUYTY010000048.1 GCA_030694905.1 Eubacteriales bacterium | reverse complement strand
TGTGATTGATTTTGTTGTCCTGCAGAAAAATCTCTATGACATCAAACCTGAATTGTGTGTTTCTGATTCCTTTATAGTTGATGTATGATTGGGCTCCTTTAATAATCTTTCTTATCTTGCTTGGTGTGATTGCTTCACGAGGCAGCCCATATTTCATGGAATGTCTCGCTTTCACTTCTATGAAGCATATAATATCACCCTGTTGGGCAATGATATCTATTTCCGCTATGCGATTTTGAAAATTAAGCTCAATAATCCTGTAACCCTTTTCATTTAAATAGCGTGCTGCCATCTCTTCACTGTTTTTTCCCAGTTTTCTTTTATTCATTCAAGCTCCCGGGCAAAGTCATTTGTTCGTTTTTGTCCAATATTTTTTTCAGGAAGGTATTTCTGTGCAATTCACATTTCCCGTAAAGACGCAAAGCTTCGATATGCTCTTTTGTGCCATATCCGACATTTTTTTTAAAGTTATACATCGGATAGGCTTCGTGTAGCGCTACCATTTCTTTATCCCTGGTCACTTTAGCGATAATTGATGCGGCCGCTATGCCATGACATTTCGAGTCTCCTTTTATGACACCCATTTGGTGCACATCAATAGGGATTCTCTCTGCATCTATCAGGACAAAATCAGGTTTGACTTTCATACCATCCTTATTGGACAGGCTTTCAATGGCTCTTATCATTGCCATATGAGTTGCCCTTTTAATATTGTACAAGTCGATTTCCTGGCTTGATGCTGTCCCTATTCCTATAAAAAGTGCCTTTTCATAGATTTCTGAAAACCTTGCCTCTCTGTTTTTTCTGCTGAGCATTTTCGAATCATTGACACCCTCTATCTGTAATCCTTTAGGCATGATAACGGCACAGGCAGTGACATTGCCCGCCAGACAACCTCTTCCGACTTCATCGATGCAGGCTATATGCCGATAACCCTTCTCATAAATGCTGTTTTCTATCGCTAGCATACCGCTGGCCTTTCCATGGTCAGTTTACCCAATCTGCCTTTTCTGAAGTCACTGATAATCAATCTAGTGACTCTTTCCATATCGATTTCATTGCCTTTCAAAAGACAACCGTTCTTAATGCCTATATCATTCATCATCTGCTGAATGTCGCTCATGTCTGAAAGATTATATTTTTTTCTTAGATTCTCTGGATAATTCTGTCTCATAAAATCAAGTATAAAAGCAGCTATATCGGCCTTGTTCAGTATTTCTTCCCTGATTGCCCCGGTTGCAGCCAATTTGTATCCCTGCTCATCTGTCTCGATTTTTGGCCAAAGAATGCCTGGTGTATCCAGCATATCAATGTTGTTTTTAACTTTGATCCACTGTTTTGCCTTGGTCACACCTGGTTTGTCACCTGTAGCTGTACCCTTTCTTTTGGAAATATTATTGATAAACGTTGATTTGCCGGCATTTGGTATGCCTACAATCATTGCCCTTATCTGTTTGTTGTAAAAACCTTTTTTCTTGTATTTCTCCTCGATTTCATCAGAGATCTCCTTCAGAGCGCCCATGAACTTCACTATAGAGTCTTTGGTTGAGTTGAAAAGAACGCAGGTAATATTCTTCTTTTTAAATTCCGCCATCCATAATTCTGACAATCTATTGTCAGCCAGATCTGATTTATTCATGACAATTATATGATGCTTGTTGGCCGCAACATCATCAATTATTGGATTTCTGCTGCTCAATGGTATTCTGGCATCTATTATTTCAATAATGACATCTACCAATTTAAGGTTATCCCTTATTAACTCATTGGTTTTTTTCATATGGCCGGGGTACCAGTTTATTGACATTTCTGCCTCCTTTAAAAAAAAACGAGGACTATTAAGCCCTCATTATCTGAATAATCTTTTTTCTTTAACTTTTGCGGCTTTACCGGTTCTGTCTCTCAAGTAGAACAGCTTAGCTCTTCTTACTCTACCTTTTCTGATGACTTCCAATTTATCAATCTTAGGTGAATGTACTGGAAAAGTTCTTTCAACACCAACACCAGAAGCTATTCTTCTAACTGTGAATGTCTCTCTGACACCGCCATTTTGTCTCTTGATGACAATGCCCTCATAAACCTGAATTCTCTCTCTTGTACCTTCTTTTACCTTGTAGTGAACCTTTACAGTGTCACCGATATTGAAATCTGTCAGATTTTCTTTTAATTGTTCTTGTTCCAAAGCTCTTATTAAATCCATCGTATACCCTCCTTTCTTAGTGTTCTTGTAGTATTTACAGAGGACCACCGTATACTCCAATGTATTATAGCACAAGGAAAAACTGTATTCAATATTTATTTTAAATCTTTTTCAAAATACTCTTTAAGCTGATTGTACTCATCAATAAGGTCATCTCTCTTGCTGATGAGATCAGGTCTGTTGCTGATGGTTGTTTCCAGGGATTTGTACCTTTGCCATTTCAATATCCTCTGGTGGTTGCCTGAGAGCAAAACATCCGGGACTTGCAATCCATTGAACTCCCTAGGTCTGGTATATTGAGGATGCTCCAGTAATATATCACTGTGTGATTCTATCATTCCAGATTCCTCATTGCTCAGAACACCTGGTATCAGACGTCCTACAGCATCTACCAAAACAGCTGCCGGCAGCTCCCCTCCAGTCAGCACATAATCGCCAATGGAAATGACCTCATCGATGTAATGATCAATGATACGCTGATCCAGACCCTCGTAATGGCCTGCAATGATCAGCAGGTCTTTTTCATTGGATAGCTCTTCCACCAACCGCTGGTTCAAAGGCTTACCCTTCGGAGACATGTAAACCACTCGTGTGCCGTCAATCCTGTTGTCCATGATTGCCCGGAATACCGGTTCCGGTTTGAGCAGCATGCCGGGACCTCCACCAAATGGGTAATCATCCACCTTCTTATGCTTGTCCTCTGTATAATCTCTGAGGTTTACATAATTGATTTCCAACAGCCCATTTTTAACGGCTCTCCCTATTATACTGACACTTAATATGTTTTCCAGCATCTCCGGGAAAATGCTGATTATCTTAAATACCATCGAACAACCCTTCAACCTTATTGATAATCATTGTTTTTTTACTGATATCCACTTGTCTGACAACTTCTTTTATGGCCGGAATCAACTTACTGATATCGTTGTCCAACTCATAGACATCATTGGCTCCTGTTTGGTACACATTTGTGATGATGCCCAACTCATTGGCGTTTTCATCCATTACTCTGATCCCAATCAAATCGAATAGATAATATGAATCCTCAGGCAGCTCCCGTCGGTTTTCAAATTCAATCGAAAGATACCGCCCCTTGAATTTTTCAACGTCGTTGATATGGTTCAGGTCCTTAAATCTTAGATAAACAAGACCCTTGGCGTACCTAACGTTAGATATTTCAAGCCTCTGGCTCGTTTCATCCAGATAGACATATTGGAGCTCGTCAAACCGTTCAGGATCATCTGTCATAGAAACACATTTGACTTCTCCGTTGATTCCATGTGTATTGACTATTCTTCCTACTATTACTCTATCCATTTTATCATCCTCAAGAATAAAGGATTAGCAGGAGCTAATCCTTATTGAATTATCTCTATGATAACTCTTTTGTTGTCTTTTGTGGCAGCGGCCTTAACCAATGTTCTTAATGCCTTTGCGATTCTTCCCTGCTTACCAATGATTTTTCCCATGTCCTCAGGTGCAACTTTTAATTCAATAACAAGAGATTGACTGCCTTCCACCTCATTAACACTGACCGCATCCGGATTATCAACAAGCGATTTTGCAATGTATTCTACTAACTCTCGCATTTTGCACCACCTTTATTCGATTTCTTCTTTCTTGTCATAAACGCCATTGTTTTTGAACAATGTGTTCACTGTATCGGTTGGTTTCGCACCATTGCTTATCCATTTGATAGCTTTTTCAGCATCAATTTTCACAACTTTTGGGTTTGAAACAGGGTTATAGTAACCGATTTCTTCGATAAATCTTCCATCTCTAGGTGCTCTTGAGTCTGCAACAACAATCCTATAAAAAGGTTTCTTTTTTGCACCCATTCTCTTTAATCTAATTTTAACTGCCATGCTTTCACCTCCTACATTTTTTGTATATTATTTAAAGATTATTTAAAATCTTAAACTAACCGCTGTTGATTTAAAACGGCATTTTGAATTTGCCGCCTTTCTTCATCATTTTGCCCATGCCACCCATTCTTTTCATCATCTTTTGCGTCTCCATGAATTGCTTCAGCAATTTGTTGACCCTCTGCACAGAGGTACCGCTTCCGTTGGCAATTCTCTTCCTTCTGCTGCCATTGATGATAGTTGGATCCTTACGTTCTTTCTTTGTCATGGATTGAATGATAGCTTTTATGTAAACCAATTCTTTCTCATCTATCTTTAGGTTCTTCAGTTGCTTTGAATTTGCTCCCGGTATCATCTCAAGCAATTGATCCAACGGTCCCAAGCTTTTCATCTGTTCCATCTGATCTAGAAAATCATCTAATGTAAAGCCCTTGCCTCTTATTTTTTCTTCCATTTCCTTGGCTTTTTTGGAGTCGAATGATTCTTGCGCCCTTTCAATCAAGCTTAACAAATCGCCCATGCCTAGAATTCTTGATGCCATTCTGTCCGGATGAAAAGCTTCCAGATCTGCCATTTTTTCACCGGTTGTCACAAATTTGATCGGCTTGCTGGTGACTGATCTGATGGAAATTGCAGCACCGCCTCTTGCATCTCCGTCCACCTTAGTCAATATGATACCGGTTATTTCCATATCCTTATTAAATGATTCAGCTATTTTTACAGCGTCCTGCCCTGTCATTGCATCCAATACCAGCAATACTTCACTTGGTCTGACCTTATCCCTTATCTGAATAAGTTCTTCCATCAATTTTTCGTCTATATGAAGTCTTCCGGCTGTATCGATAATCAATACGTCATTACCGTTTTTCCTGGCTTCTTTCAATGCTTTTTCAGCTATTATGACCGGATTGGCCTCATCTTCGATTTTAAAGACAGGGACCTCCACACTTTTGCCAACTACCTCTAGTTGCTTGATTGCAGCAGGTCTGTAAATATCGCATGCCACCAGTAACGGCCGTTTGTTTTGTTTCTTGAACCTCAATGCAAGTTTGCCTGCCGTTGTTGTCTTTCCTGCGCCTTGAAGTCCACACATCATGATGACTGTCGTTTCTGTAGATGAGAATTGGATTTTCGACTCCCTCTCGCCCAGAATCCTTATCATCTCTTCGTTGACAATCTTGACCACTTGCTGGCCGGGTGTCAGGCTTTCCATGACTTCTGCGCCCATGGACCTTTCCTTGACGCTTTTTATGAAATCCTTAACGACCTTGAAATTGACATCCGCTTCCAGTAAAGAAAGCCTGATGTCTCTCATTGCCTCATCTATATCCTTTTCACTTAGCTTGCCTTTGCCTTTGAGCTTGTTTAGCGCGCCTTGCAACTTATTTGATAAGCTTTCAAATATCATTAAATCACCTACATTGATTCTATAATTTTTTCGATATCGGATATCAATGCTTCTTTCCCATCTACATCATTTATTAATCTATCTCTAACGCTCTCAAGATCTGCCATTATTCTTTTATTCTTCTCAATCAGACCCAAGTTTTTTTCGTAAAGCTGGAGATTGTTTTCCGCCCGTTTCAACAGGTCGAATACACCTTGTCTTGTAACATTCAGAATCTCTGATATTTCGCCCAAGCTCATATCCTGAAAATAATACAGTTCCAAGACTTCCTTATGCTTGGTGTTCAACAGGTTTGAATAATAATCAAAAAGCTTTCCTATTTCCTCTAGTCTTTCCAGCATGGCATCACCTGTAAAGTTATTTACTTGACACCATGTTATATTAAGCTATTTGAGCTATATTGTCAATACTAGTATTTACTTTTGGCAAAATTTTATTCACCCGTATTATTCGAATATGGCATCCACAAAATTGTTGGGATCAAATAATTGGAGATCATCCAGCTTTTCACCCAAACCCACATATTTGACCGGTACGTTCAATTCCTTTTGCACGGGAATTATTATGCCGCCTTTTGCCGTGCCATCAAGCTTGGTAAGAATGATGCCGTCTATTTTTGCCACTTCCTTAAATGTTTTGGCCTGAATGATGCCATTCTGTCCGGTTGTGGCATCCAGCACCAGATAGACCTGCTTATGCTTTTCATCGTACTCTTTCTCAACCACCCTGAATATTTTATTCAGTTCATTCATCAGGTTTTTCTTGTTGTGCAGCCTGCCAGCTGTATCGCAGATCAGAATATCGGTTCCCCTTGCTTTTGCTGCTTGGATAGAATCAAATATGACTGCGGCAGGGTCACTGCCTTCCTTGTTCGCTATGATATCAACCCCTGCCCTCTCGCACCATATTTGAAGCTGGTCGATTGCTGCAGCCCTGAAAGTGTCACCGGCAGCCACCAGAACCTTTTTCCCCATTGATTGATATCGGTGAGCCAGTTTGCCTATGGTTGTTGTTTTGCCTACTCCGTTGACACCTACTATCAAGATAATCATGGGTGTTTGGAGTGTGCTGTCGTCGAAAGACTCGCCCGCCATGATGGCCTCTTTCAGATGTTTCTTCAATGTTGACAGGATACTCTGATGATCCTTGAGCTTTTCATCCTTAACTGTCTTTCTGAGCTTGTCGATGATTTCCATGGTTGATTCCACACCCATGTCCGAAGTGATAAGAATTTCCTCCAACTCATCCAGCAACTCATCATCGATTTTGCTATGTATTTTGAATAGATTATCCAGCTTGCCAGACAAGTCGTTTTTTGTTTTGGACAATCCTTCTGCGAATTTTTTGAATATATTAACAGCCATTTTTCCTCCTATTTACTGTAATCCGATAGCTTCAACGATACCAGTTTAGTGACGCCTTCCTCTTCCATAGTAGCGCCATACAAAGTATCGACATATTCCATTGTTCCTTTACGGTGTGTTATAACCAGAAACTGCGTATCTTTTGAAAATTCCTTTAAATATTTTGCGAATCGGTGGACGTTTGCATCATCCAATGCGGCCTCAATCTCATCCAGTATGCAAAACGGTGTCGGTTTTGTCCTTAGAATGGCAAACAGCAATGCAATCGCAGTCAATGCTTTTTCACCACCTGAAAGCAAAGAGATTTTATTCAGGTTTTTTCCGGGTGGTTGAGCATAAATCTCAATTTCACTGTTCAATGCATCGTCTTCATCTGTCAGGACGATATCAGCCTTCCCGCCGTTGAACAGGCTAATAAATACCGCTTTGAAATTTTCCCTTATTTTCTGGTATTCCTCTTCAAATTGGGTTCTCATCTTATGGGTCAGTTCTTTGATGATTCTGCTTAATTTGAGTTTCGCATCATTCAAATCATCTCTCTGTTTGGTCAGAAACTCATATCGCTGGGACACATCGCTGTATTCGGCTATGGCATTGATATTGACATCTCCCAAGGATTTCAACTTTCTTTTGAGATCTCGGACTTCTGTGTTGAGCCTGGTTAGACTGATGGTTTCGTCCTTGTAGACTTTGCTCATTGCAAAGTTCATCTCATACTCTTCCCACAAGCTATCTGAAAGTGTTTCTATCCTGCTTGCTGATGATTCAATTTTGAGATTTATAGAATTGATTTCAAGCTGGATGTCATTGATATCATTGTTGATGCTGTTGACATGCTTTTGTTTTTCATAGGACAGGTTTTGTTTGAGCTTTCTTTCCTCATTCAATGCCTGGATCTTCTTTCTGTTATTTTCAATTTTTTCCTTCAAAAGCATATTATCCGCTTTCAAAATCTCATTTGAATTGATCATCTCTTGAATCTTTGCATTTAAACCTTCTAAATCAAGCTTGCCGTGTGAAATTGAATCATCATTCTTTCTCAAATCTTCAGAATTATTCGCAAGGTCTTTTCTTATGAGATTCAGCTCATTGCTTATTCCTGAAATTTCAATCCTGCACTCAGTTATCTCCAGCTTGATCTTTTCCAGATAATCCTGTGATGATTTATAGTTGGTGTGGTTTTCCTCGAGCTCCATTTCAAGAGCTGATATGTTGTATTTCAATTGTTTGAGCAGTTCATCAGATTCCTTTAGCTCTTTTTGGTAATTATCTCTTTCATTTTCAAGATAAGCTATATTATCTGAAAGCTTATTGATATTTGAGTTAATTTGAATCTGTTCTTCCTTTTCATATCTAATGGACGTCTTATGGTTAATGATGCTGTTGTTGATGCTTGTATTCTCATCTACGAAGGATTGGATCTTTAGGCCTGTCTTTTTCAAGTCATCCTTGCCTGATGCCAGCTGCTGGTTCAATTGAGCAAATTCTCTTTTTTTTACGGTTATCAGATCCTCCAATTCCTTGATTTCCCTATTCCTGCTTAACAGCTTGAAGCTGTTTTTCTTTAAGGAACCGCCGGTTATAGAACCTCCGGCATTGATGACTTCTCCGTCCAAGGTGACGACTCTTGTGCTGTAATTGACTGATTTTGCAATTTTTATACCATTCTTGATATTGTCGGCAAGTATAACTCTGCCAAGCAGAAAATCCACTATATGAGAATATTTTTCGTCAAAGCTGACCAGATTGTTTAGTGTCCCTATACATCCATCTATCTGAAGCGCGTTTTTCTCCATATCATTTAAAGCTCTGGATTTTATTGTGTCCAGCGGTAAAAAAGTAACACGCCCTATGCTGTTGCTTTTCAGGTAATCTATGATGTCTGAGGCCTTTCTCTCGCTTCGGATCAAAATGTTCTGCATGGCGCTTCCTAGAGCAACCTCAAGGGCGTTCTCATAATCTTCATGTGTCTCGATAAGTTCGGCGACGACTCCGATAATCTCTTCACCCAATGACCTGTTGCCTTTTGATGCAAGCATAAGGTTCTGTACGCTTTTATAGTAGCCATCATAGGAATTCTGCATTCTGATCAGAAATTCCATTTTAGATGTCTTTTCATTGATGTGATTCTGTTCCTTTTGGAGGTTTTTTTCCAATAAAATGCAGTATTCGTGCTGCTTGGAATAACTGTCTTTAAGTTCAGCTATCCTATTGTTGTTGTCCTGAACCATCTGTTCCTTTGATTCCAGCTCATTTGTCAAGAAATCTATTTTATGGGTTAAGGTCTCCAGTTGTTTTTTTTGATCCTCAATCTCTGATTGAAGGCTTTTGATTCTATCCATTGAGTTGGCAATCAGAGAATCAATTGTGTTGATTCTGCTTTTCAGATCCGTCTGCTGGTTGTATTTCTCGAAGACATCATTCTTTTTTTTGTCTATAATATCTTGCATTTGGGTATTGTCTTCCAGATAATCCTTAAGCTTCTGTTCACCATAGCTCAACTGTTGATTCTTGAGCGCCAATTCGTCATCTTTCAAAGCTATCTGACCCATCAAAGATTCAGATTGTTTCAACAGTTCAGATTTCTGCTTTTCCTTTTCAACCACTGCATTATGAAGCTTTTCTTTTTCACCTGAGTAGAGATTTAATCTGCTCTCTTCAAGCTTGATGCTGCTGTCTTTTTCCAGGTATTCCGAATTTATTTGGTCCTGGATTTCTTCCAGGTTATTCTTTTTATCATCTATGTCCTTTAGCTCATCGATTATTTGCTCAAATTCAAGCCTATTTGATTCGAGTCTTTTCTTGCTGGTCTCCAGCTCGTCGTGTTTGCTCTTCAGATGATTTTCCAACGTGTTCAGCAACTCATTGGTTTTTTCATACTCTCTTGAAAAAAGGTTTAACTCATAGGATTTAAGATCCTCCTTTAAACGGAGGTAGATTTCGGCATCCTCCTTTTGTTTTCTCAAAGGGTCTATTCTTTGCTCTATCTCGGATATGATATCATTGATCCTTAGAATGTTTTCCTCCGTCTTTTGAAGCTTCTTGAGGGATTCATCCTTTCTTGCCTTGTATTTTACAATGCCTGCGGCCTCTTCAATCACCTTTCTTCTGATATCGGATTTCGCGCTGATGATATCCTCTATTCTTCCTTGGCCTATGATGGAGTATCCGTCTATGCCTATACCTGTGTCCATAAACAGTTCTCTGATTTCTTTCAATCTGACGCTATTGTTGTTCAGCAGATATTCACTGTCCCCGTTTCTATATAACCTGCGTTTGATGCTAACCTCCGAAAACTCCACCGGAAGCTTTCTACTGCTGTTATTGAATATAAGGTCCACTTCAGCATAGCTAAGCGGCTTCCTTTTCTCTGTTCCTGCAAAAATAACATCCTCCATTTTTGAGCCTCTGAGTATTTTTGCGCTTTGCTCACCCATTACCCACTTGAAAGAGTCCGATATGTTGCTTTTACCACTGCCGTTAGGGCCCACAACTGCAGTCAATTCCGAGTTGATTTTAACTACCGTCTTCTCGGGAAAAGACTTGAAGCCATTAATAATAATCTCTTTTAGATACATATCCCCTCTCCTTACTGATTAGATCAAAGGTCTCCATCAGATCCCTCTCGCTAAAACACATTTTGTCATGGTTTGTACATACTTCTATACATTCGGTATCATTATCTTTTATATAGCTCAAACATTCTATGTTCAGGGATTTATTCAGCCTTTCCAGTCCCTTTTTATTCAATCCTACAATGTAGTTGTAATTTTTTTCGCTGCTTCTGATTGTCAGTCTGTTAGTTTCTTTTCCCTTCAGACCATGAATTAGAGATGTGACGTAGATATTGGTCATGATCATTTGCCTGTATGCAGGGTGAAAAGGTCCTGCTATTATATCCTTGCCGAGTGCCATATTACTTGTCGGTTGAAGGCCTACCCTGATGACTTTTATTCTCTCTTTATCATAAATGGCATAAATCTGAGAAACGAGTTCAACGCTCTCATCCAGTTTTAGCGGTTGATATCTGTTTTGTTCGTAAAGTCTCTCAAATTGGGTATCTTTTATGATCAATGTCGGGTAGATCCTAGCAATATCGGGAAGCAGCGCGACAGATTCGACGGCCGTCCTAATGTCCTTTTCAGTACTGCTGCCATAAAGACCCGGCATAATCTGATGTCCAAGAATCATATTCCTTTTTTTTATGAGATGACTCGATCTTATTACGTCTTCTGATGTATGCCCTCTGTTGATCTTAGAAAGGACCTCATCATCCATCGACTGCACACCCAATTCAACAATATCCACCCCGTAGTCTTCCAACATATCCAATATAGCATCACTGATGGCATCCGGTCTCGTCGATATTCTTATTGCATTGATCCGTTTGCTGCATTTGTACTTGTACGCAATCGACAGCAATTTTTCCTGTGTGGATAACTCTATGGCTGTGAAGCTTCCGCCAAAAAATGCGATTTCAATATGGTTGTCATATGATTCAACTGTTTTGAGATAGCGCTCAATATGATTGATAATATCCATTGAACTGATATCTGAATCCCCACCGGTGATTTTTTTCTGATTGCAGAAATAACAGTCATTGGGACAACCTTTGTGGGGTATGAAAATGGGTATGATAATATTCCTGTCAGGCATTCATGTATCCCATTTTAACAAGCCCTTCCCTTGCCGCTTCCTGTTCTGCTGATTTCTTGCTTTTCCCTTCACCATTACCTGCCATATTATGGTCCAAAAATAATTTCACATAAAAAGTCTTATCATGGTCAGGCCCTTCTTCCCGGTATACCTGATATCTGATTCTGCTGTTTGGATGGTCTCTTTGAATGACCTCCTGGAATCTTGTTTTAAAATCAAGACTGATCTTGCCTGTTGCGGCTCTCTCGATGAATTCTATAAACTTAGGTAAAAACAGCGCTTTTACATTTTCAAATCCACCATCGAGATAAACAGATGCTATCAAAGCCTCCAGGCTGTCAGCCAGTATTGATTTTCGATTCCTGCCTCCTGTGTATTCTTCTCCCTTTCCAAGCACCAGAAAATCGCCGAGCTTATATTGCATTGAGATCTCATATAGCACATCCTCACAAACTACCTTTGACCTCAATCTCGTCAGCTTGCCCTCTGGATAGCCGTCGAATCGAGTGAAAAGATAATGGCTGACCATGATTTCAAGTACAGCATCGCCCAGAAACTCCATCCTTTCATTGTTTCTGATCTGCTGTCCGTTTTCGTTTGAAAACGAGCTGTGTGTCAGGGCCTCTTTTAACAGGTCTTTATTCATAAACTCATATCCTAAAACATTTTCAAATTGATTGATATCAATCTCCATTCCAGCCTCCCAATAACCAATGATTAATGATTACACCGCGTTAATCGCTAATCATTGATTATTTAATAAAAGTCCTGAAAATCAGGACTTTTGATCGATAATATTTTCGAGATACTCGATTGCATCTCTGACAGTTTTTATTTTTTCCGCATTCTCATCATCAATTTCAATTCCGTATTCATCTTCAATTCCCATAATCAGCTCTACAAGCGCTATCGAATCCGCTTCCAAATCATCTGCAAAGGATGTATCCATTGTTATGACTGTATCTTCATCCAAATTCAATCTGTTAATTATCAATGCCCTGATTTTTTCAAACATCAACTGATTTCACCTCCCATTTCCAATTGCTCTATTATCATTTCATTTACCTTATTGTCTATAAACAACTTTGATTGTCTGATGGCATTCTTGATCGCCACGTCATTGGAACTGCCATGAGCTTTTATTATTGGGCTTTTCAGGCCTAGCAAAGGAGCCCCGCCATGCTCTGAATAATCAAACCTTTTTTTTAGCTGCCTGACTGAATCCTTAATCAGCAAACCTCCTATTTTTCCCTTTGTTGTTTTAAGCAATTCATCCTTGATCTGTCCCATCAGTTCCGACATGACCCCTTCTGTAAGTTTCAATACCACATTCCCTACAAAACCATCACATAATAGAATGTCCGAGTCATTTTTCAAGATATCTCTGGCTTCCACGCTTCCGATAAAATTTAGATCTGTCTTGTTCAGCAAATCATAGGTAT
>JAUYTY010000042.1 GCA_030694905.1 Eubacteriales bacterium | reverse complement strand
AACAATGTTGTCTTTCCAGCTCCGTTTGGTCCTAATATTGTAACCCGTTCGCCTTCTCTGGCTGTGAAGTGTAGTCCGCAGACTGAAACTTCGGTTTTATCCGGATAGACATGTTTTAAACATTCCACTTCTATTAGATTTTCCATGGTATCACCGTCCCCGTAAGTATAATCATTCCTGCCAGACACAACCAATAGTCAGTCTGTGACGCTGGCTTAAGATCCGTTCGAATAGGAATTCTGCCCGTGTATCCTCTAAGCTCATATATTCTATACATTCTTTCACTCATTTCAAAGGATTGAATAATGAGAGTTCCCAGCATTGACGCAATCGTTTTAAAATTAAGCAATAATTGCCAAGGTTTATATCCCCCCTTTAGCCTTATGCTTGTCATTAGATTGTGTACCTTATCAGCGATAATGAAAAAGGACCTGTATGTCATCAAAAAAATGTCCACAATAAGACCGGGCATAAATAGTGAAAACACAGAAAAAACATCCACATAAGGGGTTGTTGTAATCAGTAGAAGCATTGTCAGAGCGGCACCGACTGCTTTAAAGATAACCACTATACCTGAGATCCAGCCCTGCTGCGCAGATAAAACCGCGAAAAAAACACTGAATAAAGCCGGGTATAATGCCAAGTGTCCTATCTGGACTATAGGTATTTTTCCTACAACAAACAGTACGAGCACAATTGAAATAAGGCCAGTCAAACGGTATAGGTCTTTGCTGATTATCATGCTAATCAATATCAATACCGTCAAAACAACCTTCGATACAGTACCTGCTTTATGTAAAATGCTGTCTCCGTTCAATGATAGGTTATCAATCTCTGCTATATGCATATTCTACCTTTCCATTTACATAGTAAAACCGTGTACAGTTTCAATCAAGTCTGGTCTGACTTTATAAAAATACCGAATAATCAAAACTGTGATCAAGGTTTCTAATCCAATACCTGCAACTACTATAATGATTAGAGCTACCCAACCGGAAAACGCAAGGTAGTTTATTTCACTGATAGCCTCAGTTAAATGTAAGTCATCATGTTCTTCTTCATCCAAATGTTCTTCGTCTGCATGTTCAGTCGCCTCATGGGGCAATACCTCTGCAAATCCTGCATAGGTGCCAATAATACCCACCATCATACTCATAGATACAATCAAGGCTATGACTGTTGCCACACATGTACCGATAATGAGATTTTTCTTTGCCAATCCTTTAAACAGCATCGCACCTATGAAGACCTCTGATCCAATAACGAGCGTATTAAGCCCAACAATTGTTATACCGCCGTGTCCGAACATGGCTAATATCATAGATACAACAAAGACAACCAAAAAAGCCATTTTAGGCCCGATAAGAATTCCAGTCAGCACGGCAAGGCTTATATGCACTGGTATGATAATCAGTGGAACGGACATCCCTATAAGCATCAGCGCAGCAGCGATTCCAGTAAAGGGCAGAACTCTCTTGATCTGTTCATTGCTGCTTCTTTTTACCACAAAGTAAATGATAGTAAAGGTTACTATATATCCAGGCAACCATATGTATAACGGGATAATACCATCTGGTATATGTATATGACTCATGTTGACCTCCAATTAATTTGTCTAAATATTTTGAAATGTGTTTACATTATATATCATAACTCAAAAAAAACACAAGACAAACCCATTATCATTTCTTGTTTATAAAAAAAATAAGTATGTTTTTTTGAAAACGCTTGCACAGAAAAAATATTATGATATAATATGAATACAACAAATATCTATCGAAATATCAGATTAATGCAACTAAGGGTAGTAAGAGGTTTTAGTTCCAGAACAAGTTTTATGAAAGAAGTTTAGTTTTTAGAAAAAGTTTCACGAAAGGAAGTTTAGTTTTTAGAACAAGTTTCACGAAAAGAAGTTTAATTTATTGAACAAGTTTCAAGAAGTAAGATTTTAGTTTGTTGAACGGTTTTAAGAAAAAGATTTAAGTTTGTTGAACGGTTTTTAGAAAAAAGATTTTAGTTTGTTGAACAGGTTCCAAGAAAGAAGTAAAATTTATAAAACCTTAGGTGTATTATTGAAAGATGATTGGTAGGATAGTTGTTGGAGTATATATTCTGGAAACAGGATATTACGAAGATTTCTCTTTGGGATAAAGTCCCGAAAAAAAGGAGAAAGAATGAACACAGTAACATAGAAACTGGTTCTCATAGTTTAATCTAAGAGAGCCAGTTTCGTTTTTTGCATTATTTGAAAATAGACATTCTTCACTTTTCTTTTAATGTATAGTACAATAAGTAGTATTCGTTATTTAATTTAAAATATTTCAAAGACTGAGGTTTAAATCATGTTAAATATAAAGAAAGTGGATATTATTGTACCCTGTTATAATGAAGAGGATGTGCTTGAACTCTTCTACAATGAAACACAAAAGGTTCTAAATACAATCGATGGCTATGATTTCCGTTTTATTTTTGTGGATGACGGCAGCAAGGATCAAACGCTAAGCATAATGAAAGCTTTAGCAAGTAAATCTGATAATGTGAAGTACCTTTCTTTTTCTAGGAATTTTGGTAAGGAATCTGCTATGTATGCCGGCTTGAAATTCTCCTCTGGAGATCTTGTCGCTATATTAGATGCGGACCTGCAACACCCTCCCTCTATGATACCAACCATGCTAAATGAATTGGAGAACGGGTATGACTCCTGTGCCGCAAGACGAATCAGCAGAACTGGTGAATCTCGTGTGCGCAGTGTCTTTTCCAGATTATTCTATAAGCTGAACAATAAACTCTCAGATGTCGAATTGGTAAGTGGTGCGGTTGATTTTCGAATCATGACCAGGCAGGTAGTCGATGCCGTGCTAGGACTATGCGAAGTCCAACGATTCTCCAAAGGAATTTTCTCTTGGATTGGATTTGAAACCAAATGGTTGCCTTATGAAAATATCGAGCGACCTGTTGGCGTCACAAAATGGAGCTTCAATAGCCTTGTTAAATACGCAATCCATGGCATAACAGCATTTTCGACTGCCCCTTTACGACTTGTGACGGGAATGGGATTTTTAATTTCTGCGTTTGCCTTTGTTTATATCATCATTACATTGATCAAAACCTTTATCACAGGAATTGATGTCCCCGGATATGTGACAACCTTGTCAGCTGTTCTGTTTATGGGTGGAATTGTCGTAATCTCTATAGGCATTCTTGGCGAGTATATTGGTCACATCTTCATGGAATCAAAAAACAGACCCATCTATATCTTAAAACAAACTAACCTGAATCCACAAAACTTTAGAGGTACAGACAATGAACAGACTGAAAGAAAAAATATACAATAAGGAAACTATCAATTATCTCATATTCGGTGTGCTGACAACATTAGTCAACCTTGTGTCTTATAAGATATGCACGCTGATCGGATTAGATTACAGGACAGCGACTGTTATAGCCTGGATTCTAGCTGTAACCTTTGCTTATTTCACAAATAAAATCTATGTTTTCAACAGCAACAGTTTTGATTTCAAAATAATCAGAAACGAATTTCCAGCCTTTATTTTTAGTCGTGTTTTATCCGGCATTTTTGACTTGTCATTTATGATCGCTGCTGTTGAAATCTTTTCTGTAAATGACTTTTTAGCCAAATTGCTGGTGAATTTTTTTGTTGTAATACTAAACTACATAGCGAGCAAATATTTCGTTTTCAAAAAAGATTCAGGAAAAGAAAAATCGCCTGTCTTTATTCTTTCATTCCTCATGCCAGTTCTGATACTAATAGTCATATATATATTTAGAGGAATATATCCCTTTGGAGACAATTGTTATCTGACTAGCGATATGTACCATCAATATGCTCCCTTCTATATGGAAATGTATAATAAAATAATGAATATGCGCAGTTTTTACTATTCATGGCATACAGGCATGGGGGTAAATTTCATAGGATTATTCGCATATTACCTGAGCAGTCCAGTTAACTGGCTTCTATTTCTCAGCCCTGAGGGTAATATTATTGAGACAATGAGTATCCTGATAATTTTAAAAACGGGTCTGTCAGGATTGACTACAGCCTATTACCTAAGCCAGAGATTTAAGACAAAACACATTGCCATAGCAGCTTTTTCCTTGTTCTACGCTTTATCCTCATATTTTTCAGCTTTCAGTTGGAATATCATGTGGCTTGATTGCCTATTGCTTCTTCCGCTTATCCTATTAGGCCTAGAGAGATTGGTAAAAAATGGTGATTACAAGCTCTACACCATTACCTTGGGCTTGTCGATTATTTCTAATTACTATATATCAATCATGATATGTTTTTTCTGTATATTCTATTTTTTGATGCTGATTGTCGCTGACAATCAGACCAAGAATCTTAAATACTATATTGACAGATTCAGAAGATTTGCTATTTTTTCACTATTAGCTGGAGGATTCGCCGCCATTTTATTGTTTCCCGAGTATTATGCCATACAGGC
>JAUYTY010000041.1 GCA_030694905.1 Eubacteriales bacterium | reverse complement strand
CAGTGCTAAGACTCCCACTTCTATCCGATGACTAACAGTGCTAAGACTCCCACTTCTATCCGATGACTAACAGTGCTAAGACTCCCACTTCTATAAGTGGGAGATAAGCACTGTAGAGTCCCTGGATAACGGTTTCTAAGGTTCAGATGGCGTTTGAATATCCACCTGAACCCAAGAACCCTGTTGATCAATTGGAGGTTAACATTTTGCATGAAGATGATTCAAATAAAGGACTCACATCTGAACAAGCAAGTAAACTATTGGAAGAATACGGAGAAAATCGATTAAGAGAGACCAAAAGAATAACCTTTTGGGGACTCTTTTTCAGTCAATTTAAAAGTATTCTTATTGTGATTCTGATTGTGGCTTCTATGATTTCTGCATTTGTCGGGGAGTTTACTGAATCCGTAGCAATCATGGTGATTGTCTTATTGAATGCTCTAATAGGTGCAAAGCAAGAGAAAAGTGCTGGCGATGCGGTGCAGGCGCTGAAAAACATGACTTCTCCCTATGCAAAAGTTATCCGTGACGGCGTGATAAAAGAAATCCCTTCTGAAGGCCTGGTCCCAGGAGATATTGTTCAATTGGACACTGGCAGCCTGGTTCCCGCAGACCTGAAACTGCTCAATTCCGTTAACCTGAAAATCGAAGAATCTTCTCTGACAGGTGAGTCGGTTCCAGTCGAAAAAGACAGCAAGGCATTTGTAGAAGATGGCTCACCCTTGGCTGAAAGAATCAATATGGCTTATATGGGGACAACCGTCATTTACGGTAGATCACTTGGCATAATCACAAATACTGGAATGTCGACAGAAATTGGCAAGATAGCCGACGTGTTAGATGAAAAAGACGATGAAACACCTTTACAGAAAAAGTTAAATGCTCTTGGAAATAAGCTGGGAATAACCTGTATTGTTGTGTGTATTCTCATTTTTCTACTGGGGTTGTTGAGAAACATGCCGGTGATGGAAATTTTCATGATCTCAGTAAGCCTTGCAGTTGCGGCTGTACCAGAAGGATTGCCTGCTATTGTTACTGTTATACTGGCATTAGGCATGAAGAGGATGGTAAAACGCAATGTATTGGCCAAAAGCCTCTCCTCCGTCGAGACTCTTGGCAGCACTACCGTTATATGTTCTGATAAAACGGGTACCCTGACACAGAATAAGATGACAGTCACGAATATTATGGTAGACATGAAGGAGTATGAAGTAACCGGAACTGGTTATGGTTTGGAAGGATTGATCAAAGATGTAACTCCGTCGGCTGGTTTGGACTATATGATGAAGGCAGCCATACTTAACAACGATGCTATTTTGGATTCAGATCAAGAAGGTATTATAGGAGATCCTACTGAGGGAGCTTTGATTGTTATGGCTGCTAAATCAGACTACAATCAAGCTAATATAAGAAATAAGTATCCTAGATTAAGTGAGATTCCCTTTGATTCGGACAGAAAAATGATGTCTACTTCGCACAGTATTGAAGGACAACATGTTATGTTTACAAAAGGATCCCCTGATTCAATTTTAGAAATATGCGACAGAATACAGATTCTCGATGATATTGTGGCTATAGATAATTATAGGGATCAAATCAATTCCATTTATCTGAATTGGGCTTCCAATGCCCTTAGAGTGCTTTGCTATGCTTACAAGGAAGTGACATCAAAGGATATTTCTCTAGATGAAGAGAAAAATATGATTTTTTGCGGCATGTCCGGTATGATAGATCCTTCACGTCCCGAAGTATTTCATGCTATAGAAAAATGTCATACAGCAGGCATCAGAACGATTATGATTACAGGTGACCACGCTGTAACAGCGTCAGCCATAGGTAGAGAAATAGGATTATTAAATGGGACTGATGCTGCCATAACAGGACGGGAAATTGACAAGATGGATGATGAAACATTTATGGGTAAGCTAGCTGTGACAAATGCCTTCAGCAGGGTATCCCCTGATAACAAAGTCAGAATTGTATCAGCCTTGAAGCAATCCGGTCATATTGTCGCTATGACAGGAGACGGTGTCAACGATGCTCCTTCTTTGAAAAAAGCGGACATCGGCATTGCTATGGGTATAACCGGAACAGATGTATCAAAAGAAGCAGCTGACATGATACTCACAGATGATAATTTTGTATCTATTGTCGTTGCTATCCAAGAAGGCAGAGTCATATTCAGCAACATCCGCAAATTTGTCAGCTTCCTGATTTCATGCAATATCGGAGAAATCGCTTTAATATTCATCGCCATGCTATTAGGTTGGGGATCCCCTTTGAGGCCTATACAACTATTATGGGTCAACTTGATAACTGACTCATTCCCCGCTTTTGCTCTCGGCATGGAACCGGAGGAAGATGATGTCATGAAGCAAAAACCTCGAAATCCCAACGCGCCTATTATCGACAAAAAGATGACTGTTAGTGTTATATTTCAAGCGACAGGACTTGCACTGGCAACCCTGCTGTCTTTCAGATTTGGTTTTAAAATCAATCCTGACTACGCTAATACCTTCGCATTTGTAACCTTAATCAGTGGAGAGCTATTACGCGCTTTCTCAGGCAGATCAGAAACCAAATCATTGTTTAAAACCGGATTTTTCAGCAACAAATATCTGAACTTAGCTGTCGTGGGTTCTTATGTTTTGACATTTATTATATTAATAACGCCTGCATTAAGAAACATCTTTGCAATTCATGCTTTATCACCGAACCATTTAATGATAGCATTTGGTTTTTCTCTGATCCCTCTATTGTTTGGTGAATTAAGCAAGCTCTTCAAAGTAAGAAATTAATAGACTGGCTCAATGCTTTGCGGTTTCTTCAAAAAGAAATAATTCGTGTCTGTCAATTAGCTTCCACACGAATCATTATCTCATTTCTTCTGAACATTGGTGGGGTGAATGGAGCATTATAAAACGCCAGCATGGCATTCGAAACTTTTTTATAACCATTCCTAACAATCCAAGATTCCAGCATTTCCAGTTTTATTCTTTCTTTACTGGTATTTGAAAAACCGCTATATCGTATCACTGCAAACAGACCATGATCAAATTCTTTTACACTCAAATTGGGATTGTTTGGACTAGGTGTTTTCTCCCAATGCTCTTTTGGAACTACAAAGGCCATTTTTAACCCGTCGGCTGTCATTTCCTCAATAACAGGAACTGTCATATTAATTTTCTTTTTTTCTGCATTCTCACTGCTTATATAACGAAAAAGCGTTCCAAATCCATTATTTATTTCAGGATCATTTACATTTTCATACTCAACGATATAAAAACTTTCATATTGACGAATCTCATAGGGCTCCTCTGTTGCAATAACTGCATATTCTGGTGTTTCATACTTAGACATTTAGTGCACCTTCCTTGTGTTATTCTTTGATTATTAAACCACTCTTCATTCCAGGATTTCTCTTTATCTGGTATTTTCCCAGGAAGAATTGGACTTCAACGTTGTCAAATCGATTCGCTGCTTATATTGATATGCTTTTGGCCAGGTAGAGAAAACTGATTTTTGACCAAATAGGATTTTAGTCAAAAAAGAATCTGTAGCTGGACTCCACCCTCCTGATGGTAACAATTCTATGTCTATAGTGTTTCCATATCTTGTAATTGTGTAATGACCCGATATTGATCCCATGACATCTCCAGCTCTAATAATAAAGGTATCAGCATAGTCTTCATTCTCAGTCAAGGTGTGTATGTCAGGAAAACCATTCTTAAACTCAATACTAAAAGGATGTTCTGATTTTTTCATGGAAATTTTCAATAGAGCCTTCCGTTCATCATAATGAAAAATGATCCCATCCTTTGCAACTGTATTATTACCGTCAAGTATCTCTATCTCCAAAGTACTATCCATGCTTTTAGCAAATTCGATTATCTGACATTCAGTGCTGTATCTGGAATAATAACGCCATTGAAGATCTTTTGGAAAAGGAAAAGGAAAATTGTCCATTTGGATATGCTTATTATCAATCATCACCTCAGACTCTGTTTTATATTTCCGGATAAAATCAAATCCATATAGATAAAACAATGGCAAGTTTGTAGGTTTTTCCGATGAAGAGCCTATAGGTGCAAGCAAATTAATACCTCTAGTCCATTTTTTTGAACGCTCGGTTACTCTGACAACTATCTCCCGATTGTATTTATCGACAAAGCTAAAAAAGATTTTTAGACCGCAATCGCCTTTTTCAAATACGGTGTCATTAATGGCTACAGTCCTTCGTTCACAAAGCCCCTTGCCAGCAACATCAAATTGTTCGTCCGGTATGTGATTAAGGCTTAGGTCATCGTAAACATCAACATATCTGTCATTCCTATATGCGATTACTCTGTAGCCCATTCCGTAGTCTCCACCACTAAAATACTGTAGCTCCAATCCTACGTATTCATGATCAGGGTTTTTTTCAAAATTAATGATTGCCAATTTTTTCATCGGTATATTTTTAAACGAAAAAGGTATAAGTACACTTTGTCCATCCATGATTCAGTTCTCCAAAAAAATATTTTACATGGTATTATACCATATATCTAAATCAACAAAAATACTCCTTCGGGTGTTTCTGAAGGAGTATTTTAAAAACAAAATATTAATCCAAGTCGTATGCTCTAAATGTCTAGCAGGTTGTTTAATTCTCTTTCGACAATATCATTATAAGTCTCAAGACCTGTAATCTTTGCAGCTAATTCAGTCAATGGAATAAGATCGCTTCTGTTAATATGTTCCAATTCGAATTTTCTGTTTAGTGCCATAAGCTGCTGAAGCCCTGTTGAAATTCTGTTGATGTAAGAGAATAGACCAACAGCTCCCGGCGAAATATTGATAGCATCAATGCCATAGATTTCTTTTAACTGTCTTATATCTCCAAAAATATCTTCCAATGTTGTTCCAAACCGCTGATAGTCCTTCGGAACTGTTCCTTTTTCGATCATTTCGCCGATTTGTTTGCCCACCATAGCCGCTGCCATAGCAGCTCTACCAATTCCTATTAAGTTAACATGGGGTGCTCCTAATGCGATTCCTTTAAACACCTGATCTTCCATAGCAAAACCACCAGCTATTGCAATCTGTGGTATAGTTAAGTTTTTTTCTTTAAATTTCCGTAGTATGTTATAGACGACTGTTTCAAGCATGACGGTAGGTATGCCCCACTCATTCATCATTTTAACCGGACTGTTTCCAGATCCGCCACCAGCACCATCAAATGTGACCAAATCGACACCGGCTTCCGATGCTATTTTTAGAATCCTAATCAGGTCTTTTGGATCGAATGGTCCTGTCTTAAAGCAGATGCGTTCAGCTCCAAGCTCGCGAAGTCTTCGGACGCGCTCAAATAAAATTTCTTCATCCCACATTGGTAACTTGCCTATTTTTTCAAAAACTTGCCCAATACCTTGCTGATAATTTTTGGCTATGATGGGATCTGATGGATCAGGATATATCAGATAACCCATTTTTTGAAAATTGATAGCATCTTCAATATTCTTGACTCTTCCCATACCCTGAATTCCTTTAGCTGCCTGGCCAAATTTAAGCTCCACAGACTTTACTCCCAGTTCGGTTATGGCATAATCCAAAACGCCAAGATTTTCATCATCATAATTACCCTGAAGAATGATGTCGCCAAAACCTCTGTGATATTGTCTAAATGAAGAAATCATTTCCTCAATGAGCGGTGATGAAGTTACTTTGCCGTTTTTAAGAACCAAATTCTTATCCTTAACGACAACATCTTCTCCGATAACTACCAATACACCTGATAGAGCGGCACCAGCGTAATAGTCCTTCCAGTTTAGCTTTGCCATGGCTGGCAAAATAATTGGTGCTTTTAATTGAATTTTGTTGCCAATGCCAAAGGTAGTGCTTATCTTGACTTTCGGGAAGGTTGCTTCAATGGAATCCTCAGCACATCCTAACGCACCAAAGACCCTTCCATTGATATTGAAATGTGAAAAATCCAATGGATAATCTTTTTCTGAAGCAAATTGATTAATGTCTGTTTCGTATGGATAGATTGCTTCCGCTCCTCTAATTGCAGATAAACCAATCTCACAAGTTCCTGTGCAATTGGCAGTACAAACTGCGCACATACCTGAAAAATCGGATATATGATCTGGTGTTCTCATTTTTGTGTGTGTTATGGAACTTCCCAGTGACGGACTGTATGACATCATTGAACCTCCCTTAAGATAAGTATTTTGAATATCAGATGATTATCTGACTGCCTGTTGCCAAATAATCAATTTTATTTCCCATGATTTTCTTTAAACGACTAAATGATTCCATACCGGTGCAGTGGCCTGTATAATATTGAGAACCGGTTTTTAACAGACTTTCTCCAATCTCATCAACTAGCATCGGGTTTTCATTAGTATTTCTGGAACGATTATACAAGTGAAAACCACCAACCACGTGATTGGGAAAACTATTTTTCAAGTAATGATAATGGTCCATAATATTTACTATCCCATTATGGGCACATCCAGCTACTAGGATTGTTTTATCATCCTCATTAATTATCATGTTTTGTTCATGATGAAAATCATCAGGGATAAACTCATCACCGTTCATCATCAAAAGGTCCTGGTTTCCTGATGGATTCAATCTTTGAGCTTTAACACCTGAGAACAATTCAATCTCATCATCTACAACCATGCTATTTCCTGCAAATATGAAGCGATCATTACCCAATAGTCCTTCATCTAGTCCGATATATGTCTTAACACCATTCGGCCTAATGGCATAATGTTTATCAAATGTCTTCTTGTTGACATATATTTTTGCTTTAGAATTCAAGCTCAAAAAAGTTTTTAGACCCCCACCGTGGTCATAATGCCCGTGTGATATGACTACCATATCAACAGCCGATAAATCCACGTCCATTTTTATAGCATTTTGTGCAAAAATACCACTTTCCCCTGTATCAAATAAGATTTTGTGTTTTTTTGTTTCAATGTAAAGGCTGAGCCCATGTTCCACTTCAAGATTCTCTTGAAGTGTAGTATTCTCCACAAGAGTTTTAATTATCATTTTATTCTCTCTCCTTACTAAAAAATTATTTTACTTCATTTGCATCAAGGTCTTTGATTTCTTCGAATCAAGTAACAACCTTTCCATGCTTGTGTCTACGGCAACCCTCTCCGAAACAGGATTTGTCTGAACTGTCACAAAGTTTATAATCGCCGCCTTGGATTCTCAACACTTTTCCATTTACCAGAGATTCCGCTAGTTTTAGCCTTGCATCGGTATACATCCCCTGAACAGTCGTTCGAGCAATATTCATTTGCTTGGCACACTCTTCCTGCGTAAATCCTTCAAGATCAATCAGTCTTATCGTTTCATACTCATCAACTGTCATTATAACAGAGTCATACTGTTCAATCTTAGCATTGAGCGGCCCAAAGCGATCTGAATCCGGTAAGCTGCATACTTTTCTCCATTTTCTTGGTCTTGGCACGGTTAAAACACCTCCTTTACATTAAAATAATTGAACATTATCAACATCAATGAAACAAATTGAATCAATAGTTATTGACATATGTCCCTTTGATTCTAATTATACTCTTGATTGCAGATATGTCAATCTATTATTCATTTGATTACTCATATCAAATCCATATTTTCCAATATCAAATATTCAGATTAGACATTATTCAACTTCTACACATTAGTCTACTAAATAAAAATAGTTCCGGAAATAAGCCTGGAACTATTTTTATTTTTCTATATAAGCATGTACATTTTACCTTGAATATCAGCTTACTTTTTGCATGTCCAAAGGCGATTTTGGGGCTTTGGCAAGCAATGCCATAACAGCGCCAATGGAACATAGCACGCCTGTTATGATGAAGGCCATCTGATAGCTTCCATTTGATGTTTCAACGATTACAGCTGCCAGACGTGGGCCAATGATACCCCCTACACTGTATGCCAAGAAAATAAAGCCATAATTCATGCTGACATATTTAGGTCCATAAAAATCCGCAGCAATTGAAGGGAACGTTCCCATTGCACCGCCAAAACAGAATGCAATCAAAGCCACACCAAGCGCGTATAGCCAGAAGGTGCCTAATGAGTTCATACTAAACATAGTGATCGCACTGATGACATACATGATGAAGACAACTCGCATCCTACCTAACTTATCTGATACCGTACCCCAGAACAATCTTCCAAATGTGTTGACAATACCAAGAATGCCGACAACAGACCCTGCTTCCAAGGCTGACAGATTGGCTACTTGCTGCCCGATAGGTGAAGCATGGGCAATAATCATCAAGCCTGCTACATTGGCAAAAGTGTAGGTGATCAATAAAAAGTAGTACTGTGGCGTTCTTAGCATTTCTTTAGGGGTGAAGTCATACTTGCTTGGCCCAACATGACCTGCTCTCACCGGTGGTGGGCTCCAGCCTTCTGGGATATAACCATCGGGTGCGGCACGCATCAGTCTTCCACCTATAATGACGCCTACAATTGTATATATGGCCTGAATGAAAAATGTATTCAAAGGACCATAATTGGTAACCAATACTGTTGCAACTGGCGCATAGAACACCGATCCAAGACCAAACCCTGCAACAATCAATCCGGTAATCATACCTCTCTTATCAGGAAACCATTTGACACAAGTAGCAATCGGGATACCGTAGGTTATGCCGATTCCAGCTCCTCCCAAAACACCATACCCTAAATATAACATAGCGAGAGAAGATGTTCTACTGGCTATCAAAAGCCCGCAGGACAATACAGTCGCTCCTGCTATAACCATTTTTGTGGGTCCGTATTTGGGTAATAATCGACCTGCGAAAATCATTAAAACAGGTATAAAAGCCAGATTAATTGAAAATGCCAATGATACTTGTGTTGTTGACCAACCGAATATTTCTTGAATAGGCTTTTGAAACACGCTCCAGGTATATAGCGCACCTAAGCAAAATTGTACAATTAGCCCGCCAACTACAACAAGCCAACGGTTATAGAGCTTCTCTCGCATACTGTTCCTCCTAAGTAGATTACCAGATTATTATCTAATTTTTTGTAAATAAAAACAATGCCTTAGGGTATTGTCTTATCACTATTTGTAGATTACATTTAATAATAATTAAAGTCAATAATTATATTAGCGTTTGACATTTATAATAGCTTCAACTGACTTGATATTTTGGATATCAGCGTTTTTTATTCCAAAAAAACATATTCGAGTAGCTAAATCATCTGTTCCGGTCTCAGGGACAGTACGCGTCATGTAAAGCCTAAGAATATTATCTGACACTTCTGCTTTCTCCGCTTCAAATCGATTGGAACCGCTGCTTTCATTTGAAATATAAGCATAAATGACACTTTCTTCGAAAAATAGCTCCTCTAAATCCCATCCAAAATTATCTTCATTGTTTGATTGCTCTGGGTGACTTTCCAAAAATAACTGCCATTTTTCATAGCTGTCAATCAGTTGTGGTTCACCCAATATATACATTTCATTGAATTGTGCTCGGTACTCAGTCTTCAAAATTTCAAGCTCGTTTGTGTTGCATCCGGATATTAAAATAATAGATATAAATAATGCTATGCTTGCTAATCGTTTCATTCTGTTCTTCCTTTCTATGTTTTATGAGAGGTCACACAAAAGAACTGTCCATTGTGTGCTTGCTATAGTGTCATACTTTGCCCAAATCTCAATAAAAAATCTTGCCTCAACTTGTAATCCGGTAAAACGCTTCCCAGCAGCCTCCAGAAAGATCTGTCATGATTCATATGCGTCAGATGACATAATTCATGCACAACTACGTAATCTATAATTTCCATAGGTGCCATCACCAATCTGAGATTGAAGGTCATTTTTTTATCCGCATCGCAAGTACCCCATTTGGTATGAGATTTTATTATTTCAACGGATTTTGGATTGACTCCTAATTTTTTTTGATATATCTTAACGCGTTCAGCAACAACCTTTCTGCAGTTGGCAATGTAGAATTTCTCAAGATTGGCTTTAAGTGTATCTTCACTCAAACCCTCTGTCTCAATTAAATCACCTAATTCTACTTCTTTGCCTAGGTAAAGAAATTTCCCGTGTTGTTGATAAATTCTCATATCAGATTTATCTCTTAAATCAGTAATCTGTTTCAGTTTGTCTATAATCAATTTACTGTTAAGTTTTATTATTTTTTCAATATCCGCTGTTACCGTGTTGTTTGGAGCTTTCACGGTTACAATACCCGCTCCATCAACCTCGACCGTAACCTTCTTTTGCTTACCATATTGAACCTGGTATTCTATCTCACCGAACTCAGTAATAATCCTCATTATATCCACATCCATCCCTTGAAATGTTTCTCTAATTACATGCTTTGAAGTGCTTTTTAATTCGATACGATAATATCTGATACGACAGCTTTGGTTAAATTCACAAGATCACTAGCATCTATCATTATTTGTGCCCCCAATCTTCCACCGCTAACATAAATGTCTTTTTTTTCTAATGCAGTCTGATCTATTACTGTTTCATATTTCTTTTTCATGCCGATGGGACTGCATCCTCCACGCACATAACCGGTTGTTTTGAGGATATCTTTGACGGGAATCATCTCAACCGACTTCTCTCTGAATAACTTAGCGGTCTTTTTTAAATCCAACTCATCTATAACAGGAATCAGGCATACATAGTATTCTTTAGATTTCCCTTGAACAACTAATGTCTTATAGACTTGATCCTCAGGAATACCTAGTTTGCCAGCTACGCTCACACCATCCATAAAGTCATCGCTTTCATAGAAATGAACTTTATAGGGTATCTTGCCTATATCCAACAACCGAATAGCATTTGTTTTTTCTCTATTTTTCAATATACGCCTCTTTTATTGATAACTTAAATGCAGTGAAATTAAATTTTTCGTTTCTAAAGTCGCAAGAGTATCTTATCATGCCAACACTTATTTTTGAATTCTTTTTTTAAAAAACGGACTCATAGGTAGTTGTAAATCAGATATATAATCAGAAGTTACTTCTATTAATGTTTCTAAACTCGCATCACCATAATA
The DNA here is from genome assembly GCA_030694905.1 of Eubacteriales bacterium. Taxonomy (GTDB): domain Bacteria; phylum Bacillota; class Clostridia; order Tissierellales; family Dethiosulfatibacteraceae; genus 38-11. Next base: position 11,591 of record JAUYTY010000041.1, on the reverse strand, counting down.
CTTTATGTGTATTACAGCATTGCCTTTGGCAGCAAAGATTTCTATAACATCATCCACATCATGTATGATTAGAATATCAAAATCAGGACGCTCGATTTCATCGAACTTACCGCCTAAGTACGCCAATCCATACCTCTTGACAAGATCTGTGATAAGACTCTTGCTCAAAAGAGGTGAACGCGTTTGAAAAACCCATGTGTGGATACTAGGAGAATATGTGCCACTACCATCGCTCCACATCTTATTAGACACAATGCCGTATTCATGAGATTGATATTGAATAGGTGCTAAAAAGCTGTGTTTTTTGGAATAAATATTGATCTCCCAATCTGATTCTTCTGAATCTTTTCGTAGCAGTTCAGGATTATTCTCAGCATCTGATAATCTGATAATTGGCAAGTCAGTCTTGTCTAGTTGTAGATTGTAACAAAATCCCATCCGTTTTCTGCAAAAAAATCTTGTTGCCCCAACCCAGTGCTTTCATCAAATGCTAAATCAATTCTGTAACGTTTTTTTTTAGGTTCACCCTTTTCAAATTTTGCAAAAGTATGCCCTATTTTAGTTAAATGCAACCCTTCAGCCGCATGTCGCTAAACCAGCTTTCGTGCTCTCCAATACGCCAATAATCCCCTGGACGAAACAGCCGTATAGTTTTACTCATATAAGTCACCTTCCTTTAAAACGCTTCCATCACGCACCATATTATTAAGTCGATTGTATTCTGTTCGTAGAGCAGATTTTCCTTCGGTGGTCACTTTGTAAGTCTTCCTCCTACCATCATCCTCTTCCAGCACAATTAAGCCTTCCTTTTGCATGCGGGAAAGCACACCATATAAAGTTCCTGGACCCATATGTAATCTGCCCTTTGAGACTTCAGTGATTGAATACATCAGTTGATATCCATGATTTGGATTCATTAACGCAAGTAAAACATAGTACATAGCCTCGGTCATTGGACCGCCATTATACCCCATCCCGTTCACCCTTTTTGATATGTCATAGATTACTATGCGACACGATATATCGCATTACATAATAATAAGCTATAGTATTCTCAGTGTCAAGTATAAATTTATCAGGTCTTTAATCTTGTCCTTCATTACACCATCTGATATTTCTTTTCAACTCTCTTGATTATATTTTGATAATTAAGTTCCACACTCATCTTGAACCAGCTTCGCCAAGCCTTTTGCGCCTCTATCATTTAAGTGGCAGCCGTCTACAGTAAGGTTCAGGCCTCTATTTTTGCTTATTTTTTTTCGCAGCAAGGAGATTGGCGTTAGCATCGAGTCAAGAACCATATCCAAAGGTTCTTTGGTAATAAAGTAAGGTTCAATAATACTGTATTGGTTTAATATTTTTTTTTGCCAGCCGTTAAAGTCAATCAACCCAACATTAAAATCATTTGCCACATCTTCCATTGCCAAATTGTACGCATCAACCTTTCTATTTAACTCACTGTTTGCATTCTCTCCGATGCAGGGGATATTGATCACGGTTATGGATTTGTCAGCATTCAGCAGTTCAGACAATAATTGTCTGTATTTTTCTTCAAATTGTTGAACGTCATTACAGGGGAGTCTTCCATTTTTTATTAAACTGTCAATTCTGGGATTCCATTTTGGGGAATACCCTGATAGAAACGGCAAAAGAATATCATTGGTACCAATCTGAAGGATATAGCTTTTGAATTCATTGCTTTCTATATGTCGCTTTATTCTATTGCTCAATCCGACTAGCGTATCTCCACCCAATCCAAAGTTTTTATACCTCTGTTTGTTATCTATATACTTCAAATATGAGACGCCTGGAACCCCTTTGGTTATGCTATCCCCAAAGCATAAATACATCTCTATTGTCCACCTTTCTTCTATCTTCAAGCCTTACAGATTCTTAGCCTATAACCATTCAATCTCATATCCATACTCATAAAAGACCTCTTTAAGCCGATTTGATTATATTAATCATCGCCTTGAATGCCGCACTATGTCCAAATCCACTTGCTTGATTCACAGTTCCTGTAAAATATATGTCGTTCTCTGGATTATAAAAAGCAAAAGCTCCTGTCTGTCCCCAAAAACCCAGCAACTCACCGATTGGTTTAAAGGGAGATATCAATCTTGGTGTCCATAGCTTCTCAATCCCCAGTCCGAAATAAAATTGTCCAGGAAAGTAAATCATATTCCAGTTTTTCTTTAGTTCCTCAACTGTTTCTTTTGGGAAAAAGAAACCATTGAAAAATGCCTTTAGAAAAATCATTGTTTCTTTTGCCGTTGAAACAATTCCGCCTTCAGCGGTAACAGATGCCATATATTTCGGTGCATGGACTATTTGATTTTTATAATAAAATGGTACAGGCGTGTTATCATTGATATCTTGATAGGCGTATGTATTCTTTAGATTCAGCGGCCTGAAAATATAATCGTCAAAAGTATCTCCTATCGATTTTCCTGTGACCTTTTCTATGATGCCTCCCAATAATTGATAATTCGTGTCGGAATAATTCACTTTGCCCTGTTGCCCCGGTTTAAACTTAGGTTTAAGACTCTTAACCCTTTCTATAGCCTTGTCCAATGGCCATGGGTCATCGTTTCCATTTATCAGCCCATTCGCCGCTTCTCCCTTGGCCTTGTTATAATAAAAATAATCGGGTATGCCTGATGTATTGCTTAACAGGTGGGTTAGTGTGATTTCGTTTGTGTAATCAACGCCCTCTAGGATATGGATCCCATTGATCAGTTCCTCCGGAAAATATTTGGTAATTCTATCCGAAAAATCCAATTTGTTCTCTGCTCTGAGCATCAGCATGACAGCTGTAATGTATAGTTTGGTCACGCTGGCAATATAATATTTATCCTTTGCCTCAATGTTTCCTGCACTGCCTGCCCAGGATATAGATGCATCACCACTTTCAACACAAAGCACCGAACCATAAACACTCTTATTCTTCAGCATGTTCTGAGTTGCCTTTTCAAAAAACGATTCATTTAATTTACTATGCATAAAACCACCTCACACATTTATCCAAATCAATTAATTTTATCTGATTTTTCTCTACCATGTCAAACAAAAAAAATTATAATTGTTGATTGTTTTCACTTCATTTTTCACTTGAAGTCGTCGACAATATGTGTTAACATAAATTCGGGAATGAGGTTCTCCCTTAGCATAACGCTAAAACCGCTTGATAGGCTGATGACTTCTGTGATCTTCGCAGATATATCAGTTTTTTTATTACAAAAAAGGAGATTTAGACATGCTATTCAGCTTATCACTCATTATCATTATAGGTTTTACACTCAGTGGTATTCTCAACAAATTAAAGATTCCAGGTTTATTGGGCATGATTCTAACCGGTATCCTGCTAGGTCCTTATGTCCTCAATCTAATCACGCCTGATATTCTCAATATATCATCTGACTTAAGAGAAATCGCTCTGATTGTTATACTAACAAGGGCTGGATTATCTATCGATATCAACGATCTGAAAAGAGTCGGGAGACCTGCCATTCTATTGTGTTTCGTGCCAGCCACACTTGAGATTGCAGCAGTTACGTTTTTAGCGCCTGTCTTCTTTGAAGTTACTTACATTGAAGCGGCTATCATGGGTACGGTATTAGCTGCTGTCTCCCCTGCCATAATTGTTCCAAGAATGCTTCGCCTAATGGCGTCAGGATATGGCAAAGACAGAAGCATTCCCCAGTTAATCATGGCTGGAGCCTCAGTTGATGATATATATGTTATAATTTTATTTGCTTCATTCATGGGGATGTACCAGGGCTCGGGCTTTACAGCCTCTTCATTGCTGGCTGTTCCAATTTCAATAATTATTGGCCTGCTTGTCGGCATTGTAACGGGTTTGCTTTTAATCAAAGTCTTTAAGCTAATCCACATGAGAGATACAATCAAAGTGCTCATTATTCTAAGCGCCGCCTTCTTATTTGTAACCCTTGAAACCGTGTTAAAACCTTATCTGCCTATGTCAGGGCTGCTAGCAGTAATGGCGCTTGGGGGGACTATCCTTAAGTCCTATGAAATATTGGCAAATCGCTTAATGGGTAAATTTGCAAAAATTTGGGTAGGGGCTGAAATCATGCTCTTTGTCCTTGTTGGAGCTGCTGTGGATATAAACTATTTATCTGGGGCTGGTGCAAAATCAGTTCTTCTAATACTTGGCGCATTAGTACTGAGAATTATTGGGGTCAACATAAGTCTCATAAAAACGAAACTCAATATTAAAGAACGCCTATTTTGTTCAATCGCTTACTTGCCCAAGGCAACAGTTCAAGCAGCAATTGGCGCGATACCATTATCCGCAGGTGTAGCTGCAGGAAACACGATTTTAACAGTCGCTGTGCTTGCTATATTGATAACGGCTCCAATCGGCGCCATAGGTATAGATTTTGCCTATCGAAAGTTGCTTAAAAGAGCATAATATTTAGTGAAACCATATGCATGCTACTCGTTCCAGCGATATTTTCTGTTTAGGCGCAGCTTCTCCAGATTACAATTCAAGCATAATCCATTATGACAGCATATCTCACCGTGGCATTCAGGGCAGCGCCATCTTGTCTCCTCTTTTGCCAAGAATGCATCCATTCCATTTTCTTGTATGAATTTTAGATTCTCTATCATGCTCATGTGGTATTTGGTTCGGTATCTCCTATCAAGCGATTTCAATCTTTTGCATGGAAACGATTCGCACTCATAACAAAATCTCACATTTCCCTTACCAAGCAACTCACATCTATCCCCCATATGCGTGCAATTCTTTCCTCTCGGGATGCAACCTTCACAATACATTCTCCTAAATCCTCTTTTGTTCAAATCTTTTTCCCGAAATTGATAAGCAATGCACAAAGCACAATTCATGCCACATGGCGCAACAAGCTTTTCTTCCATCTTAAATGCCTCCTTCACTGGAAAAAACTATATCCTCAGCAAGCCGCGGAATCCCCGAGCCGCATAATATGATTCGGCTCCATTGTGATAGACAAATACATTTCCATACCGAAAATCAGCAAAGAGCGCACCGCCAAGTCTTCTGACAGCAGGAGGTGTCAATATCCAACTGGATGTTTTCGAGTCAAAATTGCCAAGCTTCTGTAAATCCCTATATTGTTCTTCTGTTAAAATTTCAATACCCATTTCAATGGCCATACCAATGGCGCTGTGATTTGGTTTGTTAGTCTTTCTCGTATCAAGTGCGTCCTGATCATAGCAAATGCTTCTACGACCTATCGGACTTTCTTCTGAGCAATCACAATAAATGTATTCATCATGATTTTTATCAAACCCAATCACATCCGGTTCTCCACCTGTTCTTTCCATTTCATTTAGCGACCATAGCTTATCAGTTTTAGTTTCAATCTTCTCTTGTATTTTTTGCCATTCCAAGTCTTTATGACGATGCTTGTTTTTTTCAAATCGTTCCTTAAGTATTCCAAGCAATTCAGCCCGCTGATCTGTGCCCAATTTCTTACTAATATTCATGTGAATGCACCTCCGTTACAATTCCTATTATAATTTCTCCATCAACCGTTTTTAACTTTTGATCATGTACTTGATCTCCCGTTGATAACACTGTTGATAAGCGGTTAATTCAGACCACTGAATCGAGATATTATCTCATGATTGGGTGTCGGACAACTGTTTTCATCTTTTCCTGAGCAACCTTTCTTGGATCACTTAAGTATATTTCATGGTGTCTTCGGATAGTCCCCTCCGGGCTTTTTCCCGAAATAGCATTAACATAGCCATTGCTTTCTGCAAAATCATCGATAGCTTTGACAGTAATAGCTTCTGTGTCAAAAGAACCTATGTGCATCATCTGAACGCAGAGTCCTTCTGTGAACTTCTCCAACCTCGCTTTAGAAGTTTCAAGATGAGGTTTTTTCTTGTTCATTTCATCGATAGCCCATTTGAATACTTCATCGGTGACAAATTCCGGTTGTCTTATCATCGAGGTCCAGATCAGTTTATCCTTTTGATTTGTGTCAAATTTTCTGTCTTCATTTGTCCACCATAAGCCTTCCAAAGGCGGAACGACGTATTCAAAGTAATTCCGTGGTTCTAAACCGCTTTTAATGCTCATTTTGATGGTGTATGATAATCCATAAAGCAACTCGACAGCCTTTGCATATTCTCCTGATTCATCATTTGGATCCCCCTTGCCATCTACCATGATGAATTTCATAATTGGCACATCTATAATCATAGGAACCGTTTTTGGGAGATATAGATCCTTGTACTCCTTTTTATAATCCAATTTTTCTGGCATTTTATTGACCTCTACCTTTACTTTGCAATTATTTGTTTCATATTTTTAACAATCTCTAAATACCTCCCAGTGGCTGCCTCTGATGGTTCACCCTTCCTGCAGATATTCAGTTTTTCAAGTTTCCGATTGGGTCTCTCAACAATTAATCTACCGTTAATGTCCAGCTTATTGCTCAAGCTCTCAAAAGCTTCTTTGAAGCGATTGTCCTTTCGAGCTTTTGGGTAGAATGATAGTACATACACATAATAAAACAAATTGTATCTTAGAAATGGATACTCCACTTGCATAAACAAGGCTCCCATCCCATGGTGGCAGGGGCCGATTGGAATTCGGACTGTCCAATGATCCAGAAGTGTTTCCACTGCCCTATCAAGCTCCTTGGTCTCTTGATGAATTCCCGCACACCGGAATGCGTCCAACACCACTAGAGTCACACCTGGATTCGAAAAATTGGTTTCAGGACCTCTCCCATATGAAAACTTGTTGCATCTCCATCCTCCATCCTCATATCTGTTTGTGAGTAAGTACTCCAGAATCGTTTTAACACGCTTTTCACCGGCATAGCCATTTCTGCTAAGCGCTGCCGCAGCAAGTGCCATATGACATGTATAAATCGAGCCTTTAGGCGATATTCGCACTCGTCCGTCATCTCTTACAGCACCTAGAACTAATTCAGCGGCACCCTGAAGCGCTTCATGAGTTTTTTGAACTTTCAGTTCACTCATTACAAGCAAAGCAGTCAGCGTACTGATTGGTTTTTCTATGCCTATTTTCCCATCTGGCGTTGCCCAGAAATCCGCACCATTGTCATGTCGAGTCGAGAGAAGTTTATCCATGTCAAACTGATACATTATACATCACTCCCTGATAAAGAGTATTTGGATGAACGATAAAAATCTATTGCATATTAATTATATCACTTCAATTCTCTTATGTTAGTCTAGAATTATTGTTGATCCGATGACTAACAGTGCTTATCTCCCACTTATCAACTCTTATTAAATAGGTTTATTGAATAGCTATGCAGCGTGTTCTTGTCATTACATATTGGGACACAATTATGTATGCGTTCTCATGACCACATCTGACATATATTTTATCATTTTAAGCATCAAAAGACAATTCAACTAATCAATTTTATCTATACAATTTTTATTGCTAATCAATGAGCCATAGTTTTGACACATATTCATTCTATAATGATGTCAGAATACTTGAAGGAGGAATGAAAAATGAAAACAAACAAATCTTTAACCATTTCTAGTCGAAATCTTGTTGCTGTACTTGTCATTATAGCGCTTTCATTTAGTTGCATAGTGATTTTATCAGGTTGCAGCAATACATCAGAAACATTTAATGAAACAACTATGCCAGTTCAAAAAACAACAGAAGAAGTATCTGTCGTGGTGGGATCTCCGACGCTGGACGCTGTCATTCATAATGTCGATATGTATCCAACCCCTCTGACAGCGGACGATGAAGCATTATCTCTTGAGGGATATGGCGCTGCGGGTGCTTTGGCGGATCAATCGTTAAGCATTAATGATATGTTGATGTATGCGGTTCAGGATGAATACCTGGCCCGTGGAGAATATTTGTCCATCATTGACAAATTCGGTGATCAGAGACCATACTCGAACATCATTAAATCCGAAGAAACACATCTTGCGTTTTTAGAAGAAGTTTATCTTACATACGATCTCAAATTTCCAGAAGACAGCTCTCTTGACCACATTGTTGTGCCGGGTGATTTACTTGAAGCTGCGCAGACAGGAGTTCAGGCAGAAATAGATAATATAGCAATGTATGAAATATTTTTGACCTATGATCTACCTGAAAATGTCTTTGAAGTTTTCACTGCTCTGAAGAAAGGTTCTGAAAGTCATTTATTAGCTTTTCAGAAGCAAGTTGACAAGCTGGATTAAGATTTACAAACACTTTTATCTAGAAAATCAAATAAAACGCCAAAGGAGACAATGTAACGCTATCCTTGGGCGTTTTTCCCAATTATTATACTATTGGTTCAATAACTTTACGGGTCTAGCCTCAATATACCCTCTGTAACCCTGTGGTTCAAGCTGAAATCTAGGTGCGTCGTTATCTGCCCACTCAAAACCATAAGTCTGGGGATTATACTTTTTCATCACAACCCATAATTCTTCGATTGCTTCTCCAAAAATCTCATCTTCATACGGTTCGCCTTGAAAAACCATCATTTTACAAGGTGGTAAATCAATAATCTCAAAGCCATCTGGAATTTCTCCTGAATAATGCTCTGACACTTCTACCCCTTGAACATATTTCGAAGTGCCGGGCTTAATTAGATTACTAGGAAGCCACATTCCTGCGGGTTCGTACATAGCTTCTTTGATGCTGGATAGCATTCCCCAAACGTCACAACCAACCTCCTCACAATATTCAAAATAATGGGTCGCTTTAATTCCTCTTTTCAAAATCAGTTTTCTAGCTGGTCTTTCTACAACCTGAACAAAAACAGTATTTGTGTTTTTTTTCTCAGCCATTTCTATCTCTCCTTTATGAATTTTGAGGTAATGGTCATGAATACGATGGGGCATAAAAAGTTGAATGGGCTTTGGTTTATCACTATACTTTTTAGGGCACACGCCAAATTGTTTATAGAAAGCCCTTGTGAAACCTTCATGGGAATCAAACACAAAGTCGAAAGCGACATCTATAATTTTTGTTTGTTTGTCCCTTAATTGCAGTGCGGCTTTACTAAGCCTCAGTGCTCTTAAATACTTAAATGGTGTTTTGCCTACATGTTCTTTAAATATTCTAGACGCGTGCCATTGGGAATAACCCGCTGCCTTCGCAAGATCGCTAAGTGTTATTTGAGAATTGATGTTTTCATGAATATAATTTTGCATGCGTTGAACTGCATTTATTACTTCCCACCGTTCCATGTTCTCACCTCCTTTCCTAGGATATCATCACATGATAATATTTTCTTGACTTGAATTGCTAAATCTATGTAAACATAATAAATATTTTAACCCGATTTTAGAGTATTGTCCATTATTCTGATACGTAAGATATTAACTAGCTTTATTAAGATTATTCTAAAAATAAACTTGGTTTCATAATAATGGGTGTTTCTTGTCAATAGGACTTGAAGTTAAGGTGATTATTATGTAAAATCAGGAAGAGTGTTATAGATTCAACACAATTTAATTTGGCTACAATTTCAACTTAATTTACATGAAGGTGGTCCGTATTTGTGAGATCTGCTAAACAATTCAGAAATATAATTACAATCACATTGATGGCAATTCTTATTACTTCGCTTTATTGGCGTTATTCCAAGAATGTCTTTGATGAGAAACAACTCGATACTGGCAACATTATGAACCATATAGAAGAATTGACATCCCTAGAATATGGTGGACGTTTAACCGGAAGTGAAGGCAATAATAAGGCTCTAGAGTATATCCATGCGTATTTTCAAGAGATAGGACTTCAGCCAGCTGGTGTAGATGATACTTTCTTACAACCTTTATCAGCCCTTGTTCCGCAGTTGGACCCAGCTCCAGTCTTTACAGTAACTAACGGCGATGGAACCGTAAATAAGAGTTTTGAGATGTATAGGGACTACAGTATTGTTATGTCACCAAATGGAGGAAGTGCTGATTTTAATGGTGAATATATTGTACTTGGATCCGATTTTTTAAGAATTGATCCTTCTGAAATCAAAGATCGAATTGCAGTAATTGAATTCAACTATTTAACGACAAGGATTATAACCCATATCATGGAATCGGGAGGGAAAGGGGTTCTGTGCAGTGCAGATTCAAGCTCCTTTGGTCCCATAAAGGAACTCGAAAAAACCAAATCTCTTAGCGTTTCAGGGAAAAATGGAGATTCTATTCTAGTTGGGTATATTTCTACAGATACCTACAAATATATGCAGTCAGCACCTGAAAAGAACGTGATGATTAGGGTGGACATAGATTTTCCCATTGTAGATACCGCAAATATTCTTGGCAAGATTGAAGGGAAATCTTCCAAAAATGGCATATTGCTAATTTCAACCAATATTGACGGGCTTGGGACTGGTATTGATGGAAATTATTTTCCAGGTGCTGTCAACAATACTTCGGGATTGGCTATGATGCTTGAAATAGCTAGAATTATGACCAATCAAGAGTCGCTGCCATACGAGACAGTGATATTTGCAGGGTGGAATGGTCAGAAACAACAGCTTACAGGATCTGAGTACTACATAAATAACGCCTTATATCCTCTTGAAAAGTCCACAGTCATTCATCTTGATTCTATTGGGAAAAACTCAACAATGGGGCTGGCCATAGCTTCAGATCCAATTAATGGCACTATTATTAGAGATAAAATCATGAAGTATGCCTTAGATGGCAGACTGATTCTTGAGAAAAGGCCCGTTGCTTATGGCGTGATTACACAATTTTCAGATAAAAAAGTGCCATCTGTTTTACTTGCCGATAACAGTAGCACGATTGATGCTTATGAAGATCAGATTGCTAGTATAGATGAAACAGCTATTGATAATGCAGCAAGAATTTTAACAATCTATATAAAAAGAGATATATACAAAGATGTAAGACTAGATTATCTTGGTTCTTTTGAAAGAAATCTATTCTTTTTCCTTTTTTTAGGAGGCTTGATCAGTTATCTAATCGGGAAAGGTTATGCTTCAAATTCAAGTTTAAAAATTGCTGGGCAAACTTGGGAAACACTATATTTTTCAACACCCAATATGCTCTTGAGGAAATTCTACTCTAATGTGTTTCCCTATTTGTTAGCAATATTCATGTTGGCTCTGCTTGCAAACATTGATCCGGATGCTGATATGAGAATAATTAACGGTGAAACTGAAACAAATCTCTCTTTGTATTTGATATTGAAAAGAAGTATTATATATATTCGTAATATGCTGGATGCAGGCGCCTACAGCTCAGATACAGTTGGCAATATCTTTCAAGTAATATACAATTCTAGCAAACTGAGTGTAGCTTTGGTCACAGCGTCACTATTTCTATCAGCAATATTAGGTGTTGTAAGAGGTATGTATGAAGCTTTCCGCTACAAAAGATCTAAATTGGGATCGCTTGGTACCCTTGTGTTTTTTTCCATCCCGGATGTGCTTATTGTCTTGTTTGTGCTACTGATGTACACAGGTTTTGCCAGGCAGTATCCTGTTTTGAAAGAGATGTTGCAGTTGAAGAGTTTCATTCTTCCCCTACTGACACTGTCAATCATCCCAACCATTTATATTTCAAGGATTGCTTTCATCGCCATTCAGGAAGAGTTGACAAAA
>JAUYTY010000040.1 GCA_030694905.1 Eubacteriales bacterium | reverse complement strand
TTGAACATCGAACTTACCTGTTGGTGACGCCCTATATGCCAAAGAGAGATTTGGACGCTATCGAACAATTGAATCGCTCATCAAGCAAGGTCATCATTATGGCTTTGGAGGATACAAACTTTGATTTGATTAATCCAGCAATAGAAAAGTATTTGATTCAATCAATTTGAATAAGGAAATAGAAATGATGAAAACAATCAGTTTGAATATTATGAAGCTTTTAAATATGCTATCATTGATTTTCTTATCAGGTAACATGCTGTTATTGTTTGTTATTGAAGGGGATCATCATGGATTTTTATTTTTATGGTCATTGCTCTGTTCTGTTCTGTCTTATGTGATTAAAGCAAAAGGTAAATTTTTTTTCGCTTCGATTGTTCCCTGGGTTGGTTTTCCAGCTGTTCTTCAGTTGCCTGACTATCAAGTTGCCTATTTGGCAGCTGTCGGTTCTTTAGTATTGGTTATTCTACGAAAAAACTTTGAAGATGTTGACTATGCTCAAAGCGAAAAGATATTTATGTCTGGATTATTTCTAGGTGCTGGCTTTCTATTTACATCATTGTTGTTTTGGAGGTTAAAAGCATTCAGCGATTATGCGGCAGGATACATGATGATTTATGTCATATCCGGTGTTTTTATTTTAAGAAGCCTCAGGTTTCTTCAATATAGCCATGATTATAAAAAATGTGAAAGCATCAACCGAAAAGCACTGGCATTTATCCTCATGCTTTCTGTGGTGATTAGCAGCAATGCTTTTATTACATTGTTGGGCAAAGCCTTTCAATTGCTCTCAGGTGTTTATGTATACCTTGTAAAGATCATCCTAACAATCATTATTGTTCCTTTGTCATATTTGGCCAAATGGTTTTATAATGGCGCCATATGGTTTTTAGGCTTATTTGAGTTAAACGAAATGACCAATGGGTCGGAGCTTGATGGCAATCTTGATCCAGATCAAATATTTGAGACGACAATGCATTATATTTCAAGCGACAATATGCTTTTTCGTTTGTTGCTAGTGGTGTTTACAACACTATTTGTTTTTTATTTGTTGTACAGGGTTTACGCTCGGCATTCCTTCATCAGCCATGTTGAGGAGTGCTTCATTGAAAACAAGGAAATTCTCTTGCCTCAACATGGTAGAAAAATTTGGCTCGGGATTATGGATCGCATGACTCCAAAGACGAGAGAAGAAAAAATAAGGGCTTATTACAAGGAGTTCTTAGCAATACTACAAAAGAGAGGCGTTGTCATACTCCCCTCAGATACTACAGAAGACATCCACATCAAAGCACAATCATTTTATGCTTCGGATTCTTTAAGTTTTTTCAGAGATGTTTATTGTGTAATCCGTTATCGCAATAGCACAGTTGACACCAATACGTATAATAAGTTTAAACACATCTATAAGCGGATGAAAAAGGAAGATACTCTAAGCTAATCTAAAGCTTGATATATATTCCATTGAGTCTATGTTTTCTTTTGATTGATCAATAAACCATTCTCCTTTGACTTCCATTTCATCACAGGATATCTGAAAATGGCATATGGCTATTCCCATGTCAATCCTCTGCATGTCAAAACCCATAGCATTGCCGGCATAGTTTGGTGTCCTCTTGAGATAAAACGCATATACTGATTTATCCTCAGATATCAGAATTCGCCAAGGTTGTTTGTTGGAGGCTGATGGCCCTAATCTTACCATCTCCAAAGGCTCATTTAAGATGCCTTTCATTTTCGGGGACATTGGATGTGAAAAATCCGCTAGAAAGAAAAGGTCTTTCCAAGACAATCTTTGGTCAGCCTTTACCAGCAAACGCATGGCTCTCTGTTTAATCCCTTCTCTATTTTTAGGATATCCAACCGGTGTTATGCTTGGTATGATTTGGCCATCTTCCATGATTATTTCAGTGTTAAGTGTCTTTCGGTCAAATGTTCCACCAAGCCAACAGGTTCCCAAGCCTAAATTTGTCAGAAAAAGAATCATCTTTTCCATGACATATCCAAATTCCACCATATCTTCAGGGGTATTAGAGACGCAACCGGCTATATATGCCTGCGGATTGACTATAATTCCATAGGTACCTATCTTTAAACCTTTACCACTTTCGTTATCATCAGCAAAAATAAGCTCCAATCTGATTTCTTTTCCGGATGGCCCGATTCTATTCGCTTTTGTGTTGATATACTCTCTTATTTTGATGCAATCATCTTCGCTAAGCTTTTTATCCTCATAGGTTCTTATTGATTTTCTCTTTTTGATGACATCCATGACAGATTTCATTTTCTTGCCTCTTTGAATTCTTTTTTTATCTGTTCAAGCAGTTCACCATCTACTATGATATCCACCGCAGTCATGGCCAAGCCCATTACCGTTTTACTCACATTCGTCTTTGCGGTCTCGGTTAAAGTTGCCTCTGCAAATTCACGGGTATGTACGGGTATGACAATGCCTTCTTCGCATATACCGAATTTTGGATGGATAGTCGGACATACCTGGCTGACATTTCCGACATCCGTTGATCCCATCATGTCCTCAGCCGGCTTAACATTGGTAATACCGAAAGAACCCAGATTTTTGACAAACGTATCCTGAAGTGTTTTATTGGTGACCAGATTGTCAAAGCTTTCCTCATAGTTTGTTATTTCCAATTGGGCGCCAGCAGCCAATGCTCCTGCCCTAGCACAGTTTTTGACCTTTTCAGACAGTTCAATCAGATAATGTTTGTTGGTTGTTCTGACATAGAATTCAGCAATGGCCAATTCAGGCACAATATTGGCGGCTTCTCCACCTGCCCTGATGATGCCGTGAATTCTTGCCTCAGGTAGCGTATGCTGTCTCAATGCATTGATCGAGTGGAAAGTTGCCAGGCAAGCGTCCAGAGCATTGATCCCTTTTTCAGGTGCGGCGGCGGCATGGGCTGTCTTTCCTCGAAAAGTAAACTGAATGGCTTCCAAAGCCAATGATGAGCCGCTTTTAGAAAAGTCTGAATCGGGATGAGCACTCATAGCAACATCCAGCTTGTCGAAAGCACCCATATCTGTCATTCTGACCTTTGCCCCACTGGTTTCTTCCGCCGGTGTCCCAAAAACCACAATATTTCCGCCAATTTCGTCGACGAGTTTAGAGAGAACGATTCCGGCTCCTGTACTGACTGCACCTAATATATTGTGACCACAACCATGGCCGATACCCGGCAAAGCATCATATTCCGCTAGATATCCAACGGTTGGTCCCGTCTTTTGTCCCTTGTATACCGCCTTGAAGGCAGTATCCATTCCCAAATATCCTTCCTCGACCTCAAAGCGATGCTTTCTTAACAGTTCAACATGTGCTTTGGAAGACTTGTATTCATCATAGCCCAGTTCCGGATTGTTGTAGATGTACAGGCTCAACTCTTCAAGCTCGTTTTTTATATCATTTGTCAATGATTCGATTCTTTCTTTCATTTTTGCTCCTTTAATTTGCCCAGCTCAAAAATTATTTGAGCGGAAGAATGGATTCCTTTATAAAAACACTCAAGCATCATATTTTCATTCGGTGCATGATTCGCCTCATCTGCATTAGCGTATGGAATCATGATGGAAGGCACGCCCAGTCCTTTTGTCCATACAAAATCAGGAAGACTTCCACCCATGGA
Organism: Eubacteriales bacterium; assembly: GCA_030694905.1. GTDB lineage: Bacteria > Bacillota > Clostridia > Tissierellales > Dethiosulfatibacteraceae > 38-11. The sequence goes on along the minus strand of JAUYTY010000040.1, from coordinate 46,137 downwards.
CGGCAACACAATCGGCTCCATTCCGAATCCTTCTCTAACCGCATTGACTATAGCTTTGGAAATAGGCAGCTCCGCCGATGTCCTCGAAGGCTTCATATCTTCCTCTTCTTGTGTGACGATAACCTTCGGGTTGATTTTTGCAACATGTTGTTTGACTTTATTGAAAATATCTTTTGGGTCTTGGTTGAGCACGAGTCTGACTTCCATTTTTGCTGTTGCTCTGCAGGGAATGATATTTTTGGTTCCCCTGCCGATATGGCCTCCTTTTATCCCATTGATTGTCAAGGTAGGTAGGAAAAGCAGTCTCTCATAAAACTGGACTTTATTTAGATCGATTTTTTCCACACCATAAACCTTTGCCAGACTATCAGGATCATAGGGGAGCTTGTCAATCAAATCAAGTTCATAAGGACTCGGCAGCAACACGTCATCGTAAAATCCCTCGATGGTTACTTTGTCATTCTCATCCTTCATTGTCGCAAGCAGGTCTACCATTTCCCATACCGCATTGGGAATAACGCCACCTTTATTGCCAGAGTGATTGTCTGTTGTCGCTGTCTCCAGATTAAACTCAAAGTTCATTACGCCTCTAACACCAAAAGCCACCAGTGGCGTGCCACTATCATGAATGGGTCCGTCTGATGTCAATACCACATCAGCTTTCAGCAATTCTTTATTATTCTCTACGAACTCAAGTAAAGAGGGGCTTCCGATTTCTTCCTCGCCTTCGAATATGAATTTCACATTGACAAGCAAATCACCCGCCATCTTCAGGTAAGATCTGACAGCCAATATATGGGTCAACAATTGACCTTTGTTATCACCCGCACCACGACCATAAAGTCTTCCGTCCCTTATAGCTGGTTCAAAAGGAGGACTATGCCAGGCATCAAGTGGTTCTGGAGGCTGCACATCATAATGGCCGTAGAAAAGAACAGTGGATGCGCCTTCGAGATTTGATGGCACTTCACCAAAAACGACTGGCTGTCCCTTTGTCTCATAAATCTGTGTGCTGATGCCTGATTCTATCATGATGTCTTTAAGGAACTTCGCACAGTTTCGAACCTCAATTTCATTGCTGCTTATACTTGGATGTTTAACCAATTCAATTAGGGTATTGATGTCCTGTTCTCGATTCGCGTTGATGTGTGCATGAACGCTTTGTATTAACATTTCAGAATCCTCCTTACTCCACCCATTGAACAATTTCGCTGATTTGGCGTCTTGTTTTAGGTCGTGGCTTCTTATCCCTGTATCCGAATGCGACCATTACGGATATGCCCAATTTCCCGTCCTCCAACAATCCCTCATCCGCCAATATTTTCTGCACCTTTTCAAAGCTAAAGCCCTCGATCGGGCATGAATCTATGCCTATCTGCGCGGCAGCTGTCATCATATTCCCGAGGGCTATATAGGTCTGTCTGCAAGCCCAGTCAAACATGGTTCGCTCATTGTCAAGAAGATGCAAATCTTCTTCCTGGAATGTTTTGTATGTCTGGATTTTTTCAGCGAATAATTCGTCAGAGAATTGCCTGATCTCCTTCATCTGATAGGCGAAATAACCTGTGTCATATTTCGTGTCTACAACGGTCCTTGCCATAATGATGACAAAATGACTTGCTGAAGGCAGCTGTTTTAAAGCACCCCATGATACCTTCGCCAGCTTTTGTTTCAACTCGTTATTTTTGATTACTAAAAACTTCCATGGTTCAAGACCCATAGAGCTTGGTGATAGTCTCGCTGTCTCCAATATGAAATTGAAATCATCATCTGAAATTTTTCTGTCGGGATCAAAATCCTTTGTAGCATGCCTGAATTGAAAGGCTTTGATAATTTCCTGCTTTTTTGTTTCTTTGTTATCCATACTTCACCCTCCTCTATTTCTTCAATAATCCAATTTTTCTAAAAAAGACTCCTACATCGTCCCTGGTTTTGTCCATCAGCATTTTTCCGCAACGCTCCGTCCAAGTATCTGTGATTTTTCCTTTTGTCCGATCAGTATAATAATTTTTGACGACCTCATCGTATTCGCCAATCAAGCGTTCCTGTTGACTCTCATCATAAAAATCAACTTTGCATATTTCTTCTTGTGGCAATCTCGGTTTTATCTCCGGCGCGTCATCGGGATATCCCAGACACAACAGATATAATGGCGCTACCATATCTGGCAGCTCAAATGTTTTGGATAGTCTTTCCACATTATTTCTGACTCCACCTACAGCTACACCGCCAAGTCCCATGCTTTGTGCGGCGATAAACGCCTTCTGCATTGCAAGAGAAGCGTCTACAACTGCTACAGTATAGCACTCGGTATTGCTGAATACCTCTTTATCCACACCTTTATAAAACTTGCTCCCTCTATGGAGGTCTGCACAAAACAATAACACCAAAGGTGCTGTCTTAATCCACTGCTGTCCACCTGATATTTCGAACAACACTTCTTTTTTTAACGGGTCTCTTACTTCGATAATCGTATAAGATTGATAATGGCTGGATGTCGGCGCCATCTGCGCACATTGGATAATGATATCCACCGTCTCCCTGTCAATGGGTTTATCCTGATATTTTCTGATGGATGTATGGTTCATGAGCATTTTTATTGTTTCGTTCATTGTTTGTACTCCATTTCTTTGACTTTTCTAGTGTTGATTACAGCTAGTTTAACATATTGTTCATATATCAATCAAATACTAATGTTCACCCAATTCAGCATATGGAATGTTTATGATAAATTTACTGCCCTTGCCTAAATCCGATTCTAATTCCAGTATACCCCCCATGGCTTCAATATTCTCTTTAGCAATAAAGAGTCCCAATCCTTCTCCTGAAGTGTTTCTATTGGTTTTTCCGCTGTAATAAGCATCAAATATCCTTCCTTTCTCTTCATTTGCTATACCAATCCCATCGTCCTGAATCTCAATAATAAATCGGTCTTTAGATGCTTCATATGCAATAGTCACATTGCCATTGGACTCTGTGAATTTATAAGCATTAGCCAATATATTATAGATGCTTTGACTGAGTTTGTATTTGTCTGTGGAAAGGTAAATCTCATTAAATGATAATAGGTCAAGACCAATGGACTTTCTGTCGAATTGCACCTTGATACCAGCCATGATCTGCCTAATTAGCTGATTGAATTCAAAAATCTCAACATTGAGTGTTATTTCATCTTTTCCGACGTCTACAATACTACCCAAATTTGAAATTATTGCTGTCAGGTTTTCAATCTGAACCTCGCAGGTTCTTATTTCATCATGTGTCATTTCAACTACGCCATCATCTATAGCCTCCAGATGGTTTTTTAATATCGTTAGAGGCGTTCTGGTTTGATGAATCAGCTCGTCCACAAATTTTTTCCTTGCCATCTGTTTTTTTCTTAGTCGTGTATTGAGAGCCTCAAGACTTGTCTGAATAATTCTAATTTCTTTGATTCTCGATGCTTTCCTTTCAAATCCCGTTCCCAGATCGATTCTCATTGCCATTTCTGCAGTATCAGCCAAATCAGTGCTTAGGACTTTGCTTACCTTAGAACCTGCCAAAACAATAAATACCAAAACCAATCCGAAAGAAAGAATGCTGTAAAATATTAATGCCGCTCTAAACATTCGGGTTCCGAAGGAATTGCCGATTGAACTATATCTGGTAATAGTGATCTTGCCAAGTAAAACGCTGTTGTCAATAATATCATGTGTATCTGTTTCGTCTGTGAAGGCGCCTAAAGTTCTACTCATCATTCTGCTCATCATACTGTTTCTCATCATATTATCAATTGCATCATGGGGCTCGGCCACATCTGCCAAGAGGTTAAAATCACTGTCATATAATCTAATTCTTATAATCGGATCATTCAAATGTGATGCCAGTTGAATCTCAATCTGGTTAGTTGAATAATTGGCATCCTTTAAAACCGTTTTAGCGTAGTCCAGGATCTGATAAAAATGATCTTCGTATTTTTCTTCTGTATAGTTTACAAAGTATCTGTTGATCAGCAGACTTAGAACAAATGAATTCACCATAACAGATAGGACAGCTGTCAGAACCAATGCAATCAACCATTGTTTTCTGATGGTCATTATTGCTCACCTCCGAATATATAACCTGCGCCGTACTTGGTTATCAAATATTGGGGATGTCTGGAGTCCGACTCAATTTTTTGTCTGATTCTCTTTATATAACTATCCACGTTCCGATCATATCCTTCGTATGAGTTTCCGAAGGCAAGCTCAATCAGTTGTTCTCTATTTAAGACCTGTCCCTGACTCTTAAACATAACAAGCATGAGGCTATACTCCGCGGATGTCAGTGATATTTCAACATCATTGCGATATAGCTTCATGCTCTGTGTGTATAGTTTTAAATCCCCACAGGTATAAATTATTTCTTCGTTGTCATGATATACTCTGTTGATCAATACTTGTACCCGCTTAACCAGCTCTTTGACGCTAAACGGCTTAACAACGTAGTCATCGGCTCCGGTGTCAAACCCTTTTAACCTGTCAGCTTCGTCTTGTTTGGCTGTCAGCATGATGACAGGAATCTCAGATATTTTGCGAACCTCCCGCAATACATCATACCCGTCAATACCCGGCAGCATAATATCCAATATCATAAGATGTATTGTTAAGCTATTGAAAAAACTCAATGCCTCAAAGCCATCCTTTGCAATATAAGTATTGAATCCATCGCTGTCTAGATATTTCGTGACAATGCCGCTGATCTCCGGTTGGTCTTCGACTATTAAAACATTATATTTCAAAACAATCACCCTGCCTTCATTATACTATAAAGTTTTGGAAGACAGTATAAAATTAACCTTTAACCATACTATTGGAGTATATTTTTCCGTTTCAGGTATTCTTCCTCTGTAATGTCACCCTGCGCATATTTTAGCTTGAGCATATTAAGCGCTTCGTTATCTGTTTTTCCTTTTCCGGATTTTTTTGTGACGTATACTAACCCGATGACAACGGCGGCGACAACTAGAATCATTAATACACCACCTAGCCCGCCACGCATGAATCCCGCACCCCTGAAACAATTGGCTAATGCTCCAAATCCTCGTTCATACATCATTTTGAATTCCTCCTTTATTTCTTAATAAGACTCATCATCTTCAGATAGGTTGAATCGTCAATCTCTCCATTTATATATCTGAGTTTTAATGTTTCCTCGGCTTTTGATGTTCCGCTTTTTTCAAAAATTTTGCCGTCATTGTTCTTGTATACGTAATATATACCAAATGCAATCAGTATCGGAATGATAAACATCATGACTTTACCTCCTTTAAAAGTTTTCAGAACTTTTTCTATCTGCTTAGATTATACAGTACAAATATGGCAGAAATATGATTGAGGTTATTTGATTAAAAATGGTATAATTAAACTACAGTTTTTTAATAAACAAGGGGGTAAATCATGTTAAAAACGATTGATTTGAGAAACGGAGAGACATTAGGATATCGAAAATCCGGAGAAGGCGGGAAGGTCATCGTATTAGTCCATGGCAATATGTCCTCATCAATACATTGGGACACGGTTATGTCGGGGCTTCCAAATGACTACACAGCTTATGCGGTGGATTTAAGGGGATTTGGAGCCTCATCCTACAACAGAAGGATAAGCTCGTTAAAAGAGCTGTCAGAGGATCTGAAGCTATTTGTCGATGAGTTGGGTTTGAATAAGTTTGCTCTTGTAGGCTGGTCCACCGGTGGCGGAATTGTCATGCACTTTGCTATCGATTATCCAAATCTCGTTGATAAGCTGATATTGGTTGAATCGGTTGGTATCAAGGGCTATCCGATGCTTAAAAAAGACGGGAAGGGACAGCCTTTATTAGGAGAATTTTTAAAGACGAAGGAAGAAATCGAAGCCGATCCAATCCAGGTTAAGCCCATACTGGATGCCTATAAGACAAAAAATAAGGAATTCATAAAACTCGTTTGGGATAGCGCTATCTATACATTCAAGAAGCCGGAAGAAGAAAGATATGATTCTTACCTGGATGAAATATTAAAGCAAAGAAACCTGGTGGATATTGACTATGCTTTGGTTCATTTCAATATATCGAATGAGCACAACGGAGTCGTCCAGGGCTCTGGTGAGATCAGCAAACTAAAAGCACCGACGCTTGTCATTCAAGGAGAGGATGATTTGGTTGTGCCAAAAGCCATGGGTGTCGAAATCGCGGAGACTATGGGAAAAATTGCGCGATTGGAGTTGCTGCCAAATGGTGGGCATGCACCAATTGAGGATAATCTGGATCGGTTTATGAATCTGATAATTGATTTTCTGGAATAATTACGAAAGTTTCATGCTGTCTGGTCACAACTGTAACGGCTCCAATGACAACCACCGCACCAATGATTTGAATAAAAGTCATGGTTTGACCAAAGATAATAAAGCTCGCAATAAAAGTAACAACCGGAATAAGATTCATAAATACCGCTGCTATGGAAACACCTAGATGGTTTAGTGCGTACATATAGAAATAGCTTGCCACTGCCGAGCACAAAACAGCAAGAAAGAAGAAATTCAGTGTAATAGTTGTGTTTAAAAGATCCCAACGCACCGTTTCAAAAAAGAGAAACGGTATAAATGCAACACATCCAAACAAGCTTTGGTAGAATGCAACTGTAATATCTGAATATCTATCAAAAAGGGGTTTGGTCAGTATCAGATAAATCGAGTAAGATATAATGGCCCCAAGCATGTACCAATAACCCGATGGATTACCTCCTCTCAATTCACCGCCAATCACCATATAGATTCCAAAAACTGAAGCGATGATAGCAGCCAATGATATCAGCTTCAGTTTCTTTTTGAGAAAGACCCTTTCGCATATGGCAGCCCCTACGGGAAGCATAGCTATGATGATGGATGCGTCATTGGCACTTATTCGCAAAAGTCCATTGTTCTCAAAGAAAAAGTACACGGTAATACCCAATATCCCCGCTAAGGCTACTAGAGGAATGTCTTTTTTTCTCAATGCTTCTTTTTTGTCAATTTTCTTCATTATTGGATATAGTATGATGGATGCCAGAAGAAACCTGTAAAATGCCAGGCTCATCGGTGGAAATACGGTCATTGCTATTTTGATGCTGATAAATGAGATACCCCACATTATTGCAGAAATAATCAGCAATATAAGGGCAATTGTTTTTTGATTCCTTTTGATGACGTCACCTCCGGATGCTTCTGATAGAATTCTATTCCCATAATTTACATATGCTTCTCCGCTAATTGAGCCAATGGACTTCTTTCAACCTGTTTTAGCGTTATATGACCAGTTATGTCGAAATACTTCATTCTGTCCACCGTATAAACCAGACCGTTGGATTTTGAATCCACCAACACATTGTCAATCTGATTGTCTGATGGGTCTCCTATAAATAGAAACTTGGATCCTTCACCAGCTCTGGTCAGCATGAGCTTGGCCAGGTGTGGTGTTGTTTCCTGGACTTCGTCGACAATGACCAGTGTGTTGGAAAGAGTTCGGCCCCTCATGTAATTGAATGTCTTCATTTCAAGAATTCCAGCATCCATGTATGTGTTAATGAAATTCTCCACCGTAAAATCCGGTTTTTCAGGTCTGAAATCTTTTCTGGTGTATTCTTCTTTCCTGCCCTTTTGCTTCTGATCGAAAAGATTGTCTACCGCGTCATAGAAAGCTTGCATCCAGGGCTTCAATTTTTCTTTTTCTTCACCGGGTAAAAAGCCTATATCATTGCCGGCAGGAACTACCGGCCTCACAAAGATGATTTTTCTGAACAGGTTCTTTTCTAAAACACTTTGCAGAGCATAGGCTATGCTGATAAAACTTTTCCCACTGCCTGCACCACCCATGATAGTTGCGAAATGTATGCCTGGATCATGTAGAAGCTCCATGGCCATTTTCTGCTCCCTGTTGATGGGCTTGATCCCCCATGTATGTTCGTTGACATATTCGAGGGGAATTATCTTGTTGTTTTTGACCTTGGCAAGAACCTCGTGTCCAAACTGATCCTGGCTTTTGATATGGAAAAAATGGTTGGGATAAACCTCCTCATCCAACATTGATGGAATCTTCAAACCCTCGCTGAAAATCCTATTGATGGATTCGGAAGGCAACATAATCTCGCTGTAACCCTTGTAAAGGTCATCAGTCCTAACCTTGTCGGTTTCATAATCCTGCACCTGCAGTCCCATAGCATCTGCCTTGACTGTCATACACATGTCCTTGGTGACCAAAATAGTGGGTCTTTCGGTATCGTTTTGGGCTATGGCTTTAGCAACCGCCAGTATTCGATTGTCATTTTTCTTGGTATCCATTCCGTCCGGTAGATGTATATTATCTACAAAATTGATTTCAATTCGGATAATTCCACCGTTTGGCAGCTTGATACCCTCGACAAAATCACCATATTGACGTACTTTGTTTAATTCTTTAAGCACTTGCCGTGCATTGTAACCAAGTATACCGCTAGCTTTTTTCAGACCATCGAGCTCTTCAACCGTTACCAATGGCAATATCAGGTGATTGTCCTGAAAGTTGTATAAAAACATAGGGTCGTGGATCATTACATTCGTGTCGATAACATAGTTTTTAATCATCTTCTGTCTCCCCTTAATATACTTTAGTTTATTATATCATTATTGAGTCATAGAAAAAACGCCTCTCATGTTAAATTCTTGAAAGACGCTTAAATTTTATCCGATGACTAACAGTGCTAAGACCCCCACTTCTATCCGATGACTGTAGAGTCCCTGGATAACGATCTCTAAGGTTCAGGTGGCATTATTGGCCAATTATTTTAACTAGCACCCGCTTTCTCCTCTTGCCATCGAATTCCCCATAAAAGGCTTGTTCCCAGGTACCGAAATCCAATTTGCCTTTTGTGACAGCTACGACTATCTCTCTTCCCATGATTGTTCTCTTCAAATGAGCATCAGCATTGTCTTCATAACCGTTATGGGCATATTGACTATGTGGTTTTTCAGGTGCTAGCTTCTCTAGCCATTTCTCATAATCAGCGTGTAATCCGCTTTCATCATCATTTATGAATACACTAGCGGTAATATGCATGGCATTGCATAGCAGAATTCCCTCTTGTATTCCACTTTCATCAATGCATTTTTGGAGATCATGGGTTATATTGACGAAACCTCTTCTGGAAGCAATGTTAAACCACAGTTCTTTTCTATAACTTTGCAAATTGCGTCCTCCTTAATCATACGACATGTTTATTTCACTTCTTCTTTCCATCAACACCACATCTGTCCAGATTCCATCAATGGATTTACCGATTTTTTCTCTTATGCCGACAATTCTGAAGCCGCATCTTTCATGCAATGCGATACTTATAGCGTTATCGCTAATGATTCCAGCCTGTAGTGTCCAAAATCCCGATTCTTCAGACTTTTTGATCAAGGCTGACAGCAAAGCTTTTCCGATTCCTTTTCCTTTATGGGATGGACTGATGTAAATACTCTCCTCGGCTACACCCGCATAGATGCATCTGTTGGAATAAGGTGTCAGTGCAGCCCAACCAAGAACACTGTCACCGTACCTTGCCACTAGCCTTCCAGTCTTTAGATGTCCTGCATCCCAGTCATCCCAGTTTGGAACATCTGTTTCAAAGGTAGCTATCCCTGTTCTGATTCCTTCGAGGTATATATCGCTCACCTGTTGCCAATCCGATTCTTTCATATCGTCAATCATGAAATTCATAACCATCCCTCCATTTATCCGATGCCTAACGGCGCTAAGGTTCAGATGGCGTTTGAAACGCCATCTCAATCCAAGCACCCTGTTGATTTATATGCCTTAACAATCGCACTGGCATAAGCGCCATCGAGCGCTTCCTCATCCAACCTTTTGTACATGTCATCCAGTTTTTTGGATCTTGCGACGTTTTTTAACATCTCTTTGGAATAGAGACTTACCGGTGTGATCTCTATGCCTTTGAAGCCGGCAATTTTCAGTATCTTTTCGTATTCATCCAAGTTTAAAGCTCCCGAAATACAGCCAACCCAGAGCTCGATGCTTTGACTGATCTCATCGCTGACATCCTTAAGCTGCACAATATCCGCTATAGCCAGTCTTCCGTTTGGTTTTAACACGCGATAGGCTTCTTTTATGGCATCTTCTTTGCTTTCGCTAAGATTGATCACACAATTGGACGTGATCACATCTACGGTTTCATTATCAAGTGGTATATCCTCGATATAACCTTTAATAAACTCAACATTTTCAATGCCACTCTTTGCCTTATTCTGATTGGCAAGCATAAGCATCTCGTCTGTCATGTCCAGCCCGTAAACTCTTCCAGTTTCTCCAACATATCCAGAGGCGATCAGCACATCGATACCCCCGCCGCTTCCCAGATCCAACACTGTCTCGCCTGGTTTAAGGTCTGCAAACACCAATGGATTTGCACAGCCTAAGGACGCATTTATCGCTTCTATGGGTAGACCCTTTATATGCTCCGGGCTATATAGCTCAGCTGTTTCAGGATTATCGCCACAGCATGACGAGCCACTGCAGCATGAGCTTTTGGCATTGGCAGTCACACCTTTGGCGATACCGCCATAATAGTTTCTAATCTTATTTCTCTTAAAGCTTTCCATGTGATTCAATCTCCTCTTTCAGCATTTTTTTGTTTCTAAATCAACAGCACCTGTCCGATGACTAACAGTGCTAAGACTCCCACTTCTATAAGTGGGAGATAAGCACTGTAGAGTCCCTGGATAACGGTTTCTAAGGTTCAGGTGGTGTTTCAAACACCATCTGAACCCAAGAACCCTGTTGATGATTTTTTACTGCGTCCTTCAATACCTGTAAGCTCTCTAAAACCTGATCTCTCTTGTCTTCTGGAATAGTATCGAATATTCCTTGATAATAGGTGTTCATGGTTTTTTCAATATTGTTAAAAATCATCCTTCCACTGTCTGTCAATTGTATATTGACATATCTCCTGTTGTCGTCATCAATGTCTCTAATGACCATATCGTCCTCTACCAGGTTGTTGATCGTTCTGCTCATTGTGCTTTTATCAACACCCACCAAATCAGACAGCTCAGTAAGAGAAATACTGCCAACCCTACCAATTTCAACTATCGCATGGCATTGTCCAACGGTAACACTACAGCATGAAGCATCATTTTTCTCTAAAATTCCCAGATTTCTTACAAGTATTCGTATTAGCTCTCTTAAATGATTGTTGTTTTCTGTGGTCATAAAATCACCTCTTGACTATTTTAACATACAACTGTTGTATTATGCAACTATTAAATATGGATTGCCAACCCTAATTTTAGTGGATTGGCAATCAGTCGGTACGGACTAAATCTCCTTCATTCAAACCGGAAATGATTTCAATAAAATCACTGTCCTCCAAGCCTTTGACAATTTGTTTCTCTATCATCTGACCTTTATCAACTACTGTGACATAATACTGTCTGTTTTTTTCAAAAACAGCACTTTCCGGCACCAATAATACGTTTTTTTTCTGCTCAACGGTAATCTCTACGTCCACGTTGGTTCCTAACACCAATTGATCAAAACTATCTGGCAGTCTTACAGTTATTGTCACTCTTTTTTGCACCACTCCCAATTCTGATAATTTGGCGACAGCTTTGGGATAAATTCTAGTTACAGAAAGATTTTCAATTGATAAATCCAGGTCCTTGTTTTCAATTGAAGCCGGCATGCCCTCTTTGATCCTCACAGCTTCATCCACTAAAAAATCAGCGTATACCGACTTGTTGGATGTGTCCTGTAATTCAACAACAACGGTTCCTGCCATAGGGATGCTTCCGACGAATGCATTCAATTCTGTTATGATGCCATCAAAATTGGCTTTTACTATATAATTCGATCTGGTCTTTTCTAATATGTCCAAGGTGACCGCGAGACTTCCAATCTGTGCCTCATATTGTTGTTTTATATCTGAAGAGACTCCCTTTACCAACAGATTGTATTGGTTGTTTAGAAGCGCTATCTGATTTTTCAATTGCGAGACGGCCAGTTCTGCTGAATCAAGCTCTGATTTGGCAATGACACCCTCGGCATAAAGCTTCTCTGACCGTTTCAATGCCTCCTCGGCGAGGGCAAGGCTGTTTCTTACACCTGTTATTTCAAGCCTGACATTATTGACAGTTTCAAAGTCAACACCTTTAACCACTTCATTAAAGGCTGATTCAAGAGATTTGATCTCCTGATTCACTTTTTCTATTTCAAGATCAACGGTTGATTCAAACTCCAAAAGTATGTCATCAGTGTTGACAAAATCACCAACTGCAACGTGGATTGACTCGACTCTTTTCATTCCATCGCTGTAATAACTGTTGATGTTTTCGGAAAGTATTTCTCCATTTTCCATAAAAATATTTCTTATGTCACCACGAAAAACGGTTGCGGAAGTATAATCCTCTTCAGTAGACATCATACTGGTGTAACCATAATATATACCGACCGAAGCAATAATCAATATTAATCCTATGATAATCTTTTTTTTGTTTTTCATTATTTCCTCCAAAATTAAGATGTTCGGCTTTTTAAAGCCTCAATAAAATTGAGCGTTCTGATCTTTTTATAAGTTATCAACTGTGCAATCGTCAGGCATATAGTTGTGAATATATAAGCATATAGAATATTTTTAGCGTTGATAGGGGCATCGAATGTATATAGATCTGAGACATAAACAGTTCGCAAGGCATCAATCAGTATTTTACCCATTGGCAAACCATATAGAAAGCCTAGAGCTGACATAACTGAATTTTCCTTTAAAATGATACCGAATATCTCTGCTTTGGTAAAGCCCAATACCCTCAGCGATGAAAACTCCATGCTTCTTTCATTTATACTGAGGATGGTCATGCTGTATATGATTACAAAGCCCAGCAATCCTGAGAATATAACCATAAAGACAATCGCCAATATGGTTAGATCCAGGTATTCCATAAAAGCGTCCTGCATCTCTCCAATTGACTGAACACCACTTATGCTCTTAAGCGAATTCAAGTCTTCTCCAATATTCTCTTTTGTATTCATATATGCCCCATTATAGGAGCCTTTTCCTGTCAAAATTTCCATATGTGAAATATCCATATAAACGTTGATTCCCAGAATCTGCTTGATGATACCTTTGACTTCCACATAGACATCACTTCTTCCAGGGATATAGTTGTGGATCAGCACCGCATCTCCCACATCCACCTCAAGTGATTTAGCCAGATTGTAAGATAACAAAGCGCCTGTTTTCGGAAGATCTACTGTGTTGCCCTGATAATCCTTGAAGTCGAAAAATCTGCTGCCTTGCTGAAGTCCAATCACATTGACAGCCTTTGTTAGTCTCCCGTTTGATATTTCAAATGGCATTTCTATCTTTCCTTCAATATAATCGGGTTTGATTATCTTTTCCAAATCTATGAGGGCATTTCTACTTAAAGGCTGTGAGAACTTAACACTGTAATCCATTTTCATAAAGCTGCCGTAGTGGTCTGTAAACATGCTTCCTGTAAGATCAGACAGCCAAAAGGTCATTAAGGACATGGCGACTGTAAAGGCCGCTCCTAGACTGATAAAAGCAAACTTCTTCTTATCTCTAAAAATATTGCGAAAAACAATTTTCCACGTGAATGTTACCTTATTCCATATGGAAGGAATCTTTTCAAGCAGTATTCTGTTCCCTTCCTTGGGAACCTCGGGTCTCATGGATTCGGCAGGTGATATTTTCAAAACCCTTCTGGCACCGTACAGGCCTGCAATGGTGCAAAAAATAGTGGTCAGAACAACTGCGCTTATAATATTCATCGGATCAATTTTCACTTTAAGCAATGGTATGTAGAAAAACTCAAGATACATTCGGGTCATAACTCCGGACATGAGAGTTCCGGTAAAAATCCCCACCACGCCTCCAACAGAACCAATGCTGACGGCATACATGATGTAGTGCCACAAGACCTGTCCATTGGAATATCCTAGAGCTTTAAGTATTCCTATAACCAGTCTGTCATTCTTGACATTACGCGAGATCATGGCTGACAGGATAGCTGCTGCAACGAATAAAAATACGATTGGAATAAACCCAGAAATCTGTTTGACACCGTTGATCTCCTCAAACATGACGCTATTGCTGAGCTGGTCTTCCTTTTCTATTATACGTATGATACCGTATTTATCAAATCTATTCTTGAATAGCTTCTCCGTCTCTTCATACTTGCTTTCATCTTCAAGGGTCAGCACCAGATCATTGTATATTCCTTTCATGCCTGTGATCAGGCCGACAAAATCCTTTTCGAGAAAAATAATGCCAAATTTGTCCGGTCTGGGCATCAATGCCTGCTCATCTTCCATGACATAGGTGAACTCGGGACTTGAAACCAGGCCTTTTATCAGGAGTGGATATCTGACACCATTGATCTGAACAGTTATAGTATCTCCAACAGCGATGTTTCTTGCCTCTGCAAACTGCTTCTGGATCAGCGCTTCTCTGTCGCCTATGGCTCTGGATCCTTTTTCGAGAAACAATTTATTAATCCGGTTTTCATATTTATCAACGGTCACAATCCTGACACTGACTTTTTCATCACGGTTACTTGTGATCATCGGTGCATCGAAGACTATCCTTGCGTCCACTTCTTTGACATTATCAAGGTTCTCCAGATTATGAACCTCGCCCTCTGGAAAATGCATCATCTGCACATAGACATCTCCGAAATTGGTCAGGTCATAAAATTCAAGCAAGGACGTCTCAAGATTGGTAATTGCGCTGTTCATCGCTGTATATGTAAAAAGTCCAGTTATGACAACTATCAGAATTGCAATATTCTGGCCTTTTGAATGTTTGATCATTCGAAAAAGTCTTAGATTCAGCTTTTTCATTACCACTCAATCCTTTCAGGGTCTATTGGCGTGTCATTTGTGTAGCTCTCAATGATTCTTCCGCTTCTCATTTTCAATACCCTGTCTGCCATCTGCGCCACAGGTGTATTGTGGGTTATCACGATCACTGTTCGTTTGAATTCCTGGTTGACTTGCTTAAGGACCTTTAGAATGGATATGCCCGTCTCAAAGTCAAGTGCTCCTGTTGGCTCATCACATAGCATGACTTCGGGGTTTTTGGATGCCGCTCTTGCGATAGCAACCCTTTGTTGTTCTCCACCACTCATCTGGGATGGAAAATGATTGGCTCTATCCTGTAAATTCACAGCCCTTATTACTTCGTCAATGTCAAGTGTGTCTTCGCATATTTCTACTGCCAGTTCAATGTTTTCTCTCGCGGTCAAATTGCCCAGAAGATTATAGAACTGAAAAATAAAACCGACGTCCTTTCTTCTAAAATTAGTCAATTTCTTTTCGTTATAATCGGTAATATCCTGCTCCTTAAAATAGACTTTCCCGCTGGAAGGAACATCCATTCCTCCTATAATGTTCAGCAGTGTACTCTTTCCTGAACCGCTAGGCCCAAGAATTACAACAAACTCCCCGTCATATATTTCAAAGCTTACGTCTTTTAAAGCTTCAACAGTCACTTCGCCCATCTGATAGCTTTTACTCAGGTTTTCAATTTTAAACAGAATATTCCTCATTACTGACCTCGCAATCTGTTTTTCATTTGTCATGATATTGTAATCTTCTGACATTACATTCATTATACTACAACTCTTTTTATTTTTATATAGCAAGGTATGCCATCGGATGCTAATCAAATAAAAAAACCACGTCTATTTAATCAACGTGGTTTTTATGCCAATGTCTATACAAGCTCTCCATTAGTTCTGATTGTCACCTCTCTGTATGGCACTATGCACCGGGCATCCAGCATGGCATGCCTGACAGCTTGAATTATGCCTGAACAGCAAGGCACTTCCATTCTGACAACGGTAATGCTTTTTATCTGATTCTCTTTCAATATTGATGCGATTTTTTCTCTGTTGTAACCATTATCATCCAACTTTGGACAACCGATTAGCGTTACCTTGTCTTTGATGAAATCTTTGTGGAAATTACGGTAAAGGTTTTTTACTGACCTAATTGTACACGAGACTGCAAGAAATATTTGTAACATATGTTACGTAATTGATGCTAATATTTAAAATATTCCGATTTAAATCTGTACATCCGCTCATCAGCTATCCTAAGCAGCTGGTCAAGCTCAGTGCCATCAACTCCAAATTCGGCTATTCCAAAGCTAAAGGTGCAGAAGATTGAAGCATTTGACAATTGTATGAGACTATTCTCCATCTCATTCAAAAACTGGATCAATCTATCATGTAAGGCATTTTTCTCAGAGTTAAAAAACATCCCCATAAACTCATCTCCAGCGTATCGTGCAATGATGTCACTCTTTCGAACTATCCCCGACAACTTTTTGGAAAACTCTACAATCACGGCGTCACCTGCCAGATGCCCGAAATGATCGTTTACATACTTCAGTTTATTGATATCAAAGATTACAATGTTGAAATGTTCATCATATCGCAAAGCCTTTTCTCTGTGCGTAATGAAGAACTCTTCAAAATAATTCCTGTTGTATAGATCGGTCAACCCATCATATCTGGATAGGTAAAGTGTTTTTTCAAACATCAGATGTTTTGTAATGGCAATCTCGATATTGCTTTGAATAAAAGCCATCACTTTTTCGTCATTATCATCAAAATTACTAATATGAAGCGAGTCCAGACTGACAACACCATATAGTTCCTGATCCACATAAATCGGAGCAATTATAGTTGATTGAATAAATTCATTCTCATTATCCGTGGTTTTTATGAAATAAAAACTATCAAAAGCCTTAACATCATCAATGCGCACCAGACGGTCCATGGCTCCCCCTGTGGCTTTATATAAGAATGAATCTTCAATTGGAATATTGAAATCCTCGATGCTGTTCCTTTCAAATCCGATATATGACGCTACTTTAAAATAGTCACCTTCCTTTATCATGATTGTTCCCAATTTAGCGTGTTTGATGGACTTTAGAGCATTTATAAGAATGATTTCATAAATACGATCCAATCCCTCTGTTTTCATAATGGATTGCGATATTTCCAACATGGATTCTCTTAGTAGAAAGCTTTCTTCCAGCTCTTTGTTTTTTTGTACTAATGTGGCTTGGCTTTCTTTGATTTTATCAAAATACTCATGAATTTTGATTAACAAGCTGTTGACTGTCTGTTTCAATTCAAAGAAAATATCTTGTTCATCCATGCTTATCTCATAATCTATTTCACCACCTACCGGAATCGAAAGAATATCCTGATTCAGAGACATAATCGGTTTGATGATATATTTTCTCTGTATAATGAATAGCAGTAAGAATACAATGATTGTCGAGGAGGTAGCTATCAAAAAAATTATCCAGATTTGTTCAGAATGTTTCATAATCCCTGTTATCTCTATAAAGCTTCCAAGGATGAAGTCAGTATTGCTGATAGTCCTATAAGCCAAAAATCCTTTCTGACCGTCTACAACCGTTTCTTCAATTCCCTCTTCACCTACTATCAATGACGGTGACAATATTTCAGATATATCTTTTAATGCTATGGTTTCATCTGGCAGCTCATAAGGATAGTTCGGGTGGGCGAGTATTTTGCCTTTGCTGTCAATCAGGAACGAGTACCCATTGTCTGTTGTTTCAGACAGATTGATTATATCCAAGATATTTCTGATAGAAATATCACCTGCCACAACTCCAAGAAGCTGTAAGTTTTGATTGTATACCGGCTGTGCGACCGTCAGAATCCATTGATCTCCTGAAGCGTTCAAGAACGCCTCTGTATACACCAACTTTTTTTCTGATGTTGCCTTGATATACCATGGTCTTGTTCTCAAATCAAATGAAGCCGGTGGTATCCACCCGCTGGCATTGATCATACGATTGCTGGCTGTTCCATAATAAATAGACAAAAATGAAGGATTATTATCCATCAGGGCTTTAAGATAGGCCAAAATCGCTTCATCTCCAGAGTTGGTTGCAATAAAAATAGAAGCGTCCTTTATCATCTGACCTTTCCAGATCAGATGGTTGTCAATGACGCTTGCCTTGTAGTTTCTTTCTAATTCAATGATCTTTTGCGTCTCCTGTTTAACGGTGTTTTCCAGATAATTGAATTCTGCAAACATACCAATTGAAATGATTATTGCAACTACTATGGCTACAAGATAGAATTTATTGATGAGTCGATTCATCTGCTTCTCCGGTCTCGGCATATTGTGATATTATATCATATTTGAAACAATTTTATTGTTTTATTAATATGATTTATACCCTAATATAATGAATCTATTCAATTGATAATATATTATTAATATGTTGAACGAATGACCCCAACTCGTTAATATCCTCAAAAGTAGCCTGCCCTCTATGTTTGTTACCGCCTCCATTGCCACTGAAGCCATGAATGTTTTCTTTAATAAGTTTTCCACAGTCAATATCCTGTTTGCCATCATGGGCTAATATGACTTTTTTATCTGGCAATGAACATGCTAGAATTAAAGCACTTTCTCTTTCCAATATATGCTTTATTATCAATCCGGTTTCTTCGATTGTTTTATCCCGGAATGACAAAATCAACCTTTGATGCTTGATTGTATCGATCAGATGATCAGCCTCCAAAGCTGCCAAAGCATTTTGAATCTTAACATAATGGTTTTTCAAGTCATAATACTTTAACTTTTCTTTGCTGATTTTGTCGAGTATCGTTGACATGTCAGCTGAATAGTTGACACTAAGCTCTGATATGATTTGATGCTCCCTTTGGAATTCAAGCAAGGCCCTTAGTCCGCATTTGAAAAACAACCTGGTCATGCCTTTGTACTTTTGCGCTTTAAGTATTTTTAAGATGCCTACCTCTCCTGTTCGTGCCGGGTGTGTTCCACAGCAAGCAACACTATCCACACCCGCAATATAAACAATTCTCAAATTTTCTTGAAGGTCAGGCATTTTTCGCACATTGTACCAAATGGCTTTTTCAGCATTGTTAACCGTATCGGTTATAACCGGTTTGTTTTCATAGATTGCCTTATTTGCCAGGTTTTCTATGCCTTTTACTTGCTCAGTGTCTGACAGATCGCCATCAATGTCAATGGTTACATAGTCTTCTCCCAGATGAAATCCTTTATTCATGTATCCAAGCGCTTCCAGAATGACACCTGACAGGATATGCTCACCGCAGTGCTGTTGCATATGGTCGAAGCGTCTGTTCCAATCCAGTTCACATACATGGAATTCGCCTTCAGGCTCTTTATCGACATGGTGATAGATAACACCATCCTTTTCAGAGACATGAATAACCTGGCTATCGCCAATGGTTCCTTTGTCGGACGGCTGTCCTCCACCCTCGGGAAAGAAAATGGTTTGGTCCAGAACAAGAAGTGTTTTCTCCTTGTCATGGATTACGTTTAGTACCCTGCTTTCAGTTCTTTTCTGATACACATCCTTCTCGTATAGTTTGATTGTCATCTTTATCCTTCCTCTGTTTATGCCTAAAGATATTTCAAAACTTTTCTAAATGCCGTTGATATAGCGTAATTCTCTATTTCGTCAAGTGCAATCCATGCTGTTTCAAAATCGTATGGTTCATCTGTTTCTTTTATTGACGCCTTTTCTTGACAGACAGATCTGGAATCGCTCGTTATCCTGTACACAGCCATCAGCCAAGTCTTATGGGTGAAAACATGCTTCTCTTTTCCAACCTCAACCGTATCTTTGATTTCGATTTTGAGTTCATTATTCAGTACTGTCATCAATTTTTCTTTTACTGTCGCCTTACTCTCTCCCTCAGTGGAGGGAAATCCCCAAAGACCTGAAAGCAATCCCTTATCCGACTTTGTGAAGAGAATTGTATCTCCTTGTCTGATAATTGCGACTGCCAGGTGCAGGTTTTTGTTTTTTTGCTTCTGTGTTTTAACAGGTAATCTATCTTGCAGATCCATCTCAAATGCCATGCAACAAGAATTGATAGGGCAAGTTGAACATTTCGGGCTTTTAGGTGTGCAAATCAAAGCTCCCAATTCCATCAGGGCTTGGTTGAAATGTCGTGGGTCATCCGGCATTATAGTCAGGATTTTAGCTTCAAATATTTTTTTTGACTTTGGGCTGGCGATGTCCTCTTCCATTTTATATATCCTGGATAATACCCGCATCACATTGCCGTCGACAGCAGGGTGTTTCAGATTATAGGCTATGCTTAACACCGCTCCCGCGGTATAGGAACCTATTCCAGGAAGTTTTAAGGCTTTTTCATAATCGTCTGGAAACACGCCATCATAATCGTCTTCAATTATTCTTGCGCATTTAATCAGATTTCTTGCCCGTGAGTAGTACCCAAGACCCTCCCACATTTTAAAGACTTCTTCTTCCTGTGCATTTGCGAGTTCAGTTACCGTCGGAAACCTAGCCATGAAGCGCTCATAATATGGAATAACAGTGTCCATCTGGGTTTGCTGAAGCATGATTTCAGAAATCCATATGTTATAGGGGTCATGGCTCTCCCTGAATGGAAGCTTTCTATGATACTGCATGTACCAGTCCAATAGTTTATGCTGTAATGTCATCTATTTCTCCTAGTTTAACTCAATTCTAACCCTGCTGCCTCCCTCACCGGTAACCGCACCTGTTACGATCAGTTTTACGGGAACCCTGTTTTTGACAGATTCAACGTGCGAGATGATCCCCACCTTAAGCTTTTCGTGATGTATCCTTTCAAGTGAAGTCATCACAACGTCCAACAGGTTGTCATCCAGCGTTCCAAATCCCTCATCCAGAAAGAACAGCTCCAGGGGGGCTGTGCCTTTCAGTTGTATCTCTGCGGATAAAGCCAATGCAAGGGCTAAGGATGTCAGGAATGTTTCTCCCCCTGATAAAGTGGACGACTCCCTTAAAATGCCACCGTTCTTGTTATCCTTTATCAAAAACCTGCCCTCTTCATCAGTCTCCAGTCCATAAACGCCTCCGGTGATATCAAGCAATCTGGTTGAGGCTTCTTTTGATATGTATTTCAATCTTTCTGTCGCGATGAACTCG
The DNA here is from genome assembly GCA_030694905.1 of Eubacteriales bacterium. Taxonomy (GTDB): domain Bacteria; phylum Bacillota; class Clostridia; order Tissierellales; family Dethiosulfatibacteraceae; genus 38-11. The sequence goes on along the minus strand of JAUYTY010000040.1, from coordinate 25,127 downwards.
ACAAATCTGTTTCCCTTAAAAAGATTTTCAAGATCCCGCAGTGTTCCGAGACTCTCATCAATCTTTTTGATTTGGGCAATCAAACCCTTGACGCCAGATAATTTTTCTTTTGCATCTTTTATTTCCTGCTCTAGCAAAGCATGTTCCTTCTTCAGCAAATTCAAAAGATTTTCTTTGTTTTTCAGTTGATTTTGAATATCCTTCCAACTTTCTTCGGTGATTTGTCTCCCCAAAAGCTTCTTGCTAATGCTTTCCAGAACGCCTTTTGTTCTAGAGATGGCATCATTGTAATCTCTAATTTCCTGTTCCATTCTTTTAATGTTAACGGCGTCTGTTAAAAATCCTTTAGCTTCTTCGATAGTGTCAAATCTGTTTTCAATTAGCTTTTCACCAAGTGTTTTATCGGTTGATGTGAATCTCTTTTCTAAATCACTCATGCTCTGCGTTATCTTGTGAAATTCATTGCCAATAGACTCGAAATCTTCAGCACACTTCAAATTCTTTTCATATTGTGTTCTATACAACCGCTCGATTGATTTTATTTTCTGAGCTGTTTCATCCCTCAGTTGTCGTAAATTTTGGATGTTTCCTGCTTTTTTAACAATGCTGTTAGTTAAATTTTCAATTTGTTGAAGCTTGTTCTTGTGATCGGTATTTAATGCAATCAGCTGGTTGGTATCACTTTTGATTGCTGATTCCAAAGCCTCCAATTCTTTTTTGATTTTCTTTTCATTTGCTGAAAGGGTATTTATCTCAGTTTCTAATTTTTCTCTTTGCCCGTCTTTTCTTCTGATGTCTTTGGATGCCAGCGGAAAATCTCTAATTCCAGTTTCTGCTATCAGTAATCCAAGCGCTTTCTGTATCTCAGTCGTTTCTTTCTGAAGTTTTGTGAGCTCCTCGCTGTTATCCTTCAACTGAATGATGACGCTTGATAGACTTGCGCCGGTTGTATTCAGAAGTCCTGTTTTTTTAGTGACAATATTGGTCGTTTCAGAAATCTCTCTTGTCAGATTGTTGGTTTCTTCGTCAAATGCATTGATCTGTTTCTTCAATCTGTCGTATTTGTCTTGTTCCTCTTCAGGTTTTTTTAACTGATAATCCTTACCTAGATTATTTAATTCAGTCGAATATGTCATAGCTTGCTTGTCTTCAATGGATAATCTTACAGCTATCTCATTTATATCCTTCTCTGCCATTTTCAGTTTCTGTGTCAGGTCGTTTTTTTCTATCTCCAGTCTCTCAAGACTTGTTAGATCAATAGACTTCAATTGTCCTGGATAATGCTCTTTCGAACCGCAAACAGGACATGGCTCGCCTTCAGATAACGTCTTCCTTAGCTCATAAGCCGTTGTCTCGTTTTTATTATCATTGATTTCAGTGTCGATTTGCTCTAGCTGAAGAATTGTGTTTTTTAAAATTTCCTCCAGAGGACCCTTTTCCTGAATCAGCTGTTGAATGTTGCTTATATTCTTTTTAATTGAATCTTCAAGCTCATCATGCTTGGTCCATTTGGATTTCAGTTCAAAAAGCTTATCTCTGATGGCGGATAAGTCCTCCTGTGTTCCTGGACAATTTTCCTTCAACCCGTTCAGTTTATCAATCAGCTGTTTCAGCAGTTCTTCTGATTCATTCTTTTCTCGTTCAAGCGCTTTCTTTTGACTATGGAAATCTTCTTCTTGAGCTGACAATTCAAGTATCTTTTTCTGTATCTTAGTGACGCTGTCATTTAATGAAATAAAGCTTTCAACCAGCTTTTCACCTGTCCTGACCTTCTCTTTAATTACGGTATCAACTTTCAAGGCATCGTATTCAACAATTAGTTTCTCCATCTCTTGCGTGATACTATCGACCTGCAGCAATCTGGATTGTTTTGTTTCATCGGAAGCTTTCAAGCGCTCTTCCAACTCAGTTACCCTCGATTTGAGGGAATTTGATAGCTTTTCTATCTCATGCAGTTCATTTTCCTCTTCGAGTGCTTCTAAAACTTTCTGCTCCTTAAGTCTTACGCCTGGTAGAATGTTATCATATTGATCCTTTGCCAGTTCGAAATCCTTTTGCGTCTTGGTTTTTTCTTCTTTGATTGTTAGCTTTTTTTCCGTGACCTCATCCAACCGCTTAATGATTTCAGCTCTCTCGTAGCATGTTTCCTCAAAATTCCTTATGACGATTGCCATGGAATTGGCATTCTTATGCTTTTCCAACGCCACATTTTTTTGTATGTGCAGCTCTTTTTTGCCAAGGAGCGCTTTCTCATCATCCTGATACTTCTCATATTCCTTCTGAAGATTATAGATTTCTTTGCCCTCTTCAAACTGAAGGTTAATCAGCTTAAGTTCCTCTTTCTCAGCAAGCAGCATCTCCTGCCTGGTATTGTATTCTAACTCCTTGGCTTTAATGATATCTTCACTGACCTCGCCGAGACCTTTGATCTCTCCCTCCAGCGATATCTTTACCGATGTTTCTTTATCCAATCTAGCTTTCAATTTCTGGCGTAGATTGTCTCCATATTCTTGCAGATTGAATAGTCTTTCGAGCATGTCCCTGCGATTTTTCCCTTCCATTTTCAAAAAATCGCTGAATTTTCCTTGAGGCAACACCACAGTCCTTGTGAAATCATCTTTGGACAGCCCTATGATCTCGGTGCATTTTTCGGTAACACCTTTAACGGATTCCTCTAAAATTATAATCCCACCGGAAGTGATATCCATAACCTTGCACTTGTCTGTTCGGGGTTTAAGACTGTTCTTATCCCTTTTGAAGTCTCTCTGAACCAGATATCGCTTGTTTTCCTTGCCTGATATCTGGAACTCGAAGCTGACCTGTGCCTTATCACTATTAGCATTGATAAAATCAGCGCTATTTCTTGACAAATCACCGTACAAGGCAAGCGTTATACCATCCAGTATGGTTGATTTGCCGCTGCCAGTAGGTCCAAAAATTCCAAAAAACCCACCGCGTGTGAGTGAGACGAAATCGATCTCCTGCTCCTCTTCGAAGCTGTTCAATCCCTTTATTTTCAGGTTAATCGGTTTCATATTCATCCTCCCCGTAGACCAGACTCATGATCATATCCATGGTCTCCTGTGATGCTGCTATGCCTCTTTGATTGAAATAGAAATCTCTAAACAGGTCATCAAAGGCTCTCTCTTTAAAGGTTTTTGTTTCTTTGTTGCCTGCTATCTCCTCGGGTGTTATAGGTCTGATGCTGATAATATCCTTTTTCAGGTCCTTCAGTTCTTTAATCTGATTCTCCTTCAGATATTGGTCTGTCTTGATTTCGAGGTAAATCCAGCAATCCCTGCCGCTGTTTTCTTCGCATTTTTCTTTTGCGGAGGCAAGATTGTCGCACTGCCACAATTCAATAGGTTTGTAAGTTTTCAGCGGAATCTCCTCAATGACCGGTTTTTGCATAGGCGCAACACTTATTTTAACCAGACTTTTCTGATAATTTATCTCGTTTTTACTGTAATGGATTGGAGATCCTGAATATCTAGCGCGTTTCTTGCTCCCAGGAACCACCTGGGGTTTATGGACATGTCCAAGCGCTATATACTGTGCCGCTTCAGGGAGAATAGCGCTGTTTATCAGATAGCTCCCCCCAAGCTGTATGCTTCTCTCGGATCCGCTTTCCACGCTTCCCATGACAAATAGATGGGAGACCAACAGATTAATCGCGTCCGCTCTGTAATTTTTTTCCAGATTATTGAATAAAAGCTTCATCCTGTCTTCATAGGATGCCAGCTTTTCTTCATCGCTGTCCATCCCAGTATAAAGCACCTCATTTAGTCTTTTTTCACTGGGAAAAGCAACAGCCACAATAACGGCCTTCTCGCCGTTGATTTCAATTTCTATAAATCCTTCTTCTGATTTTAAAATCTGGTGTTGCCCGTAAATACCCGGTTCCACAACAGTCTTGGGTGTTCCCATCATAATGATGCCATGGTCTCTGGCAAGGGGACCGGCAGCAACCAGCCTGTCGGGGCTGTCGTGATTTCCTGCGATGACAAGTGTCAGACGTTTCCCATCATCTGACAATCTCTTCAATGTATCATAAAACATTTTTTCAGCTTTTGCAGATGGATTGAAGCTGTCATAAATATCCCCGGCGATGATTACCAGATCAATGCAATTCTCTTCCGCTATTCGGACAAAATCATCAAGAAACAACTCCTGCTCTTCCAATCTGCTGAATCCCTCAAGCGTCTTCCCCAGATGCCAATCCCCTGTATGTAGAATATTCATGCTTCCCCCCCTTATAATATCGGTTTTTTTGAATTGGGCCTCATATCAATTTCTATTATCCTCTCAGCAACACCCTGCCTGTGACCTGTCAGATAACTGGTCATGCTAGCTGATGAGCAGGAATGATTAGGTATGATCTGCAATTTGTCTCCTATATTGAACCGGTCCGGATCTTCTGAATATATTTTCCCGACCTCTTCGGACAATGATACGATTTTCAGCTCCGGGTGTCCTTTGACCAATCCGTATGTATCCAGTCCACTGACCCCATGGGCCCCTTTATCAAGGCCCAGGCATTTGCTTCCACAATTTATCAGAAGGTGGTTTTCATGCTTCGAGATAATTGTGCATTGGACGGTGAAGGCGCAGTCTTTTTCTTCTGCGGATCCCAGGATAATTTGAATGTTGTCGTGAAACACATAATTGCCCGGTCTGACAATATTTGTGACATTATGCTTTACTTCCAAATCAAAGGCTGGTGTGGTGCCACATGCTATAATTTCAAGCTCGATACCTTCTTTTTCTATATTTTGCTTCGCCATTTCCAATCTATCCAATCCTGACTGACCTTGTCTGATCACTTCTTCCTTATTTGAGCATCCGTAAACCTGTCCCGAGTGGGTCGATATGCCAAAGAGTTCCAGATTCTCTGTGTTTGTCACATCCAATGCAAATTTCCCCGCCTCATCAGGAGAAACTCCGAATCTACCTAACCCGGTATCAATAATGATGATTGTTTTACAAATCTGATTTCGTTTGCCGAAGAAATCACTATAAAGGGCCACATGTTCAGGATGGTCTATGGCACAATACAGGTTTGCCTTTCCAGATATATCGGCAATCCTTTCCAGGTTCCGAAAATCCGTGTAGGGATAAGCCAGCATAATATTGACGATTCCCCTATCTGCCAGCATCTCCGCCTCATCAATGGTTCCAACCAGAAAACCCTTGGCCCCGGCTTTATTTTGCATCATGGCAATATACGAGCTCTTATGGGTCTTGGTCATTGGCCAGAGCTGTTTCTGATTATCAAAGCAGTCATTCTGGTAATCATTTATGTTATTTTCCAAAACTGTCAAATCCAGTAAGAACGAGGGCGTCTCCAAGTCTTCTATTCTAATCATATCGCAATTCTCCTTCCAATTAGGTACCAAACACCATTAAATTTTAGCATAGTTTTGGGTATTATAAAAGGCACATTGAATGGTTTGATCAAAGTGCCTGTCTATTATTTCTTTTTTCTCTTTTTTTGAGCCTCTTCAACTATCAATCCCTTTAGCTTGTCCAGCGTTCTGGTATCAAGCGTGCCTCTGTAATTGATGCTGTTTTGCGAGATTTTTCTTCTTTTTCTTTCTATCTCAATTTCGGTGTCTTTTACCAGATGATAGAACTCTCTAGCAGAAAGTCTCAGTCCTCCTCTTGAAAGAATCATCTGCTGCAGCATGCCATCGGATGTGGCAACTGTGACTTTTTTTATTCTGCCTATTTCATCCAATCTTCTCTCTATATACGTATCTGCAGTTTCATTCTCCTTTGTGAAAACAACCTCCAGTTGTCCATACTTCTCTTTTCTGAGGCTGGTACCCTTCACTTTATAGGCATCGAAAACCACAATCAAATTGATGTCTCTGTAGGACTGATACTCTATCATGATATCGATCAATTCCTGTCTTGCGGACTCAATGCTGGCTTCAGCAATTTCTTGCAGCTCTTCCCATGAGTTAATGATGTTGTATCCGTCTACAAAAAGATATTCCTTGCCTATGTTCATGACTATCCTCTTTGTCTGATGACTTCGTAAATTAAAATTGTCGCAGCGCAGGATGCGTTCAGCGAATTGATTCTGCCATACATAGGTATCTCAACTATGGTGTCGCATTTTTCTCTTGTCAGCCTGCTGATGCCCTTCCCTTCTCCTCCAATGACCAAAGCAACGGATCCATCATATTTTTCACTGTAGTATGCTTTGTCTCCATTCATGTCCGCGCCATATATCCAAAACCCCTTATTCTTCAAATCATCTATTGTGGCATTGATGTTCACAACTCTAATGATGGGTATATACTCAAGGGCTCCCGCCGATGTTTTAGCGACAGTGTCATTTATCTGTGCAGATCTTCTCTCTGGAATGATGATACCGTCCACACCAGCACATTCACAACTCCTGATAATCGCACCAAAATTATGGACATCGGTTATCCCATCCAATATAACAAGAAAAGGGCCTTTGCTTTTTTGACGTGCTTTCTCCAATACGTCGTCCAATGCATAATATGTATAATCTTCAACTATGGCAACCAATCCCTGATGGTTTCCGTCATTTGACAATGCGTCCAATTTATTTTTGCTTACTTCTATCACACTGACTGATTTTTCAATTGCCAGATCTATCAGATCCTGATCTGTAACCGATTTGTTTTTTCGCTCAAGACAGTAGATTTTCTCAATTTTTTTGTCGCTTCGCAGGACTTCCATCACTGGATTCTTTCCAAATACAGTTCTCATATTTTACCTCATTGCTTCTGTTTTTATTTTTTCGAACAGTTCCTCTATTCTCTGAGTCTGATTGGACATGTAGAGATAACCAAATAAAGCCTCAAGTCCGGTGGCATATTTGTAGTCTGTCAGTTTAGCGTTTTTCGGCACTGTGACACTCTTGGCATTTCTACCCCTTTTGACAATTCTCAATTCTTCCTCAGTCAGTGAGTTCTCCACAAATCTAAAAGCCTCAGCTTGTGCTTCGGCTTTAACGAAAAGAATAGCCTTTCTGTGGAGGTCGTTGACATTCATGTCATGATTTTCTATCAGATAAGATCTCACCAGCAGTTCATATACGGCATCCCCTATATAAGCCAGTTGGAGCGGAGACATCAGTCTCGGATCCTTGGTCAATTTATTTTCTTCCATTTCACGCCATCTCTCGTATCTTCTATTTCAATTCCCATATCCAACAATTGATTTCTCAATTCGTCAGCCAGTCTGAAGTCTTTATTCGTTCTGGCCTCATTCCTTTTTTCAAGGATTTGCTTTGCGACATCAGATATTTCTTCATCTGGCACTTTGTACAGGATACCTAAAACATTAGCCATGTCCATATAGGTATCAATCGTGTATTGAACTGTCTCTTTGGTTGTGCTTTCATCAAAGTATGAATTAACATATTTTGCTGTCTCAAACAAAGCCGTGACAGCGTCTGCAGTATTGATATCATCATCCATCGCTTTTTCAAAATCGCTTTTAAAACTTACTAGTTTCATTCTTGCGGCATCATCCAACTTGCCGGATGGATTCTTCTCCAAAAGCGATTGAAGCTTGATTTTAGAATTGTATAGTCTCTGCAGAGATGCTTCTGCCTGATGGATTGTTTCTCGGCTATAGCTTATTGGTTTTCTGTAGTGTCCTGAAACAATAAAAAATCTTAGGATCTCCAGGTCATACTCCTGGCTGACATCCCTCACAGTAAAGAAATTGTTCAGTGATTTGCTCATTTTTTCATCATTCACATTGATCATGCCATTATGGAGCCAATAGTTGGCAAAGGGTTTCCCTGTCAACGCCTCGCTCTGAGCTATTTCATTCTCATGGTGAGGGAACTGCAGATCCTCTCCACCTGCATGGATGTCAATTGTATCACCTAAAATATCCCGAATCATAACAGAGCATTCAATATGCCATCCAGGTCTGCCTTTCCCCCAAGGACTCCCCCAAGACGGTTCACCTGGCTTTTCTTTTTTCCACAGCACGAAATCTGACGGTGATCGTTTCTCATCGTTGATATCCACTCTTGCGCCTGAAATCAACTCATCCGGATTTTTTTTGGACAGTTTTCCATAATCCTTGATTTTAGTCGTGTCAAAATATACATTTCCATCGATATTATACGCAAATCCCTTCTCTTCCAGTGCCTTTATAAATTTGATCATTCCGCCGATATGATCGGTAGCTCTCGGATTGATGGTTTCATCAACCAGAATATTCAATCCTCTCACATCAATCAGATATTCACGGATGTATTTTTCTGCCAGTTCCTTAACAGTTGTGTTTTCCTCTATGGCTTTGTTGATAAGCTTGTCGTCTATATCCGTAAAATTGACAACATAAGTCACCTCAAAGCCCTTGTATTTGAAGTATCGTCTCAGGGTGTCAAAAATAACGACTGGTCTAGCGTTCCCTACATGGATGTAATTATAGACTGTTGGTCCGCAGACGTACATTTTCACCTTTTTAGGTATAAGAGGTATGAAGTCCTCCTTTTGTCTGGTTAAGGTATTATATAGTTTCAAATCACAATCACCTTCCTAATTGTTCAAAGCATCTAGAACAAACTCAATTCTCCTGATCAGCAAGTGCTTGCCCAGTATGATAAAGGTTTTACCCATGTCCGGTCCGTGAAGCTGCCCTGTTACAGCTGCCCTGATGGGCATGAACAATCCTTTGCCTTTAGCACCTGTTTCACTTTTTAGAACATTGAAAATATTGGCTGCGAACGCCTCATCAACTGTCTCTGTCTCATTGAGTTTCACCATAAATGCATTTAGGAGCCTCTTGACATGCTCCTGCTGAAGCGTATCGACGACCTCTTCGTTTTCAAAAGAAACCTCATTCCCAAAGAAAACATCCAAATGGTCATTGATTTGCGACATGTTATCCAGCTTCTCCTTCACCAGATCTATGATCTTGATGTAGCGGTCTTTTTCTCCACGTATATTTTCTTCTGTATCTCTTCCCGATGCTGTGATATGTGGAACTGAAAGTTCAAATAACTGGTCATTGTCAGCTTTTCTTATATAATGGCTATTAATCCAGTTCAGCTTGTCAACATCAAAAACGCCACCGGTGTTGGATACCCTGTCAAAGGAAAACTCTTCTATCAATTCATCCATTGTGAATAGTTCCTGGTTATCCTTTGGACTCCACCCTACCAAAGCCAGATAATTGACCAATGCCTCCGGCAGATAGCCTTTATTCAAGAAATCGGTCACAGAAACATCGCCTTGTCTTTTGCTAAGTTTTTTCTTATCCTTATTCAAGACTGTCGGCAGATGTACAAAATCCGGAACCTGCCAACCGTAATAGTTGTAGAGAACAACCTGCTTAGGTGTTGAGGTCAACCACTCTTCCCCTCTGACTATATGGGTTATTCTCATGAGGTAATCATCGATTACCACAGCAAAATGATATGTCGGATAGCCATCAGACTTGATCAGAACCTGGTCATCAATCTCACTGGCATGTATCGCCACATCACCCCTCACCATATCATGAAATTTTATTTCCTGATTGTCAGGTACTTTTAATCTTACCACATATTCTTCTCCGGCTTTGATTCTTGTTTCAGCCTCATTCTTGGCCAGATTTAGACAATGTCTGTCATACATGGGTGTTTGTCCTTCTGATTTTTGCTTGTCTCGGACTTCCTCCAGCCTTTCCTTCGAACAGAAGCAATAATACGCGTATCCCTTATCTATCAGTTCGTGGATGTATGACTGATATATATCCAATCTCTCCGACTGGATATAGGGTCCGAATTCACCCTTCTGAACTATTTCACCATTTTCTATGAAAACTCCCTCATCATGGCTTATGCCGGCCCATTTCAAAGAATCCAGCAGATTCTCAATAGCGCCTTCCACCAATCTGGTTCTATCTGTATCCTCTATTCTCAAAACGAATTGTCCCTTGTTTTTTCTGGCAAAAAGGAAATTGTATAATGCGGTTCTCAAACTTCCGATATGCACATATCCAGTGGGGCTTGGTGCAAATCTGACTCGAATATCCATTTATTCCTCCAAAATAATTAGTTTGTTTCTCTCATACGCATAATGCACATATCATTATATAATAGTAAGTCAACAGTATCAAGAATTGTATTTTAAGCAGTCTGGTCAAACAACCAGAGACGCTTACGCGTCTCTCTAATCAACTATTTCTATACTGTCTAGCTGGTTCTTAACCGATGCTCTGAGGTTTTTCAGATATGCCTCTCTCAATTGTTTCTGCTCCAATTTTTCTTCCTCAGAAAGATTTTCTATCTTGGCTTTTTTTGCCAGATAGTTTATTCTCTCTATTTTTTCCTGTGATAGCATGTTTCACCTCTTGTTAAAAAAAGTATATGTTTTCAATGGCTTATAAATCCTTTTGCCACCTGTTTGAATGCTCTGGTAAAGTGTGGCTGAACCAATCCTCAACTGATGCTCAAAATGATTCTTCAACGCTTCATTCAACTCAAACAAGGAACTGTCAAAGAAAATATCCCGTCCAATGGTGATATGGGGTATATAAGGCTTGTTCTCTTTTTTCAAGCCAATAGCAGCCAGGTTATCGTCTATGGTCTGATGGAGCAATTCCAAAAATTTGGTTTCTCCTCTCAAGCCAACCCAGGCAATTCGAATATTGCCATTTCCCCTGAAAAACGCCAATTTGTCAAACTGAAAGATCATTGGCTTTATATTCATCCCTTCAAAAGTGTCGTCCAGGGTTTTTTCAATTTCAGGAAGGTACTGACTGTCAACCTCTCCGATAAATTTTAAGGTCAGATGAATATTCCTAAAATATGGCCATCTTCCTTTTTCAGCGTTTTTCTTCAGAACATTCTGAATATCTGAAATCTTTTTGATGGTGCTCTCGTCAAAATCGTAAGCAATGAATAGTCTCATTTCAATTTAAGGTCTTAACGCTATTTCTCTCCATAAAACTGTAAGGCAGTTCTATTTTTGATACAGCGTTCTTGTCTCCTTCAATTTTTTTGATAAGTGTTCTGACTGTAACAGCTCCGACATCATAGAATGGTTCGGATATGGTAGTCAGGGTCGGTCTGACATGTTGACTCTCCTTGTAATCTCCATAGCCTACGACGGAAATATCATCAGGAACCTTGTATCCCTCATCAAACAGATGGTTGATGAGTCCAATAGCCAATTCATCATTTGCGCAGAATACAGCTGTAATGTTGCCTAAATCCTTAATAACCTCTGTTGCCATAGCATATCCGTCATTGTATCTTCTGCCCTCAGCGACATATACCTTTGAGAAATCAATATTGTTTTCTTTGAGCATTTCTTTGTACCCATTGATCTTGTCGAGTTCATGTGTTGAGCTTTCACCAAAATCGGACAAAAAAGCAATCTTGGTATGGCCTTCTCCTATAAGATATTTGGTCATCTCCGCGGATGCGAGAAAACTGTTTATGCTGATATAATCGATTGTATCATTCTTGATGTCTCTGGTAAAATACATGGAATGCTTGGTATTCTTCTTGACAGCTTCAATCAGGTCATCATCAAAATGATATCCTATTAATATGATGCCTTCCGCCTGCTTTCTGTTTAGCAATGACAGATGGTTCATCTGAGCTTCCCTGTCATAATACGAACCGCAAAGAAGTATGTCATAATTATACATTCTGCCTACTTCTTCAATACCTTTAACCATTTCAGCTATATACGAATTCGACAAATCATTGACTATAACACCAATCAAATACGAGCGTCTCGTCACTAGACTTCTGGCGACTTCATTGGGTCTGTATCCCGTCTCTTCGATTACTTCAAGCACCTTCTTGCGAACTTCCGGGCTAACAGGTTTCGAATCGTTGATGACTCTGGATACTGTAGAAATAGAGACACCGGACATACGTGCAACATCTTTTATCGTTATCATAAAAACCTCTTTTCGAAATAATAGATTATTTTCCCGTTTTCCTATATTATACATTTTTCTGATATATTTTCAAGGATTATTCGTTGATATGGACTATTCGTTGATATCAGTGTCGAATAATGTTCTTGTCATTGCAGATGCATTGTTATAGAATAAATAAGGGTGAAAAATATGGAAAATGAGCAGCTATCTCTTTTTAAACTGATCCATTTCAACAAGCAACCAGATACAAGCATACCGGATAAGATTCATTTATCCGGCAAGCAACGATGGTGTCCTTATTGCTCCAATAAGGTCATATTTGTGAGAGATAAGAAGCTCGGTGTAAAAAAATGTCCTGTCTGCAGCATTACAGAAAAAGATTATTGGGTTAAAAGAGTCAACAAGATACTATAGAGACTAACCCAGACGACTTTCTATCAGTTTGCTGAGATCCACTGCCTTCTGCCTGATTTCGAATTCGTTTTCGCCCTCAATCATGACCCTGACCAATGGTTCAGTACCGGATGGTCTTATCAACACTCTTCCTTTTCCTTCAAACTCTGACTCCAACCCGATTATAGATTGATTGATAATCACGTCTTCAAGATACAGCTTTTTATTCTCGTTCTTAACTCTTGCATTTACCAATACCTGGGGGTAATCGTACATAATGGCTGACAGCTCCGCCAGTGTTTTGTTCTGCTCAACCAATGACGAAATCAGTTGGACAGCTGTCAGAAGTCCATCTCCTGTGGTATTGTAATCCAGGAATATGATATGCCCTGACTGTTCGCCTCCAAGATTGTAGCCTCTTCGTCTCATTTCTTCAAGCACATATCGATCTCCTACCTGGGTCTTAACGAATGCAATACCTCTTTCTTTGAGGCATATATCAAGTCCCATATTGCTCATGACAGTACCCACGATGGTATTGTTTTTAAGTACACCGGATTTCTTCATATAATTGCCGCAAATTGCCATTATATGGTCGCCATCGACTATTTTTCCATTTTGATCCACGGCTATGAGTCTGTCCGCATCCCCATCAAATGATAATCCTATGTCCGCTCCCGTATCTTTAACAAGATTTTGCAGTGTTTCCGGATGCGTGGACCCACAGTTGACATTAATGTTAATGCCATTGGGCTTGTTATTAATAACAAACACTTGCGCTCCCAATGCCTTTAGAGCCTCCGGCGCCACATCGAAAGCAGCTCCATTGGCACAATCCAACGCAATCTTCAATCCTGAGAAATCAGATTTGGTAGTTCTCATAATGGCATCCATATAGATTCCCATTGGATAATCTAAATAAATCTTCCTGCCTATGGCGCCTTCAGTTGGAGAATAATGGATATCCTCACCCTCCAGAATCACATTCTCTATTTCTTCTTCAAGTTCATCCGATAGCTTATAACCGGATGAATCAAATAATTTTATGCCATTGTAGGTGTAGGGATTGTGTGATGCTGAAATCATTACACCGCCATCAGCGTTCAGCTCTCTGATAAGACACGCTATGGCAGGTGTCGGCAACACACCGGCATATAAGACATCCACCCCTGCTGAGCATAAGCCTGCTGTGACAGCTCCCTCCAGCATATCACAAGAAATCCTGGTATCCATGCCAATAACTATTCTAGGTTTCTTCTTGCCTTTCGTGACATGATATCCACCGACTCTTCCTATTTTATATGCCAAATCTCCAGTCAATTCCTTATTTGCGATTCCTCTGACACCATCAGTTCCAAATAATCTGCCCAATATTCTCCTCCTCTAAGCTTCGTTCTTTTATACTATCATATTTTTTTCATGTCAAAAAGTGTAATTTTGGTCTGTGCTGATTATATTCTACTTGCTCAATGGAAATTCTGCAATAAATGTTGTGCCTTGATCGATTTTACTATCTACGGATATTCTGCCTTTATGGTTGTCAGCGATCCATTTCGCTATGCTCAGTCCCAATCCTGTTCCTCCGTTTTCCCTGTGTCTGGCTTTGTCAGCCCTGTAGAATCTGTCAAAAATTCTCTCGGCATCTCTTTGAGACATGCCCATACCACTGTCGGTTATTCTAAAGGTCGCATAGTCATTCTCTGACTTGAGTGTGATTTCGATTTTCCCGTCCCGGTTGGTGTACTTTATGGCATTGTCTAAGAAAATTGTAATCAGCTGGGCCATTCTCAAGCTGTCCCCCATAATATAAACATCCTCATCTATACTCATATTCAACTCTAGATTGCTATCCTGAAGCTTCACCCGGAACCGGTCAATTACACTCATGCAAATATCAGAGAAATTGATTTTTTCTCTGATGATTTTAATCTGATCGGCATCTATTTGCGCTAGCGTCAACAATTCCTCCACAAGCTTTGTCATCATCAGTGTCTCCGTGTAGGCATTGTTCAGCCACATCTCATTTTCAACGATTGTTCCCTCTTGATCGCATAAAGCCGCATCCAGATTAGTCTGTATTACTGAAAGTGGTGTCCTTAATTCGTGGGACGCATCCGCAACAAATTCCTTTTGTCTTTGCCATGCTTTTTTTACAGGACTAATGCTTAGCCCTGCCAGAAACCATGAGACTATTGTCAAAATAAACGCACTCATCAATGATGCTATTGTCAGTATTTTTTTCAAGTGGTTCAGGATAAAGAACTCCATCGTAATATCCTGATAAAGTTGAAGAACACCCATAGTTCCAGCATTTCTGAAGAACTTTGTGTAAATCCTGTAATCGATATTGTCTATATTGTCGATCACAAAACTGAATCCTTGATTTTTGTAAGCATTGAGAACATGCTTTTCAAATTTTTCAAATGAAATGCCACCATTGTTTCTTACATAAACCATATTGAGACTTTGATCATAGACAGCATAGCTCAATTTTAATTTGCTGTCATTGAATACCAGACTTTGTCTGAATCTATCGAATACGTCAGGTGTATCGTTGATATGAGGAAACCCAAAATAGTCTTGCCCCATATTGTTGCCATATATAATCTCATTTGCGGATTTTTCCAATAAATTTCTGGACGAAGAATCTATAAGTGTCTTTGTGCCCATATATAACGCACCTGATAATATTGACAAAAAAATAATCAGCACCAAAAGAATAGATAAAGTAAATCTGATTCTCAGTTTTCTAAACATTCTATCTCTCCTTGATGATATATCCCACACCTCTGATTGTTTCAATCTTGGTATTGGTTTCTTCCAGACGCTTTCTCAAATGATGGATGTATATCTCTATATTGTTCTCCAGCACATCCGACTCAAGCCCCCATAGACGGTCAACAATCTGATCTCTCGTGAAAACCTGACCAGGTCTGCTGATTAGCATTTCAAGAAGATCTCCTTCCTTCTTGGGTATCTTTACATTGATGCCACGGATGATGAGCTCAAAGTTTTTCGGCAGATAGGCTATGTCATTGAACTCATATTTTTCATTTATGTACTCGGTGTTTTTTCTTCTGCCCAATGCTCTTACTCTAGCGATCAGTTCTTTGGTAGCAAAGGGTTTTACCAGATAGTCATCCGCTCCTGAGTCAAGTCCCAGAACCTTGTCATCTAAAGTGTCTTTTGCTGTCAGCATAATCACTGGTGTTTTGATACCCTTCTCCCTGATTATCCGAACGATCTCCAACCCACTTATATTAGGCAGCATTATATCAAGTACTATCACATCATATATGTCTTTTTCCGCCAGCATCAGCCCTTCTTCTCCATCATTAGCAATCTCAACGTCAATTTTTTGCTTATTGAAAAGAAATTCCAGCGCTTGTGTCAATTTAACCTCATCTTCTACAATTAAAATCTTCACTCTACACCCCTGATATTCTTATTCATACCTGAGAGCATCAACAGGTTTCAACTTCGATGCCTTGTTTGCAGGATACATCCCAAAGAAAACGCCTACAAACAAAGAAAATAAAAATGCTATCAAAACAACCTGCACACTGGCACTGATTGGTATCTCAAATGCAGTGCTAATGATCCTGTTAGCCAACATCCCAAGCATAATACCTATTATACCACCTATTCCACTAATTACAGATGATTCTATGAGAAATTGGAATAAAATATTGCTTCTTCTCGCGCCTATCGCTTTTCTGACACCAATCTCCCTCGTTCTTTCGGATACAGTCACCAGCATTATATTCATTATACCGATTCCACCAACCAGCAAGGAGATGCCTGCAATACCCCCCAAAAGCAGCGTCAACACCCCTGTTATCTCATTCAAGGTCGACAGCAGCTGCTCCTGATTAAAGATTCGATAAGAATCTGTTCCATAAATGTTCAATAGATATGACTCTATGTTGCTTTGGGTTTTGTCAATTAAGGCTGCGTCTGCTCCTTGTACCGTAATACTGGTTACAGAATTGGTTCTGAATTGCCTCATACCCGTTGTGTAAGGAATCAATACCATATTGTTGTTATCTCCGAATAAGGTGCTCTCTTTTTCATCCAGCACGCCAACAACGGTATATTTTATCCCTGAAAGGCTGATGCTCTCATCAATGGGATTGAACCGGCCAAATAGATTTTCTGATACCCCTGAACCTAGGAGCACCACTTTGTTTCTGTTTTCAATATCCAAGGGATTAATCAATCTACCCGTCTTTATTGTATGCCCATTTATCGCCATATAATTTTCATTCACGCCTACAACCGATATCCCTGCCTCATTATTCAGACCGTATTTCACAGGCGCCACCCAATTGATATTTGGCGACATTAATTGAACCCCTTCCAGCATGGACAATTCATTCAGATTATCATTGCTGAATCTGATTGTCCTGTCTGTCAGCGTTATGTTTAGAAGATTTGAACCCATCCCTTCAATGCTCTGTGTAACGCTGGCTGTCGCTCCTTGCCCCATTGAAACCATTACTATCACAGAAAAAACACCGATAATAATACCTAGCATAGTCAGGAACGTCCTCATCTTATTGCTTAGTATGGATTTGATTGACATCTTCAAGGTGTTTTTCAGACTCATGTTCATACTATTTCACCTTCCTGTTCACAATGATGCCATCCCTTAAGGTGATTTCCGTTTTGGATCTGTCGGCCACTTCAAAATCATGAGTTATGACAATAATGGTTCTGCCTTTTCTATTCAGACTTTCGAGTATGTCAAGAACTTCATTGCCTGATTTGGTATCTAGGTTGCCAGTCGGTTCATCCGCTAAAAGCACCGATGGGTTTCCTACCAGTGCTCTAGCTATCGCCACCCTTTGCTGTTGTCCACCGGATAATTCATTGGGCTTGTGATGCATCCGATCATACAAACCGACGCTATCCAAGGCAATTTCAGTCTCCTCTTTTCTTCTTTTGCTCTTCACACCTCTGTATATCAAAGGAAGCTCAACATTTTCGAAGGCATCCAACCTTGGCAAAAGATTGAACTTCTGAAAGATAAATCCAATCTTTTCATTTCTTATTCTAGCAAGGTCATTTTCATTATAGGTGCTTATTTCCTTCCCATCCAGATAGTATTCTCCTGACGTTGGCACATCAAGGCATCCAAGTATATTCATCAATGTGGATTTCCCTGACCCGGAGGGTCCTATAATCGAGTAAAAATCTCCCTCCCGGACATCAATAGATATGCCTTTTAGCACAGTCAGTTCAATTTCTCCCATGATATAGACCTTAGTGACATTATCCAATCGTATCATTGGTTATTCCCCCCGCCACCTGGTCTTTGTCCGCCGGGAAAGAAATTTCCTCCATCTGTCAATACATCCGAAGCCACTACATTTATAATCGTATCCCCTTGTTTCAACCCAGCCAGCACTTCCACGAAGCTATCTGTGATGATGCCGGCTTCAATGGTTACAGGATATGGCCCATCAGCGTTGTTCATCATGACAACGTATTTGCCGGCTATTTTTGATACGGCGCTGATTGGGATAATCAGCGCATTATTCTTTTCAGCCACAAGAATTTCAACGTCCACATTCATACCGGACATCAGATTTTTTCTATCTGTCATGCCAATGACAACTTCGAAGGTTGTCACGCCTCCTTGACTTGCGCCACTCAAAGATATATTTTTGACGAAACCTTCAAAAAAATCACCTTCAAACACATCCGACGTTATGGTTACCTTCTGATTTTTTTCGATGCTCAGAATGTCCAGTTCATCTATGTTGATTCTGACTTCCATTTTTTCGAGATCGGCTATTTTGAGTAGCTGTGTCCCTCTGTCAACGTATGATTTCTCATTGACCATAATATCCAGGATTGTCCCGTCAATTGGCGATGTGATAATGGTATCTTGCTCCCCAAGTTCATTAACGTCAAGCCTTCTCTGCTCCACAATTATCTCTTGCTGTCTTATGTTATATGTTAGTTCTTCACTTTCCATTACAGCTATCAGATCTCCTGCATTGACATGTGATCCGTTCTCTGCCATAAGCTGCTTGACTGTTGATGCATATGGCGCATTCAAGGTTTTTGTCTGGTTTTTTATTGATTCACCTACAAATGGAGAGGCAAATCTGCCATACTGGTTAATGACTGTCAGTTTAGCACTTGTCCCGGCTTGCAACGCACCGTCATAGCTGATCTCGACTCGGATCATATAGCCCAAAGACCCGCTTCCCATGGCGACAGGCGCTCTATCAACGCCTGTTACGGTTCCTGTTAATGTCAGTAAATAGTCCTGAAGAAAAACCTCTGCTTCATCTCCCAGGCTTATTTTTTCCATTTGGTCTTTTGTGAAATAGGATTGGAGTTTAATGATTCCAACTTCAGATATTTCACCAATAACCGCGTTGTTAGGCAATAAATCGCCTTCATTGACATTTAATCTGACTATGCCGCTATTTTCAGCCACTATTCTCAGCGACCTTTGAATCTCATTCAAATCATTTAAGGTTTTAATGGCCTTCTGCAGGTTAAATCTGGCATTTTCAGTATTTATTCTCTCAGCATTCTCATCTTTTTCTATCTCATACATGGCTAAGACATCATCCTTGCTTATCAATTGCCCGATATCAGCAAACAACTGGTCTATTACACCGGTTTGATCAGCCGATACCAATCTGGTGTCACTTGGTTGGATGCTGCCGCTTCCAGTTATGGTCTTTCTGATGCTCCCGTAATCTACAATATATTCCTGTTGAGTTGTGTCAGTCACTGCCCTAAGATTTCTGATTTCATTAAATCGTATATAAACAAAAATAGCGATCAATACCGTTATGATTATGGCTGATGTAATCACCATTCTCTTTGTTGTTTTTTTCTTTTTCATAAATACCTCCGATTTGAGCCTACGTCCATTATATTTTAAGCAACTTAATTAATTCTTAATATTGCATATAAGAAAAGGACTCCATTTGAATGAAGTCCTTTTATCTGTTATGAGTCATTTGGCACTACATTTTTTCAACAATGTTTCCTGCGATTTCTTTGAAGTCTTTCAAGATTTGGTCTGTTTGATCATTCATAACTTCTATGGATTCGTAAGCGCTATTGAAGCCCATTTCACCTATTATGTTAATCTTCATCATTTCATCAAGCTCTTTCTGATTATACATCCTGCCCTTAAGCATTTCTGTTTTTGAATACTTATTTATTACCGTCAATAGGTTATCTGTATTTTCTTTTCCTATCTTCTGGATGCATTTATTAATCTTTTTCAGGTCTTCAATCTTGCCCTCGGTTATGAAAACAATCTTATCAAGCCCATCATAGTCATAATAAATATCATCCTGATATAAATCTATTCCATCGACTATGACATAATCGTAGCTTTTGCTGAACATCATAAAAAATTTCTCAAACAACCTTGAATCCCTGACCGTTTTATTTCTGAGCCTAGGGGCAGGTATCAAATCAAATAAATGATTATCTTTGTGGGGTTTGATGGTCGCTTCCTCCACTGAGCACACCCCGGACATCAGATCAACAAAATCATAGATGATATTTTCATCATTTCTTAAATAAGAGGCTGCTGATTTTGAAGATTTTGACATGTCAACGAATAGTACTTTATGCTTTACCGCGAGTTTTTTTGCTAGCTCTAAGGCTAAAATCGTTTTGCCTTGTTTGCCGTTGCATGACGTTATTAGTATAAATTTACTCATTTTTCCCCCTTTCTACTCTCCCGCTATTTCAGGTTCAAGATTTAAATACTCTCCAATTATATCTCTGACCAGCGGTGCCGGGAATCTTCCCGAACCACCCTGAAATATAACGACCGCTATAGCTATCTGTGGATCATCTGCGGGTGCGTAAGCTACATACCATGAAAAGTCATCATAGAGTTCGCCTGTTTCAGGGTTTGTGCCCTCTCTTTGAGCTGTTCCGGTTTTGGAAGCAACTCTAACAGGAAAATCATTGAATACTTTGCTGTCTGCAGATACCATTTCCATTCCCCTCGTGAGTACATCCAGATAGGAATAATCCCTGATCTCTATTCGTTCTGCGCTTCTTAACGGTTCATACACAACTGAAGCATTGTCATACGTCTTGCCTTCCTTGATGACACTAATGTTTCTAAGGTATCCACCGTTGGCTATGGTAGCTACGTAGTTTGCCATCTGCAAAGGCGTGTAGGCATTGCTGCCTTGACCTATGCTGATGTTAACATTATCCCCATCATTCCAAACGGCTTGATTTAGAAAACTGTACTTAATCATATCAACTAATGGAATACCCTTGGAATCTACCTTATCGGGTCTCAAACCCATATCCGTCAGATTTTCATAAACCTCTCCACGTGTCAAAGGCTCGTCTCCTCTGACCCAGCTGACTATTGTATTTATCATCTGCTCTTTCTCATCTGAGTTGTAGTTCTTGCCCACCGCATAGAATTTATCTAAATTTTGGTTCAAATACTCTCTTAAAAAATACCTGATGGAGCTGATTTTAGTATCCGGACTAGGTACACCGCCAGAGAATTCATTAGGTATCTGTATCTCTATCCCTGTTTTACCATCAAGACCAAGTTGTTTTGCCATAGACAAAAGATCATCCAATTCTACTCTGGCGGATATTCTCTGGTTTGTTGCTCTGTTTTCTCCCAGCACCAAGGTATAGAAGTAGAAATTACATGAGTCTCTGATGGCCTCATACATATTTTCATATCCATGAATTGACTTGTACATATTCCAAATCCAACATCCAAAAACCTGATTTCCAATCTCCATGTAACCGGCGCAATAAATCCTTTCATAGGGTGAAATTCCCTTTTCCAATGCTGCCAATGCGGTAACCATTTTGAATGTGGAACCCGGTTGTATGGCTGTCAGCATAGAGATATTGTAAAGTGGTCTTGGCGCCATGGAATCCTTTGATTCATTGGACAGTGTTATCCAGTCTTCCTGGGATATTCCTGTTGCGAAAAGATTGGGGTCATAAGACGGATCATTGACCATTGCGATCAATTCGCCTGTTTTCACGTCTATGGCGACAACAGCTCCAGAATATGCATTTTTGTATGTCCTGTCAAATTTGTACTCTCCCCACTTGCTCTCGTAAACGCCTCCGACTCTTATCTTTTCCATCGTATAGGATAGCAAAGCTTCTGTCTTTTTCTGAAGCTCGATATCAACTGTCAAGTATAGATTGTTGCCAGGTATGGGTTCTGCTGTCTCCAATGAGCTGATTCTGTTTCCATATACGTCCACCTTAAGTGTCTCTTTACCTTTTGTTCCACTAAGCAGCAACTCAAAACTCTCTTCCAACCCCGTCTTACCTATCAAATCATCTTGCAGATACCCTTCAGTTTGAATGTACTTGGCTATCTCAAAATCCTGTGAAATCTTGCCCATGTATCCAATAATATGGGCTGCAGATTCATTTTGGGGATAATATCTGAGAGGCTGCACAACAACTTCAACGCCCCTTAGCTTGTCTGAATTCTCAGCGAGTAAAGCTACCGTTTTCTCCGAGATGCCATAGCACATATCTATGGGATGAAAAGCAAGATAGCCTTGTTTATCATATCTTTCTTTAATGACAAAAAACTTTCTTGCCAGATAGTCATTGACATCATCTAGCTTAGCTCTCTTTTTAAGGGTTTCAAAAACAGCTTCAGCTGTCATATCCGTGGTTGCGCTGCTACCCAGATTAGCCTTTACCCAATTGTTTTTTCTGAGTAATGATGTATATTCCCAAGCTGATACAGATATCATTGGATTGATGTATGGCAATAATCTTGATTGTGCGTAAAACTTTACGTCATCCAGCTGAATGACTTCAAAATCTACATTGCTCTTAATCGCCAGGTCCAATAGAATGCTGTATGCGGATGCATCTTCAGTATAGCTGTGTTGATTTATGAAAGCCAATTTATCTTCATCGTTCGTAAAATTGAAATAGATGACATTTTGGGTTTCATCAAATCTATAATCGATAGGCAGATCCGGATAATCAATAATCATTCTGTCATAAAGGATTACACCTGGCATGATTTTGTTGTCACCGTCATTGAATACCAACCTATAGAAGCTATCTGTGCAATAATGCCTTACCAGATTCAAAAAGTCTGACTTGGCATCCGACTCAAAAGTTATCGTTTCCAGCACCGGAACAAGATCCTTTTTAATCTGCTCATAATCATTGTCATATGTATACGAATAGGGAACAAATTGCAGTCCCTCATCCAATTCATTCATTTTAAGAATATCGAAAATATGCTTTCGCAGCTCTGAATTTGCCAATAGTTTTTTAATCAGTTTGCTGTCATTATATATGATCTGTGACAAATAAACCTCTGGTGCCTCTTCGCGCGAAACATCATCAAATTGATACTGACCGTCGATAAACAAAACATCTATGTCTGCCACTTCATTCTGTAAAATCAGGAGTATTCTTTCTTTTATATCAATCAGCGAGTCAATTTGGCTGTCTATTTCAAATAGCTGTGCGACAAGCTGGTTGTCTATCAGCAAGTCCTCGACCAATTCCTCAATATAATAGTATTCAGATTGATCCAGTCCTGATTTAAAACCGATCCTGTTTAAGACAATAGGAAATTCGTCAATGATTCTCTCGTTATTCCGGTCAAGAATGTTGGCAAGTAAAAAGACTGTATCATCGAAGTTCTCCGTATTGATATCATCCTTTCTGATTTGCACCGTAAAGCTTGGAATGTTTCCAGCCAAAAGAACGCCATTTCTGTCGTAGATGTTGCCTCTTGGTGCTTTTATAGGGATGTCCCTAATGGTTTTTATATCTGCTTCCGCCCTGTATTCATCGCCTTCAACAATTGTCATGACCGCCAATCTGAAGACCAGAACAGCAAACAAGGCTATAACAATAAGAAAAAGAATGTTGTATCTGTTTTTAAGACTTATGGATTCGATTTATATCACCACTTCTAATTGATTTTCAATTTTCTGAATATGCTTTTTTCGAGTCTGAATATCGGGTATAGAATGATAAGGTTTAGAGCGATTTCTGTCAAAATTGGCATAATCGTAATCAATATGGCATCTGAGCCAATCTTCAGAAAATAATGGATAAAATAAAAAAACAAATGATAGAATAATGTTCCAAAAAGAACAAAATAAAGATTTGTAAAAAAATCAAACTTGTAAACATCCTCAGAAGCCCTGCCAGTCAAATAACCTATGCAAAAAAACAATAGTGTGTTGACACCAAAAAACTGCGCGTATAGGATATCGGTAAGAAAACCAACCATGAGACCCAATCCTGCTCCGGTTATTTCGTCTGTCTGTAAGGAAATGACCACCAAAACCACCAGTACCAGGTTTGTTGTAACACCTAAGATCCGTAGAAATTGAAGAATTGTGGATTGCAATATGAAACTGATGATAACCAACCCGACAAGGCCTAAAAACTTTTTCATCTTCTGTCCACCTTGATAACAAACACTTCATAAAGTTTTTCAAAATCCACAACAGGGATTATAGTTATTTTTTCGGTCAACAGATCAGAGGTTTTCTCAATCTTAACTATTTTCCCTATATAAATATTGGGCAGATAAATCTCGCCCAAGCCTGATGTCACTATTTCGTCATCCACTCTTAGATCCTCTGTCTGACTAAACATAAAGGCTTCTATGTTGCCACTGATCGATCCCTTGGCAACCCCACCTTCGTTGGTCCTCAGCACCTTGATGCTGACACTGCTTCCTATGTCGTCAATCGTGACAACCTTGGACCAATTGTATCCAACATCTACCACCTTGCCTATCAGACCAACTTTTACCAGTTGATCTTCCGTCCTGACTGCCTTAATGACAATATCATCAATTTGGATGCCGCTATTGGTTCCTTTATCGATTGTAAATCTTTCAAACCAATTGCCTATATCCCTTGATATGATCTGACTTTTAACATGCTCATATTGAAAGTTGCTTAGCATCTCATATTCATTCTTAAGGGCATCGGCGTTATTGACAATATATTTCAACTGGATGTTTTCTTCCTGAAGTATGCTGATTCTCTCCTGCAGCTGTATGTTCTCTTCGCGAATTCTGGAAATATTCAGCAAAGAATCAAAGGAATTGGCAAATGTCTGTCCGATAGAGTAAAAAACCTTTTGCACAGGCGAAAACACGCTACCTACCATCCCAGACATTTGAGACGGCTGATTGCGTGTAGTACTTAGCCCTATTGTAATTATCAGGACTAAAACGATAAGTAGAAATATGAAGTTGTTGATTTTTTTTGTTTTCTGCAAATCAATCACCGTTTATCTAATACATATTATTATACTTATGGATATTCCCGCAAACAATGCCCGTCCCCTTAACGACGCAATCCAGCGGATCTGCGGAAATTTTCACCGGAACCCCGGTTTCCTTGCTTATCAGTTTGTCGAGCCTTTTAAGTAAAGCACCACCGCCTGTCAATGTCAACCCTCTTATCAGAATATCCGCTGCCAGTTCTGGCGGTGTGATCTCCAAAACTCTCCTGATAGAGCCAATAATGGCAGCTATCGGTTCGCTGATAGCCTCTCGTATTTCAAAATCCTTAACGTTTATTTTTTTGGGAAGTCCTGTTACAAGATCCCTGCCTGTCACATCCATGGAGGCCGGTTCTGCATCTTTTTCATCGTGCATAGCGTTACCAATGGCAATTTTAACCTTTTCTGCTGTTTTTACGCCAATCATCATATTGTAGTGATGCCTGAAATAATACTGAATGGCTTCATCCATCTTATCTCCAGCAATTTTCAATGATTCACTGGTGACAATCCCTCCCAGTGAAATTACCGCTGTGTCAGTTGTGCCACCACCTACGTCAACCACCATATTT
>JAUYTY010000022.1 GCA_030694905.1 Eubacteriales bacterium | reverse complement strand
AGTTCATTGAAAAAATTAATAAAGAACACTACCTTTGCAGCCGCACAGGATAATATAAAACCTATCTTCACAGGATGTCTCATGGAAGTGGATAATAATGAATGTACGTTTGTCGCTATAGATGGTTATAGATTGGCTGTTAAAAAGGAAATGATAAATTATCAGGGAAATTTGAATATCATCATACCTAGCAAATCACTACATGAGGTATTTAGAATTATAGAAGACGAAGACCAGCTGATTGAAATGGTAATATCCAATTCACATATTTCGTTTGCTTTCAATCATACAATTGTTATATCAAACCTGCTTGAAGGAGAATTCATTAAATATAAAGAGATTATAAAAGAAGGGTATAAGACAAAGATTGACATTGAAACAGCAATGTTTAAGGACAGCGTTGAGAGAGTATCCTTATTGGCAAGGGAAGATAAGAACAATCTGGTTATTTTTACAGTTTCTGATAGTAATTTAAAGATAGAATCGACCTCAGAATATGGAAATGCCGAAGAAAATATTGAGGTTGAAATGGAAGGAGAAAACATAAAAATAGGATTCAATTCCAAATATATTATGGATCTGTTGAGAATAGCGGAGAATGACAAACTTACACTGGTTTTCCAAGGGAGTCTTAACCCATGCATCATTACTGTCACAGGAAATGATGACTTTATTTACCTAGTTCTGCCTGTTAGGATCAGTTAGGAGTCAATATGGAAAAAATAACGATTAAAAGCGAATATATCAAGCTGGATCAGTTTTTGAAATACGTTGGAATAGCTTCGACCGGTGGAGAGGCCAAGGTTATCATTTTTGAAGGTCTGGTGAAGGTTAATGGTGAAGTAACTGGACAGAGAGGAAAAAAATTAAGAAAAGATGATGTGATTGAAATTGAAAACACAAAATATGTTATCTCTTAGAAGGAAAAAATGCTTGTAAATCGGATTCATCTTAAAGACTATCGCAATTTTGAGAATATCAACTTAGAATTGAATAAAAATCTCAATATATTCATAGGGGATAATGCTCAGGGTAAAACTAATCTCCTGGAGTCTATTTTTGTCAGTTCCATAGGAAAATCATTCAGATTCTCAAAGGATGAAAGCCTTATAAGATGGGGAAAAGAAGAATCCTTGATACAAGTGGATTACATAAGGGATGACGGTCCAACAATAATTGATGTATTGATACATAAAGACTGTAAAAAATTAATCAGGACAAATGGTCTTACGATAGAAAAAAACAGCGATCTGGTTGGTATGACAAATATTGTTGTTTTTTCGCCCGACAGTCTTAATCTGGTTAAAGGAAGCCCTTCTGAAAGAAGAAGGTATTTGAATGTTGAATTGTCGCAGCTTAAGCCAAATTATAAGTATTTATTGACCAGATATACAAAAATACTGCTTCAAAGAAACAATCTATTGAAAAAAATGAATGAGAAGCCACAAAATAGGCATATGCTTCCAGTATGGAATGAGCATCTGGTGATTTCTGGGACAGAGCTTATATTTTACAGATTGGAATATTTAAAAAAAATTATGTTCTTTTCTGAAAAAATACATGATAGAATAACCGGTGGCACTGAAAAATTGAATCTGCAGTATAAATCAAGTCTGGGAAAAATCAACGATCTGACCAAAGAGGAAATAAAAAAAGCATATTATGAAAAAATCAATAAAGGCTTGGAAAGAGAGATTATCAGAAAATCCACCCTTTATGGGCCTCATTTGGATGATATCGATATATTGATCAATGGAATGGACTCCAAGTATTTTTCTTCCCAGGGACAAAAAAGAACAGCAGCCTTGTCTTTAATACTTGCGGAGATAGATGTCATTTATGAGGAGAAAAATGAATACCCTGTTCTTTTGCTGGATGATGTGCTGTCTGAATTAGACAATAAAAGAAAAAACTACCTGATTGAATTTATAGACAGTATACAAACCATCATAACATCGACAGATGATTCTGATTTGCTGGATATATTGAAGAATAAAGAAAAAAAAATATTTTATCTCAAAAATGGAGAAATAATAAGGATAATAGAATAGAGGTGTAATATGACAGATATAAAAAGAAATTACGGGGCTGATCAGATACAGGTACTAGAGGGTCTGGATCCTGTTAGAAAAAGACCCGGCATGTATATTGGCTCAACAGGACCAAGAGGGTTGCATCACCTGGTGTATGAAATAGTGGACAACTCAGTTGATGAGGCGTTGGCAGGTGCATGTGACACCATCAGTGTGGAAATATTTGAAGACAATTCCGTCAGAGTGGTGGACAATGGCAGTGGTATTCCAGTTGAAATTCACCCAAAAACAGGGAAATCAACTGTTGAAACAGTGCTGACTGTTTTGCATGCCGGCGGAAAATTCAACTCAGATGCATACAAGGTTTCAGGAGGCCTCCATGGTGTGGGAATGTCTGTGGTAAATGCTCTTTCAGAATGGTTGAAGGTTGAGGTAAGAAGAGATGGTAAAATTTACCAACAGTCATTTGAACGGGGAAAAGCCACATCCGAGCTGACACAGACAGGTACAACAAAAATTAAGGACACTGGAACCACCATAGAATTCAAGCCTGACTATCAGATTTTTGAGGAAATAAACTTTGATTATTCGACGCTGCAGTATAGATTGAGAGAAATGGCTTTCTTGAACAAGGGTATCAACATAAGCATTACAGACAAAAGAAATGGCCAGAATAAGGATAAATTTCATTATGAGGGTGGCATTAAGGAATTTGTAGAGTACCTTAATAAAAAGAAAAATCCAATACATCCCAAGGTTATATATTCAGAGGGACAAAAGGATAGCAGCATTGTAGAAGTAGCCATACAATATACAGACGCATATAGTGAAAGCATTTATTCTTTCGCCAATAATATAAACACTCATGAAGGGGGAACCCATCTTAGTGGTTTTAAGGCTGCCATCACCAGGGTGTTTAATGACTATGCCAGAAAACACAACCTGATCAAGGAGAAAGAAGAGAATCTGACTGGCGAAGATATTCGTGAAGGTATGACAGCGATACTATCAGTAAAACTGACAGAGCCTCAATTTGAGGGGCAAACCAAGACAAAACTGGGAAACAGCGAGATGAGAGGAATTGTTGAGTCATTAGTCAATGAATCCCTTAATATATTCTTAGAGGAAAACCCAAAAGATGCCAGAATTATAATCGATAAGGCTCAAAAATCAGCAAAAGCTAGAGAGGCAGCTAGGAAAGCGAGAGAACTGACCAGAAGAAAGAACGTGCTGGAAGGGTTATCATTACCCGGGAAGCTATCAGACTGCTCCGAAAAAGATGCCTCTAAAAGTGAAATATTCCTGGTTGAAGGAGACTCTGCCGGTGGTTCGGCCAAACAAGGAAGAGACAGAAAAACACAGGCCATTTTGCCTCTCAAAGGTAAAATACTGAATGTTGAAAAGGCCAGATTGGATAAAATACTGAATTATGCGGAAATTGGAATGATGATAACAGCATTCGGGTGTGGCATAGGAGAGGAATTTGATATATCTAAGATACGTTATGGGAAGATCATTATTATGACAGATGCCGATGTTGACGGAGCCCATATCAGAACACTTCTTCTCACGTTTTTCTACAGGTATATGAGGCCTTTGATAGACAATGGCAACATTTATATCGCACAACCGCCTTTATACAAGGTTAAACACGGAAAAAATGAGTACTATGTTTATACGGACAAGGAACTCGATAAATTGGTGGATGAAGTGATAGGCAGAGATAATAAGTACACCCTTCAGCGCTACAAAGGTTTGGGAGAGATGAACCCCGAACAGCTCTGGGACACGACTATGAATCCTGACACGCGGATTATGCTGAAGGTTGAAGTAGAGGATGTTCTGGAGGCAGATGAAACCTTTACAACACTTATGGGAGACAAGGTGGAGCCAAGAAGGGAATTCATCGAAAAAAATGCTAAATACGTTAAAAACATTGACATATAATCTGGAGGCGTGAAATGGATAATAACTTAGCGAACTATGATAAAGTTATCCCTATCAATATAGAAAAAGAAATGAAGAAATCATATTTGGATTATGCCATGACAGTTATTGTAAGTCGTGCATTGCCTGACGTGAGGGACGGTTTGAAACCGGTTCACCGAAGAATACTCTATGCCATGAGTGAATTAGGTGTGACGCCTGACAAACCCCATAGAAAAAGTGCCCGTATTGTAGGGGATGTGCTTGGTAAGTACCATCCTCACGGCGATACGGCAGTTTATGATGCAATGGTAAGACTGGCTCAGGATTTTTCCACCCGGTATCCATTGGTTGACGGTCATGGAAACTTTGGTTCAGTTGATGGTGACAGTGCTGCCGCCATGAGATATACAGAAGCCAGAATGTCTAAAATAACTATGGAAATGCTAAGGGATATTACCAAAGAAACGGTCAATTTTAGGTTCAATTTCGATGAATCCCTTAAAGAGCCCGTTGTGTTGCCCAGCAGATACCCGAATCTATTGGTAAACGGATCCAATGGAATCGCTGTCGGTATGGCAAGCTCAATACCACCTCACAATCTAGGTGAGGTCATAGACTGCACAATTGGTTACATTGACGATCCTGAAATCACTATTGATGAAATGCTGAAACACATAAAGGGCCCTGATTTTCCGACCGGTGCTGAAATAATTGGAAAAGACAACATCAAAAGCGCCTATAAGACAGGCAGGGGAAAAGTTAAGGTAAGAGCGGTATCCAAGATAGAAGAGATGAAAAATGGCAAAACACGCATTCTGATATCTGAAATTCCTTACCAGGTCAACAAGGCTAGACTGATCGAAAAAATAGCTGAGCTGGTCAGAGACAAGAAACTGGAAGGGATAACCGATTTAAGGGATGAAAGTGACAGAACAGGAATGAGAATTGTCATAGAAATCAAAAAAGATTACAATGCCAATATTCTACTCAACAATCTGTACAAGCACACACAATTACAGGATACCTTCAGTATCATCATGATTGCCCTTGTGGATAACGAGCCAAAGGTTCTCAATCTAAAAGAAATGATTCATTATTATGTCATGCATCAGAAAGAGGTAATCACCAGAAGGACCCAGTATGATCTGAATAAAGCTGAAGCCAGAGCGCATATTCTTGAAGGTCTGAAAATCGCCCTTGATAATATTGATGAAATTATAGCCATTATAAGAGCTTCATACAATGACGCCGAGATAAAATTGATGGACAGATTCAGTCTCTCTGAAGTCCAGGCAAGAGCCATAGTGGACATGAGGCTAAGAAGGCTGCAGGGTTTGGAAAGAGAAAAGCTGGACTTGGAATATGCTGAATTGCTTCAAATGATCACCAAGTTTAAGGAAATTCTGGCCAATGAATACCTATTGATGAACATCATCAAAGAAGAGCTTAGCGAAATCAAAGACAAATACAACAACAAAAGAAGGACTGTCATCAAAGCGGACGAGGATGAAATCAACATAGAAGACCTGATCGAAGTGGAAGAGGTTGCTATAACCATCACTAAACATGGCTATGTCAAGAGATTGCCTGAGGACACCTATAGGATCCAAAAAAGAGGTGGTAAAGGAATTATCGGGTTATCCACAAGAGAGGGAGATTATGTCAAGGATATTGTCATAACATCCACCCATGATTATCTGTATTTCTTCACCAACAGAGGAAAAGTCTATAAAATAAAAGCCTATGAGATACCTGAAGCGAAGAGACAAGCCAAAGGTACGGCTATCATCAATCTACTACCTATTGAAGCGGGAGAAAAGGTCACCAAGGTCATATCTGTAAAGGATGATAAAAACACTGACGATGAACTGATTTTCTGCACAAAACTTGGGAAAATCAAGAAAACCAAGATCAGTGAATTTGACAACATCAGAAAATCAGGCATCATCGCTATAAAACTTGGCGATGGAGATGAGCTTATCGGCGTCAGTCAGATTATCGGAGGGGAAGAAGACATTTTCATAGTCAGCAGAAAAGGTAAGGCTATCAGATTCAATGAAGATGAAGTCAGATCCATGGGACGGACAGCAACAGGTGTCAGGGCGATTTCTTTGAATAAGGACGATAGTATTGTCAACATGAGCATCATAACCGAAGAGAGAGAGATATTCATTCTTAGTGAGTTAGGTTATGGAAAAATGACGAAGACCAATCTTTACAGGGCTCAGTCAAGAGCTGGCAAAGGCGTCAAGACATACAAGATTACCAAAAAAACAGGCGATATTGTCGGTGCTCAGATCCTCGAGAAGGAAGATGAGGTCATGATTATCAGCAAGGATGGCGCTATAATCAGAATGAGTGCCACCGAAATTTCAACAATGGGTAGAGCAACACAAGGTGTCAGAATTATGAAGCTAAACGAAGGGGACAGAGTTGTGTCTTTGGCAAAAATAGTCATAGAAGAGGAATAAAGGAGGGTATGTATGTCTTTTCAAATCGAAAAATTCATTGAGGACAAGAAAGTCAAAATTGTACCGGTGGGCGATCTGGACATTGTCAATTCCAAAGCCTTCAAGGAAGAGGTTTTAAAGCTTATGGAAGAAAACCAAGAGATTCTGATAGATGGAGAAAAGCTGGATTATATGGATAGTACAGGACTAGGCGTATTGATCAGTCTGTACAAAAAGGCAAAAAGCTCCAACTCCAAGATTTATCTGACCAATCTGAAACCTAACATCTATAAATTATTTGACATAACAGGCCTTAACAATGTTTTTGAGATTTTGTAGGTGGATAATATGAAAGACATAATACAGCTACATATACCTAAAAATTCCAACTATATAGGCATCATACGCATGACAGCAGCTTCAATAGGGAGCAAGATGAATTTCAATGTTGATGAGATTGAAGATATCAAGGTCATCGTTTCAGAAATCAGCATATTTTTCATCAATTATCTGAAAGAAAATCAACAGGGATTTGAAATTGATTTTGAAATACATCATGACAGGCTGGAAATTTCATTTTTAGATTTGAATACAGGAGAACTTGCCGTCGAAGCAGAGGATTTGAGTCTTATGATCATACAAAGCCTTTCGGATGATTTTCAGATGGATGCTGCGAACAACAAGGCGAAAATAATTAAAATTTTGAACAGACAGGTTTAACTATGGATTATGATAAAAATATCAAAAACCATGCGTTGTTTTTAGAGTATCATCAAAACAGAAATAATATTGAAATAAGAAATAGAATATTTGAAGAATATATGCATCTTGCAGAAATCATCTCCAGGAAGTATACCAACAAAGGAATAGAGTTTGATGATCTCTATCAGATTGCCTCAATAGGCCTGCTGTATGCCATAGAAAGATTCGATATAGAAAAAGGTTATGAGTTTTCCAGCTTTGCGACGCCGACAATACTAGGTGAGATAAAAAAATATTTCAGGGATAAAAGCTGGACCATGAAAATGCCACGACGGATACAAGAGCTTTCAAAGAAAATAAGCGTTGCTAAGAATGAACTGTTTCAGGAAAGGCAGATAACGCCTACCATTGGTGAGCTTGCAGCATATCTTTTTGTATCCGAAGAGGATGTGCTTGAAGCCATGGAGGCAAGCAGATCATTCAATCTTAAATCTCTGGACATCAGTATTGACAATGGACTGGAAAACAGCGAAGTCAGTCTATTTGATGTTATTGGCGAAGTAGACCAGCAGTTCAGCCAGTTTGAAAACAAGGATTTTGTCGATAGCATAATGGAGAAGTTGAATCCTCTGGAAAGGCAGATTATCAATAAAAGATATATAACAGACGAAAAGACACAGGTTGAGATTTCCCTGGAACTGAATGTTTCACAGGTTACCATCTCCAGAATTGAGAAAAAGGTTCTGGAAAAATTCAAACTTGAATATGAGAAACTGTAGATTCCTTAAGGCAAGACTTAAGGAATTCTTAATTTAATTGATATAAATGCGTTTGGTAATGTATAATGATTATACTGAATAAAATTTAAATATTGATTGATATATTTATACTATTTCAAGGAGGAGTAAATATGGCAAAACAGAGCAAAGCTAAGATATTTGGCATCATAGTTGTATTGTTTGTGGTTTTTGGAATCAGTACTTTCAGCAGCCTGATATCTTTTTTAGGTGACTATAAATGGTTTCAGGAGCTGGGCTATACAGGCACTTTTCTCACTAAGCTAAGAACACAAATGATAATTGGAATACCTGTGTTTATTGTGATTTATATGCTTGCAAATTTCTATCTGACCACTCTAAAGAGAAAATATGTTAAAGAGATGGCCCTTATTGTTGAAAAACAGATAGATAAAAGAATCAAGCAAGGCATAAGAGTCGCTTCAGTGCTTTTAGCACTATTCTTTTCGGTATCCGTCACAAGCAATCTTTGGATTGAGACGCTTGCCTTTATCAATGGACAACTTTTTAATGTAGGAGACCCGATTTTTGGAAATGACATTTCATTCTACGTCTTCAGGCTGCCATTTATCACGGGTATCCTGAGCCTTCTGATGTCTCTGCTTTTCTTCGTAATTCTCATTAACGTTGTTTTCAACCTGATTCTTATCACATCAAAAACAACAGTTAAAATGGGGTCAGACGAGAAAATCATTGATTTCAGCGGTTATGGCAGAAAAGGTAAAAATGTGGTTGAGCTATTGGATAAGAAAACAGTCATGGATATCCTCAATCAAATCGCTATGTTTGGCGCAGCATTTCTGTTTCTGCTAGCCATACAATTTTGGCTCAGAACCTTTGATGTTCTGTATTCCACTAGAGGTGAGGTGTTTGGAGCGGGATACACTGATATACTCATAACACTCAATTTATATAGGGTGTTGGCGGTTTTCTCAGTTATAGGTGCCGTCACATTCTTTATTGGCGCAAAAAGAAAGAATGTCATCATGGCAGCAGCCCTGCCCGTATTACTCATTGTCATCACTATTCTTGGCGGTATTGCCAGCTCGGCTGTACAGAATTTTATTGTCGAGCCGGATGAAATTTCAAAAGAAAGACAATACATCGAACACAACATAGCTTATACCAGAATGGCTTATGGATTGAATGATATAACTGAAATTAACTTTGATGTCAATTATAATCTGACAGCTAGAGATATAGTAAACAACTTGGATATCATCGAGAATATCAGAATCAATGATTACAGGCCAATCGGCCAGGTCTACAATCAGATCCAGGTGATCAGGCCTTATTATGTTTTCAATGACGTTGATATTGACCGGTACATGATTGATGGAAAATATACCCAAGTCTTTTTGTCTGCTAGAGAACTGGATCAGACAAGAATAGACTCTCAGGCTCAGAATTGGATTAACCTTGTCCTGAAATACACACATGGTTATGGTTTGGCTTTATCCCCTGTCAACACTGTCACAACAGAGGGACAGCCCATGCTCAAGGTGAGGGATATTCCACCAAGAACAGACACGGATTTTGTAATCAACAGTCCGGAAATCTATTTTGGCGAGAAAACAAATACCTATGTCATTGTTAATACAGATGAGGAGGAATTTGATTATCCTTCAGGCTCGGACAATGCCATGACTTTCTATGAAGGAGAAGCGGGAATCAATCTGACATTTCTCAATAAACTCTTATTTGCTATAAGACAGGGTGATTTTAGAATACTGATATCCAATAACATAGACGCCAACAGTAAGATTGTCCTTCACCGTAATGTTGTGGAGAGGGTCAACAAAATAGCGCCATTTCTGGCATACGGCCATGATCCATACATGGTGGTCAACCAGGATGACGGAAAAATTTATTGGATTCTAGAAGGCTTCACTTACAATGACAAATACCCATATTCAACCCCTTATTCAGGTTCATTCAACTACATCAGAAACTCAGTCAAGGTAGTTGTTGACGCATACAACGGCACCACAGATTTTTATATAGTTGACGAAAACGATGCATTGGCAAACACATACAGCCAGATATTTCCTGATTTGTTTAAAGACATAAGCGATATGCCAGAGGGCATCAGTTCTCATCTGAGATATGCTCAAGATTATTTTGACATACAGGCTGAAATGTTCAGGACCTATCATATGACCAATCCCGTTGTCTTCTTTGGAAAAGAGGATCTTTGGGAGGTTTCAAAGGAAAAGTACATGGAAAGCGTGCAGCAAGTGGAATCCAACTACTTGATGTTTAAAATCCCAGGTGAGGAAAATGTCGAATTCCTGATTTCAGTGCCGTATTCACCGGTAGGAAGAAACAACATGTCATCCATGCTGGTAGGCAGAAATGATGGGGAGAATTATGGAGAATTGATGATTTACAGGTTCCCTAGAAGTGAGAACATACCGGGCACCAATATGATTGAATCGAGAATCGATCAGGAATCGGAGATTTCACCACAATTGACGCTCTGGTCACAGGAGGGTTCAAATGTGCTGAGAGGCAATCTTCTGGTTATACCCATTGAGCAATCCCTGCTCTACATAGAACCTATCTATCTTCAATCCAGTGGTGAGAATGCTTTGCCCGAGATGCAAAGGGTAATAGCCGCCTATGGTGACAGGATAGTCATGGAAAGAACGTTGGCCGGTGCTCTCAATAGGATATTCGGAGAGGTCATTGAGGATCCTGATGGGGGTGAAAATGGCGGTATCGATGACAAGAGCATCGTCGAGTTAATCGGAGAGGCCAATAGTCTGTTCAATGAATCCCAGGAAGCGTTGAAAAATGGAGAATGGACTAAATACGGACAATTGATCGAGCAGTTGAGACTAGTCCTTGAGAAGCTTGATTCATTGCAGGAATAATTGGATCACGGGATAAATAAAAATGCTGAATTGGATAAAACCTAATTCAGCATTTGTTTTTCTACTGACTGATCAGAAACTCTATAAATTCATGATTAGATAAGTTGTTGAAATACGAACCGATATCGGTTGAGGATAGCTTGTTAGTAAGGTCTTCTTTGTTTAGCTTTACGCCCACCAATAATCCCTCGAGCTTTCCTAGGTCTTCAGAAGTGAAGAAATCACCAAACACCTTTACATCGCTTATGCAACCCTTGTCAATATTCATCTTGACATTGATGATGCCACATTCGAATTTGGCGGTCTTTTCAGTTTCGTATTTTGGAGAAATGCCCCAGTTCCAATCCCAGGTGCTGAAATGGCTCATAGCTCTTCTCTCTATTTTCTCAATTACATCGTCATCTAGCACTAGCTCTTCAATGTCTCCTGTCTGTCTCAAGTAATTAAGCAGATGGTTTTTAAAGGCGTATATATCCATAGGTGTGTCCATATAATCAATGAGGTTGGCAACCCTGCTGCGTACTGACTTGATGCCTTTTGACTGAATTTTCAAATCCTTGACTTTTAATGCCCTAATCAGATAATTCATATCCGCATTGTATAGCAGCGTTCCGTGATGTAGAAGTCTGCCATTTTTATAGCACTGGGCATTTCCTGATATCTTTCTGTCATCAACGACAATATCATTTCTTCCTGAGAGCATGGCATTGATTCCCAAATTGTTTAAAGCGCCAATGACAGGCTGTGTAAATTTTGCAAAATTGTTGACATCACTCTTAACGACCTTTTGAACAAAAGAAAAATTCAGATTACCGCTATCATGATAGACTGCTCCACCGCCCGATAGTCTTCTTGCCACAAGAATATTCTCACTATCCACAAAATCCTTATTCACTTCCTCGATGGTATTCTGAAACTTGCCAACGATAATTGAGGGTATATGGATATAGAAGAACACATAATCCTCCTCCGGCGCTTCAGTCAGAAGATACTCCTCCAGAGCAAAGTTGTAAAATGGTACTTTATAATCGATGTTAATATATTTCATATCAATTCCCTCCATAATTCATTATATTGTCATAAAAATCTTTTTTCAATCAATTATTCAATAAAGCCTGAATATCTTGACAAAACTGGCTGATTATATTAGTATAAACTAAATTAAACATCAAAACTTTGAAGGAAAGCAGTAGATAGTCGCGTTTTTTAAGAGAGCTTTTGGAAGGTGTAAAAAAGCAAAACCAACTGTTGAATCCGTTCCGGAGTATGCAAGGGTAGCAACTTGCACGTAGAGGGCGTTAACCATTTGAGAGATTGCATTAAGTTGTAATAATTAGGGTGGTATCGCGGAAGTTATCAGTACTCTCGTCCCTTTGTCGGGGATGAGAGTTTTTATTTTATAAAAAACAGGAGGTTAACATGTTAGATATCAAGAGAATCAGAAAGAACCCGCAAGAAATGAATGCGCTGCTAAAGAGAAGGAATCCTGAACTATCAATAGACCATGTACTGTTGCTCGATGAAAAGAGAAGAGAACTTCTGCAGAATGTCGAGGAAATGAAAGCAAAGCAGAACAGAGTGTCAAAAGAGATTCCGTTGCTCAAAAAAGCAGGAAAAGACGTTACAGACACTTTGGAGGAGATGAAAGAGCTCTCTGTAAAAATTAAAGAACTGGATGTGTTGGTTAAGGAAGTAGATGACGAGATAAAAAATGAACTTCTTGGCATACCAAATGCGCCTAATCCGCAGGTAAAGACCGGATATTCAGAAGAGGATAACACTGAGATTAGAAAATGGGGTGAACCTAGGCAATTTGATTTTGAAATAAAGGCACATTGGGACATTGGAACAGCATTGGATATTCTGGATTTTGAGAGGGCCGCCAAAATCACAGGAGCGAGGTTCTCAATGTTCAAGGGAAAAGGGGCTAAGCTTGAGAGAGCCCTGATTACATTCATGCTGGATATACATACTGAGGAGCATGGATTTACTGAAATCATGCCACCGTTCATGGTCAATAGAGACAGCATGATTGGGACAGGACAGCTACCAAAATTTGAAGAGGACATGTTCAAGATACCTCAAAAGGATTTCTACCTGATTCCAACAGCAGAAGTGCCAGTCACCAACATTTATAGAGATGAAATTTTAGATGAAAAGAATCTGCCATATTATATGGCAGCCTATACACCATGCTTTAGGGCTGAAGCCGGATCTGCGGGAAGAGACACAAGAGGCTTGATTCGTAACCATCAATTTGATAAAGTAGAGATGGTAATGTTATCAAGGCCAGAAAACTCATATGCCGAGCTGGAAAGGCTCACCGGTTTTGCCGAGAGCATTCTCCAGAAGCTTAAACTGCCATACAGGGTGATAGAACTTTGTACAGGGGACACAGGAGCCGCTTCTGCCAAAACTTATGATCTTGAGGTTTGGATGCCAAGCTATGGCAGATATGTTGAGATATCGTCATGTTCAAATTTTGAGGATTACCAGGCGAGAAGGGCTAATCTGCGATATAGGACAGAGGCTGGGAAGCTGGAATATCTTCATACCTTAAACGGATCAGGGCTGGCAGTAGGGAGAACCTTCGCGGCATTACTAGAGAACTACCAGAACGCAGACGGAACTGTTACATTGCCGTATGCTATAAGGCCATATTTTGGAGGATTGGAGAAAATTGAATTCTAAAAAAAATGTTAGAAAAGTACTGATTTTATTGGTCATAGCCATACTGCTGACATCGATCAATGGTTTTGCCATCATGGATGTCAGCAGTGACATACGGGCTGCTGTAGTGGGAGATGCCGCTACAGGCGAGGTGTTTTATCAGTTCAATGGAGACGAAACCGTTGAGATTGCCAGTGTGACAAAAATAATGACCTATCTTCTCGCCAGAGAGGCGATTGCAGAAGGGAGGGCATCGTTTGATGATGTGGTCAAGGTTACAAGAAATGCAGCTACCACGGAGGGCAGTGCATTGGGACTCACAGAGGGCGATGAGTATGTCTTGGAGACACTGATGAATGCCATAATGATCGCATCAGGAAATGACGCAGCTGTGGCCATTGCTGAGCATATTGCCGGAACAGAGGCAGCATTCATTCAAGCTATGCATGATAAAGCAACTCAATTAGGCATCACAACAGCCCATTTTATCAATCCCAGCGGCATGCCTTTGGATGATGAGGAAACAGACCAAAACTTTATGTCAGCAAACGACCTATTCAAATTGTCAGCCTATTTGTTGAATAAGTATCCTGACGTGACAGACATAACCATTCAAAAAGAATTTACTATGCCTGAACGAAATTTCAAGAGATTTGCCACCAATCCCCTATTAAACGAGATGGAAGGCGTCGATGGATTGAAAACCGGGTATACTGATAAGGCTGGACTATGCCTTGTCTCAACAATACCCTATAGGGATCAGGAAGATAGCATGAAAGACAGACGGGTGATAGCTGTTCTGATGGGAGCTCAAAGCCATGATGACAGGATTGCCAAATCCAAAGAGCTTTTAGAATACGGCTACTACAATTATTTCATAGAAAAGGTTGTAAATGCCGAAGAGTTGGTGGATGAGATTCTGATATCAAATGCACTTGAAGTCAATGTACCTGTCATTGCTGGTGAGGATTATTACAAGCTGCTAAAAAATGGAACGACATTAAGGACTGTCATCGAGTATCAGCAAAAAATTAGAGCGCCACTAGAAAAAGGCGCTGTTGTCGGAAAGATGAATGTTTACTTGAACAATGAAATTATAAAGGAAATTCCGGTTCAGGTCAGCGAAGACATTAAAAAAGCAGGATTTTTAACAATAGTATTCAGGTATCTGGCAAATCTGTTGGGAATCTGATACATTTTGCATTAGAAAGGAGTATAGCATGTATCAGTTGATAACAGCAGTACTGACATTTATGTTAATACCGATTCTGATTAAACTGAAGGTTAAATTAGGTTATGCCATATTGGCAACGGCAATTGTATTGGGAGTGATATCTGGTATTGGAATGGCTTCATTTTTCGATGCTGTCACAGGTGTCTTTAAGAAACCATCTTCACAAAACACTATCCTTGTAGTGACTATGGTCAGTGTTCTAGGGGGTGCCATGAAGCACTATGGTATTTTGGATGTCATTGTGGACACCATGCAGAAGGTGATTGGCAGCAAAAGAAATATCATTACGATTATACCGGCAATGGTAGGATTTCTAACGGTACCAGGGGGTGCCATATTGTCAGCACCTTTTGTCAATCGAATAGGTGAAGAAATAGAGCTGTCACCTCCAAGAAGAGCAGCTATAAACTTAGTATTCAGACATCTGGCCATGTTTATCTTGCCTTTTTCCACGTCAATTATAATAGTACCGACCATACTTCCGGATTTCAGCATACCCTTTCTGATTCTATTGAATTCCGTATTTGTCGCAGGTATTGTGATTGCAGGGTATCTGATGTTTCTGAGGGATATAAGACTTGAACACATAGATGCAAAGGAAAGAACCCTTAAAAACATGTTGAAGCTGGTGTTATATACATCACCAATCTATGCTTGTGTGATCATTACAGCTATAACGGGTATGCCATTTTATCTGTCCATGTTTGGAAGCCTTTTGATTGTTTATATTTTGGGAGATAAGAAGGATTTTTTGAAGACCATGGTGAGGTCCATCAATTTCAAGATTGTGATAACAGTC
>JAUYTY010000013.1 GCA_030694905.1 Eubacteriales bacterium | reverse complement strand
TTTTTTTCCTAGTGGTTGCCTTTTTTTGTACCGGTGTGTTTGATATGGATGTCTCTCTGACAATTTTCTCCAGTTCTTTTGAAAGATCCATATGGCTGACCTGTTCGTTTAAATCTAAAGTCAGATATATGTCATATCGGTAAAGGGATTGGAAAGCCTGAGATATTTTTTGATCCGTCTTGTTCAGAATGATCTTCTCATAGAGTATCCTATTTTTGACGGTTATGGAAACCTGGCTGTTTTCTGTCAGATTGACACACTCTTCATCAATTTCCTTTGCTAATGAATTGTGGTGTTTTTTCAGCAGATACAAAATATTGCTGACAATCATTTCTCTTTCTATCTCATCAAACTCATCAATGTAGGAAATCTGAACATCATAATCAAATCCCAGTCTGCTTTTATACCATTCACTGAGATCATCTATTTCATTGATGGCATACAGAACGTCACTGTTGATCTGGATTAACATCTTATGTTCTGAATGATTAAGACTGATTTTACTGATTTGAGATTTTGCTAGCGTTTTTTTCGTTTCATCAGGCATAATGCCTCCGTAAAAAAGCTGCCTGTCAGCAGCTATATTTTTTCAATTTCTTCCATTAAAACATCGATTATATCAGCCTCGCGGACTTTTCTTATAATCTGTCCTTTTTTAAACAAGACTGCCTCGCCTTTGCCGCCTGCAATGCCTATGTCGGCTTCCCTTGCTTCTCCAGGTCCGTTTACAACACAGCCCATGATAGCGACTGTCACATCCTTCTTGCTTGTGGACAGTCTATTTTCCACTTCTTTTGCGATGCTTATGAGATCTATTTGGGTCCTGCCACAGGTTGGACAGGATATGATGTTGGGACCATAGGGTCTGAGATTCAAGAACTGGAGTATCTTTCTTCCGACGATCACTTCCTTGTCCGGGGTATCGGTCAGGGAAACCCTTATGGTGTCTCCTATGCCATTTAGGAGCAGACTCCCTATGCCCATAGCGGATTTAATGACGCCGTTTGAATAGGATCCCGCCTCTGTCACACCTAGATGCAGCGGATAATTTGTCCTCTTTGATATCAGGGAATAGGCGTCATACGTCAGTCTCACATCTGAAGATTTAATGGAAATTACCAGATTATCATAGCCACAATCCTCTATGATACTGACTTGCTCAAGGGCGCTTTCAATCAAAGAATGTTGGTTCAACCCATTGTATTTATCTAAAAATTCTTGTTTGACAGAACCCGAATTAACGCCTACCCTTATAGGGATATTCCTATCTTTACAGGCACGCACAACTTCAATGACTTTTGGCCTGTCGCCGATGTTTCCGGGATTTATTCTAATACCGTCCGCTCCCATTTTGACTGATTCCACAGCAAGCCTATAATCAAAATGGATATCCGCCACTAAAGGAATGTTTATTTGTTTTTTGATTTCGGAAATAGCCCTGGCACTTGCCATATCCGGTACCGCACAACGGATTATATCGCATCCCACAGACTCCAGCAATTTGATCTGTGCGATAGTTGACGCGATGTCACCAGTTGCCGTATTGGTCATGGATTGAACAGTTATAACACTGTCACCACCAACTGGGACTGTTCCATAATAGACTTTTTTTTTCATATGAAACCTCAGTTCAATATTTTAATGATATCCTTGTATAATACGAAGAACATCAATGCCATCAGGAACACA
Source organism: Eubacteriales bacterium (assembly GCA_030694905.1). GTDB lineage: Bacteria > Bacillota > Clostridia > Tissierellales > Dethiosulfatibacteraceae > 38-11. The sequence goes on along the minus strand of JAUYTY010000013.1, from coordinate 13,033 downwards.
AATCCGATAAAGTGGATATAGCCTTCCTTCTCCGGTGATATCCTTTTGCCTCTAATACCTTCAATGGCTATGAACACGAGCCTGCTGCCATCAAGTGCGGGTACAGGCATCAGGTTTATAAACCCGAGATTGATGTTGATGAATGCCATGAGGTTCAGCAGTGGATACAACCCAAGCCTTGCCGCCTCACCCACCATTGAAATGATGCCGATTGGTCCTGCTACAGCCTCAGACCCCACCTGCCCGGTAATCATCATGCCAATGAGTTGGAACATAAGGGTGATGTAAAACACAACACGATGAATAGAGCCGGTAACCGCTGTCAGAATACTTCTATCCATCTCTGTGTAAAAGCCTATTGTTATCTGATTTTCAGGTATAACCTCTACCGTCAGTATCTGATCATCCCTTTCAACTTCCATAAATAGATTCACGCCACCTGAGTTTGCTATATTGCCTCTTACGTCTTCCCAGGTAAGAGTGGTCACGCCGTTGATGGATAAAACCTTATCACCCGGCTTCAAACCCGCCTTTTCGGCCGGATAATTGACATTCACAACCGCAAGTTCAGTGGTATACTCACCATCCGCTTCCACTGGAGAGATGCCTACGATATAGCGATAATTCTGTTGGATTTCAAATGTCTGTTCCACATTATCCCTCACAACTGTCAGTGTATACTGATCCTCGTTCTTTATGATTTCGTTGGTAAGATCCTCCCAATACCTGACACGTGTATCTTCAATCTTTACGATCTTGTCTCCAGGCCTCAAACCTGCAGCGTATTCTGTTGCATTTTCATCAATAAAGTCTACTGTTGTGCCGGCAATGCCATAGACAAGCACAATCGCAAAAAAAATAACCAGAGCCAGTGCGAAATTCATGACCGGTCCCATCAAGATAACTCTGAATCTCTGCCATGGGGATTTGGAGCTGAAGCTTCTCTCTGTAATAGCTTCCTCGTCCTCGCCTTCCATTTTTATATAGCCACCAATCGGTAGGGCTTTTATATAGTAGATTGTTTCTTTACCCTTCTTCTGAAACAAAACAGGACCCATACCAATCGAGAATTCACTTACATTGATACCGGCTCGCCTTGCTGCCCAAAAATGACCAAGTTCATGAATCAATATGGCCATTGAAAAAATCAAGATTGATGCAATTGCTGTTAACATATGTTCCTCCTAAAATAGCAATGTCATTACCAGGTAATAAGTAACCGGTGTCATCAGCAGGACGCTGTCAAATCTGTCAAGGATGCCACCATGTCCTGGTAGAACATTACTATAATCCTTTATGCTGAATTCCCGCTTAATTTTTGAAGCAAGCAAATCGCCAAAAATTGATATGATACTTCCAATCAATGCAATGATTATGATGAAAGACATCGGTTCTTTCAAAAAAAGCGCATTGACTGCCACTGAGACAATTATGGCGCCAATAATCCCTCCGACCGCGCCCTCCACGCTTTTTTTGGGGCTTAATCTTGGACAGAGCTTGTGTTTCCCGAAATTACTGCCTATGATGTAAGCAAAGGAATCCGCACTGAAAGTAATGGCGTATACCAGCCAAAAGTGTTTGTAGGCTGAAAAAACAACAAAATGATAAAAAAGCAATACAATATAAACCAAACCGAAAAAAGAAACCGATAGGTCTCTGAAATCAGTATCATCATGTACAACAAAAATTATACCGGCAATGACGGTGTAAGCTGTAATAATCATATACAGATTAAAATCAATCTTGAACATCAAAAGAGAAAATATGATTATAGCAGTCATATAATTAAGCTTGAAGATAATACCGTTCCTTTTGTTCACTGCCCGATCCATTTCAAAAAGAGCAATCATTGTAATACCTAAAACAGTAAAGCTAAAAAGAGCACCACCCAAATAGGTCGCTAAGCCAATATAGAATCCACCGATAAGCCCCGTTAAAACCCTTTTCTTCATTGATTACTCCTTGCCAAATCTTCTACTTCTATTCTGATATTCTGCTATTGCCTTGTGCAATTCTTCAGCTTTGAAGTCAGGCCAAAGCACTTCTGTGAAATAGAATTCCGTATAAGCCATCTGATAAAGCATAAAATTGCTTAGTCTCTGTTCTCCGCTCGTTCTGATAAGAAGATCCGGATCACTCTGACCTCTTGAATACAAGTAATCGCTAATAAGTTGCTCGTCAATCTCTTCAATTTTGATTGTATTTTCACTGACAGCCGCGGCAATTCTTCGCGTGGCATTTACAATCTCATTTCTTCCACCATAGCTTAAAGCTATATTAAGATTGAGATTTTGGTTATCTTTGGTAATTTCAATGGATTTTCTGATTCCGGCTTTTGACTTTTCAGGGAAGTCTTCTAGGTTGCCAAATACATTTATTCGGACACCTGCTGTATTCAATGGTTCTATCATAGTTTCCGAAAATTCCAGCAAAAGATTCATCAGATAGGTGATCTCATCATTTTCCCGACCCCAGTTTTCAGTTGAAAAAGCGTAGACAGTCAAATACTCAACACCTAATCTGACGCATTCTTCAACTGTTTCTCTAAATCTAAGCATGCCTTCCCTATGCCCTGCATTCTTGAACTTTTTGTTTTTCTTGGCCCACCTTCGGTTGCCATCCATAATTATCGCAATGTGTCTTGGAATATTGTCCCTATCAAGTTCTATTGTCAATCCATCCACCTCATCAAACAAAATCCCCTTTCGGGGATTAAAAATAAGCAACTGTCAGGTTATGTCTATCCTTAATCTTCAGGTGTCTCACCACTAAAGGTTTTTTTAATTCTGAAAGGAAATTTTTATTGGTTCCTTTGATGTATGTTATTTCGATTATAGCGCTATCATGATCAATTGCATCTATTGCCTGCTTAAGCTCGGAACCTATCAATTCTTTCATACGCTAAACCTCTAAAATCTCTTTTTCTTTATCATTGTAGATTTCGTCAGTCATCTTGATGTATTTGTCAGTCAACTGCTGAACTTCCATCTCCGCATCCTTTAATCCGTCTTTGGTGAGCTCACCATCTTTTTCCATTTTTTTCAACGTTTCATTGGTGTCTCGCCTTAGATTCCTCAATGCCACCTTAGCATTTTCGGTTTCCTTTTTGATGACCTTCAACAAATCTCTTCTTCTTTCTTCTGTAAGTTCAGGGATAATCAATCTGATCACTTTTCCGTCATTGCTTGGGTTGATTCCCAAGTCAGAAGAACTGATGGTTCTTGATATTTCCTTTAAAGCATTGATGTCCCATGGTTGAATCAACAAGCATCTAGGTTCAGGAACCGAAATATTGGATAACTGGTTTATTGGAGTTGGTGTCCCGTAATAATCCACTCTCAATTTGTCAAGTAGTTTAGGATTTGCTCTGCCGGCTCTGATGGTCGACAAATCACTGACAAAAAACTCAATGGATTTTTTCATTTTTTTCTCTAATTCCTTATGGATTTCCAATAACATATTAATCCTCCTCAATCATTGTTAATCATGGTGCCTATGATTTCACCGTTGACAATCTTTATAATATTTTCAGGGTCTTCAAGTCCAAAGACGATGATAGGTATGCTGTTATCCATACACAGAGACGTGGCTGTAGAGTCCATGACTTTCAATCCCCTGTTCAGAATCTCTATATAGTTGAGTTCTGTGAACATCGTAGCATCGGGGTTGGTTTTGGGATCGTCGTCATATACACCCTCCACACCTTTCTTTGCCAGCAGTATCACATCAGCATCTATCTCAGCGGCCCTCAGTGCGGCAGTTGTGTCTGTGGAAAAAAAAGGATTCCCTGATCCGCCAGCAAAAATGACGACTCGACCCTTTTCAAGGTGTCTGATGGCTCTCCTTCTGATGTAAGGTTCTGCGACTTGCCTCATCTCAATGGCGGTCTGAACTCTGGTCGGGACGTCTATTTTTTCCAGAGCGTCCTGTAAAGCCATACCATTGATAATGGTGCCCAGCATTCCCATATAATCTGAAGTGGCCCGGTCTGTTGTCTTGGCGCTGGCACCTCGCCAGATATTGCCGCCACCGACGACCACAGCAACCTGAATGTCCATGTCATTGACCGTCTTGATGACTCTGGCAATACGGGCTATGGTAATTTCATCAATGCCATTGCCTTTTTCACCACCCAAAGCTTCTCCGCTTATCTTCAAGACAATTCTCTTGTACTTATGCTCCATAAAACCTCCATAATCAAGTATAATTATAATGGAGAACAAATTGTCCTCCATCTAATAATATTACATATTTATTTGTTTAGCAACTTCTTCCGCAAAGTTTTCAACTTTCTTTTCTATTCCTTCGCCGACTTCGTATCTTGAGAATCTTCTTATAATAAGATTTTCACCGATCTTGGCAATCTTTTCATTCAGAAGGTCCTGGATTGTTATGTCAGGATTCTTAATGAAGGATTGGCAAATCAGACAGTTCTCATCATAGTATTTCTTGATTCGTCCCTCAACCATCTTATCAACTATCTTTTCAGGTTTCCCTTCGTTGAGCGCTTGGGCTTTAAGGATCTCCTTCTCTTTTTCCAAAACTTCCGCTGGTACATCTTCCGGTCTTATGTATTTAGGATTCTGAGCAGCTACCTGCATTGCCAGATCTTTTACAAAAGCCTGAAATTCTTCATTCTTTGCAACAAAATCAGTTTCACTGTTAACTTCTATCAGAACACCAATTCTTCCGCCATGAATATAAGCTGAAACCAAACCCTCAGCTGCAATTCTGTCAGATTTCTTTGCTGCTTTAGACAATCCTTTTTTTCTAAGATAATCTATTGCCGCATCCATATTCCCATCATTTTCCACTAATGCATTTTTACAATCAAGCATTCCTGCTGCTGTAATTTCTCTTAATTCCTTAACCATTGCTGCTGTTATATTAGCCATTTCTTCCTCCTATTAATAAAAGGTAAGTCAGACAAGGGATTAGATCCCTTTCCCCTTACCTTAATTTTAACGCTTTATTTTATAATTCTTCTGAAAACTCTTCGTCCAATACTTCGTCGTCCAGCTCAACAGCAGGTACGTTGTCTACCATCTGCATGCCTTGTCTTGCTTCTATGACTGCATCGGCCATGGTTGCTGTCAAAAGCTTTACAGCTCTTATGGCGTCATCATTTCCTGGTATGACAATATCTATTTCGTCCGGATCGCAGTTTGTATCGACTATAGCTATGATTGGAATACCCATAATCTTAGCTTCGCTGATAGCAATTCTTTCTTTCTTTGGATCGACGATGAACATAGCGCCAGGCAATTTGTTCATGTTTTTTATTCCACCTAGGAATTTCTCAAGTCTTTCCGCTTCATGTCTAAGCTTGATAACCTCTTTCTTAGGCAGCATGTCAAATTTTCCGTCTTCTTCCATCTTTTCCAGTTCATGCAGTCTGTCTATCCTGCTTCTGATGGTTTTGTAGTTTGTCAACATACCACCCAGCCATCTTTGGCTTACAAAATGCATTTCACATCTTTCCGCCTCTTTCTTAATTGACTCCTGTGCCTGTTTTTTTGTTCCGACAAATATGATCTCGTCGCCGTTGGCAACAACATCCTTGACAAAAGCATAAGCCTTATCAATCAAGACAGTCGTCTTCTGTAAGTCAATAATGTAGATACCGTTTCTTTCAGTGAAAATGTACTCCGCCATTTTTGGATTCCATCTTCTTGTCTGGTGTCCGAAATGCACCCCTGCTTCCAGCAGTTTTTTCATACTTAATACTGACATTGTGTTCCTCCTTTTTTATCCTCCAATTGAATCATCTTTTCATGGGACCCCTTGCGAGGCAAGACCATGAAAATTATCAACTGTGTGTAATTCCTGTAGTAGTATATCATAGGTTTTATGGCTTGTAAATATTATTTTTCCACAATCGCTTCTTTCAATTTTTCCTCAACAGGTTCCTTCCATGAAGTGTAGTCACACTTGGGATAGTTGCTGCAGCCATAAAACTTTCTGCCTTTTTTGGTTCGCTTTTCAACAACATCTCCATTGCATTTTGGACACTTCATATCCAGTTTTTTTACAATCTGTTTTGTATTTTTGCAGTCCGGATAGTTGGGACAGGCAAGAAAATCCCCATATCTTCCTCTTTTTACAACCATGTTGATGCCACATTTCTCACAAATCTCATCGCTTAATTGTGGTTTTTCTGGCTGATCACTGAATGTCATGGTATGCTTGCATTCGGGATAATTGGGACAGGCAAGAAACTTTCCAAATCTGCCTTTCTTGACAATCATATTGGAACCGCATTTGTCACAAATCACATCGGTTGTTTCATCTTCCAGTTCCACTTTTTCAATTTTTTTGTCTGCCTCATTCATAGCAATCTCAAAGTCCTTGTAGAACTCTCTAATGATCTCTTTCCATTGATGATCGCCTGTTTCGATGTTATCGAGCTTATCCTCAAGGGCTGCTGTGAACTTCTCGTTTATAAAATCGCCGAAATGCTCAACTAGCAATTCTGTCACTATGACACCTATGTCTGTAATGTAAAACTGACCCTCTTTCTTTTCCACATAACCGCGATTAAGAATGGTGGATACGGTCGGTGAATAGGTGCTTGGTCTTCCTATTCCCAGTTCTTCCATTATTTTAACAAGAGATGCCTCATTATATCTTGGGGGTGGATTGGTGAAGTTCTGCTTTTCAATCAATTTTTTCAGATCAATGGAATCTCCTTCAGTCATATCCGGAAACTCTATCAATTTCTCCTTGACGGGGGTCACTTTCATGAATCCATCAAACAGCAATCTCTTGCCGGCATATCTGAATGCATAATTGTCCACAACTATGGTAATGCCAATGTTCTCAAATTCAGCGGAAGACATCAGTGAAGAAATGAATCTGTTCCATATCATCTTATACAGTTTAAACTGGTCATTTGACAAGGAATCCTTGATGGAATCCGGTGTTTTTAAAGAATATGTGGGTCTTATAGCCTCATGGGCATCCTGGCTGTCACTTTTTTTCTTTTTTTTGTAGACTCTTTTGAGGTCCAGATATTTTTCCCCATATTTGTCCTTAATGAATCCTGCTGCTTCAGCTTTTGATTCTTCTGAAACCCTGGTGGAGTCAGTACGTATATATGTGACAAGACCAGTTGTGCCTTCCCCTTTTATTTCAATTCCCTCGTATAGCTGCTGGGCTATCATCATGGTCTTTTTTGTTGTGAAATTCAGGTTTCTGCTGGCATCCTGCTGCAAAGAGCTTGTGGTGTATGGCGGCAAGGGAGCCTTCATGAACTTTTTATTGGTGATTTTGCTGATGGTTCCGCTCTTGTGCCTTTTAAGAATATCGAGGATGGCTGTCATCTCGTCGATATTTTTGATTTTGATTCTTTTGACCTTATCGTCTGACATCTCGCCTATCAATCTGGCAGTAATGATTTCATCTTTCCCGAAATCACCATCTATCGTCCAGTATTCCTCAGGTATAAAAGCCTCTATTTCTTTTTCCCGGTCGTAGATCAATTTGACAGCTACCGACTGGACTCGACCGGCGCTCAATCCCTTATCGACCTTTCGCCAGAGCAGCGGGCTTATCTGATATCCCACAATTCTATCTAAAACACGTCTTGCCTGCTGGGAGTCAACCAGATCCATGTTGATTTTCCTAGGCGTTTTTTTAGCGTTTGCAACGGCATTTTTGGTGATTTCATGAAACTCAATCCTGATATTGTCTTCTTGATTCAATTTGAGTATGGTGGCTAGATGCCATGAAATAGCCTCACCCTCTCTATCAGGGTCAGTCGCCAGAAAAACCTTATCGGCTTTAGCGGCTTCCTTCTTCAATTCCTTGATAATATCGCCCTTTCCCCGTATTGTTATATAGTTTGGTTCAAAATCATTTTCAATGTCAATTCCAAGCTTGCTTTTAGGCAAATCCCTTATGTGTCCTACTGAAGCTCTGACCTTATAATTACTGCCAAGAAATTTGCCGATTGTTTTGGCCTTGGATGGTGATTCCACAATCACTAAGTTTTTCGCCATTATACCCTCCTGTTTATCTTTCTTTGTTTAACCTGTTAAGTCTAAACTGTTTACCTCTGCCCTGACTGACAATTCCCCTCAACTCAAGTACAGTCAGATTGGAATTCAATTCGGCGATATGGTGTCCAGTTAATTCATGAATTTCTACGATGCTTTTCTCTCCTTGCTTTAAGGAGTGAATTATGTCAACCTGCAAGGCATCCAACGTTCCGTCTTGTTCGAATTTATCTTCAGTGCCATGGACGTCGACTCTGAACTCCTCTAGAATGTCATCTACACAGGTTGTTATTTTAGCGCCTTCCCTAATCAGTCTGTTTGTGCCTCTAGCGCTTATATTGTCTATGTTTCCGGGGATTGCAAACACTTCCTTGTCCTGCTCAAAACCATAAGTTGCAGTTATCAGGGTTCCGCTCTTCTCCCCCGCTTCGACTACCAGTATGGCATCACTCAAACCGCTAATTATCCTGTTTCTGTAAGGAAAATTGAATGGAAGCGGGCTAACCCCTGGAGCAAACTCACTTATTACAGATCCCCTATCTGATATATTACTATACAGTTCTCTGTTTCTTTTGGGATATATCACATCGATGCCACTTCCCAGAATTGCTGAGGTGTAACTGTTGCACGCCAGTGCTGTCTGGTGTGCTATGGAATCTATCCCATATGCCATGCCGCTGACAATGCTGAAACCATGCCTGCACAATTCTGAAACAAAGCTCTCGGCCACCCACTTGCCGTAGGAAGTCGCCTTCCTTGATCCGACAACTGACAGACATCTCTCTCCATTGATTTCCTCAATGGAACCCTTGTAGTAAAGAACAAATGGATTGTCATCAATCAATCGGAGTCTTTCCGGGTAAGTCTTGTCAAACACAGTGCTGACTCTGATATTTTCATTCTCCATATATTCCAGGAAAAATTCCAAACGATCCTGCATTATGAACCTTGACATGTCAATAATCTTTTTTTCATCCAAATACTCACAATCCTCTAAAACCTCTAATAAATCAGTCGGATTGTCCAGTTCACCCAAAGGTAAATAATCATCAATTTTTTCAATCAATCTGTTGTTGGGGCCGAAAATACAGTTTAGCATCACCAGATTTTTTGTTAAAGTGTTCATACAAACCTACTTTTAACTTAATTTAACAAAGACTATCAGGCATTTTCCAACAGTCTCTTTTCTATTATTATCACACCTTCATGGTATTGTAAAGAAATATTTATCACAGGACAGCGAGGCAAGTGGGTATTTGGAGCAATGGAGAAGCTGTTTCATATATTGATATTCCAACGGTGTCACAATGAAATAAGTCTGAAATAAAAAGTCCATCTCAATCTGTTAGTCAGATAGAGATGAACACTTTTTATGACGATGATGGTCAGGTTGTTTTTTTTACACTTTTGGGGGACGATTTTACTTCCACCATGCTGATGCTGATAACGTTAAAGCTTGGAATTACTGTAATGACACTACTTTCCAGTGTTGTTGCCGGGTGCTTTATGAAATAATACGCATCTTCGTCTTTCAGCACGTCATCGGCTTCCACTTCCCTGAAGCTTCCGTCAAAATTGTAATAGCCGACACAAGTAAAATGTCTCTTGATAAAAACGTCATGCACAGAGTAAACAAACGAATCCAGTATAATCAGAAGAATTGTTCCGGCTATTGGAGCAATCATCAAAGGTGTTACAAATCCGATACCGATGTTTTCCGAGATAATGTTTAAGGCGAAAAACAGGGATGACATGATTGCGATGATAAGCGAAATAATTCTAAGGTAATTTATAACAACAGTCTTGATGATCAATTTGTTTAATATCATCGCTGTTGATACAACAACCAAGGCATAAAAGGCTATAAAGCTTCGTGTGAACATGCTCTGTGCGTCCAGTGATGTCAAAAGCGTATTCTGCGTTGTTATTTGGCTCAGCACGAATAAAACAAGATACATCAACACTTCGAATTTGAGCATCAATTTTCTTTTATAGGATTTTAATTTTGCCAGTTCGTTGACCAATGATTTTCGTACGGATAGATCGTAGATTTTTAAAATGATGGAGACAGCAACACCTATAATTATGATCATGTTATTCAATCCAAACAACTCCTATATATTATTAGAACTATTATCTTTATTATACACCATTTAATTGTTTTAAACAATGAATATCAACCCCAGAACTTTTTATCTATACTCCTGTATTGAATCGCTTCTGCAACATGCCTCATCTTTAGCATGTCGCACCCGTCCAAATCAGCTATTGTTCTGGCTACCTTGATTATTTTGGTGTAGGCTCTAACACTAAGCGATAGTTTCTTATAGGATGCCTTGAGAATCTCTTCCGCTTCTTTGGTCAACCGGCAATACTTTTTGATCTGGGTGGGATTCAACTCACTGTTGGTATGAATATCCAGATCTTCAAATCTCGCCGCCTGAATTTTTCTTGCTTGGTTCACTCTTGCCCGGATACTTTCCGAGGCCTCAGTCGTATTCTTCGATTCAAGGTCTTCATATACGACCGGTGATGCTTCTATTTGGATATCTATTCGATCCAGCAAAGGTCCTGATATCCTGTTAAGATATCGGTCAATCTGCCCAGGTGAACACTTGCATTCTTTTTTAGGATCACCATAAAATCCGCAGGGACAGGGATTCATACTCGCAACAAGCATGAATTTCGATGGGAATTGAAGTGAAGCATTGGCTCTTGATATGGTAACGATTCCATCTTCCAGAGGTTGTCTTAGAACCTCCAAAGCACTCTTGGAAAATTCAGGCATTTCATCCAAAAACAACACACCATAATTTGACAATGATATTTCCCCTGGTCCTGGAATCCTTCCCCCGCCTGCCAGCGCTACCTTGGATATGGTGTGATGCGGAGATCTGAAAGGTCTTTGTCGGATCAAACCCCGTTCATGATTCAAGCCCGCCACACTATATATTTTTGTTATCTCTAACGATTCTTCAAAGGTCAGTTCAGGCAAAATAGAAGGAATTCTCTTGGCAATCATCGTCTTTCCTGATCCGGGTGACCCAATTATGAGGATATTATGGCTTCCTGCGGCGGCAATCTCCACCGCCCTTTTCAATGATTCCTGGCCCTTGACCTCGAAGAAATCCATGTCATTTCTTTTTAAAGGCTCATTCAGATTGAAGTCTCTGACTTGGATCGGCCGTCTGATCTCTTTTTGATTTATATGATTGACCACGGCTGTCAGAGATTCCATGGCATATATCTCCATATCATTTATATAGCTGCATTCCTCCTGATTAGCCATAGGAATATAGACCTTTTTAACACCTTGGTCCCTTAGGGAAATCACCATAGGTAAAACGCCATTTATATATTTGATTGTGCCATCTAATGACAATTCTCCAATGAAGCATACTTCTTCGTCAATATTTCCGATTATACCTCTTGCCGCCAATATTCCAAGCGCAATCGGCAGGTCAAGCTGCGATCCTTCTTTTTTGATGGATGCAGGTGACAAATTGACCGTAATTCTGGATAGCGGAAAATCATAATCGGAATTGGTAAGAGCTGACCGTACCCTTTCCTTAGATTCCTTTATTGATACATCCGGCAATCCAACTATGTTAAATGCGGGTAATCCGTTTGTTAGATCAGTCTCCACATCAATCTGATAGCCACTCAGGCCTTGTAAAACACATGCTTTAACATTTGAAATCATTTTTCCCCCTCGTTTAATTGATTTAGTTTAATAATCTTTAATATTGTAACGTGTATCAGGATATAATGAAACCGATTTTCTCATTATGAATTTTTTGTAATATTTTTACCTGGATTTCAGTCTTACTAAATCTAAGATTAATGAGATTACGCTTTTTAAATCTATTTTTATTTGATATAATACTTTTGTATTGTTACATTATTTTATTTTTATAGGAGGAGAAAATGTCATACATTAACAGAGCCATTGAGACCGCAAAGAGTAGAAATCCAGGCGAATCCGAGTTTCTCCAGGTAGTCGAGGAAATGTTCGAATCAATCCATGCTGTAGTTGAAAGAAATCCCCTGTATGAGGAAAATGCCATATTGGAGAGAATGCTGGAACCGGACAGGCAGATTCTGTTTCGGGTATCATGGGTTGACGACTCCGGCAAGGTTCAAGTCAATAGAGGCTATAGGGTTCAATTCAGCAATTCCATCGGCCCATACAAAGGCGGTCTAAGATTTCATCCTTCTGTAAATCTAAGCATCATGAAATCATTGGCTTTTGAGCAGGTCTTCAAGAACTCTTTGACTGGTCTTCCAATTGGTGGGGGTAAGGGCGGTTCTGATTTCGATCCAAAAGGCAAATCCGAGGGCGAGATCATGAGATTTTGCCAAAGCTTCATGACAGAGCTCTACCGTTATCTAGGTCATAATCTCGATGTGCCGGCAGGTGATATCGGCGTCGGCATGCGGGAAATAGGCTATCTCTTTGGACAGCACAAGAGAATCAAAAACATATTTGAGCCAAGTGTGATCACTGGGAAAAACATCAACTATGGCGGTTCCCTAGCCAGAAAAGAAGCCACAGGTTATGGACTTATCTATTATGTGAGAGAAATGTTGAAGGATAACGGTGAATCTTTCGAAGGGAAAGATGTCATCATTTCCGGATCAGGCAATGTTGCTCTTTATGCCTGCGAAAAAGCTCAGCAATACGGCGCAAATATTATCGCCATGTGTGACTCGGATGGTTATATCTATGATAAGGACGGCATAGATCTTGAGGCGATGAAACGCATAAAGGAAAGAGAACGCAAAAGAATCAGCGAGTACATAAAAGATCATCCAAAAGCTGAATATCATGATGGACAAAAGGGTATATTCAACCTGAAGTGCGACATTGCATTGCCTTGTGCCACCCAATATGATATAGGTATGGAGGAGGCTATCATGCTCAAAAACAACGGTTGCTTTGTCATCGGTGAGGGCGCTAATATGCCATGCACCAATGAAGCCACAACTTATTTGCTTGAAAATGGCTTTCTGATTGCTGCCGCAAAAGCTGCAAA
>JAUYTY010000218.1 GCA_030694905.1 Eubacteriales bacterium | reverse complement strand
TGTGCGATTTTCATACTATTTCGAACATCTGCAAACACAGTAGGCTCTAAGAAATAGCCATTTGCAAGTGCTTCCGTCTTAAACTGCTTGCCACCAGTAACCAAACGCGCACCTTCATCGATTCCCGTCTCAATATAGGCCATGACATTTTTTAGATGTGCTTCAGAAGCCAGTGGCCCTATTTGTGCACTTACGTCATCATATCGCCCGACACGAATTTTCGACGCCCTTTCTGCCACACGATTAACAAATTCATCGTAAATTTCTTCTTGTACAATAATTCTTGAACCAGCAGTGCATACTTGCCCGCTACTCAAAAATATTCCCATTAAAACATGATCGACAGTAGCTTCCAAATTACAATCATCAAACACGATAACAGGTGACTTTCCACCTAACTCTAATGCGACACGCTTAACGTTATTTGAAGCCGCTTGCATGATGCGTCTTCCGGTCTCTGTTCCACCTATGAACATCACCATATCCACGTCAAAACTTCTTACTATTTCCTCTCCAACATCTCCGCCTCCTAAAACTAGATTTACCACACCTTCAGGAAAACCAACCGCATCTAATACTTCAAATAACAAAATAGAAGTTAAGGGTGTATTTGAAGCTGGTTTCAAAACCACTGTATTTCCTGCCGCTAGAGCTGGTGCAATAATTCCGCATGCTATCATGAGAGGATAATTCCACGGCGTAATACCACCGACAACCCCTACTGGCTCGAGCATAGTCATCGAAGTAATCCCATCACTCATGTTAAAGGTACTACCCGTCACTTGACCCAAAATCCCAGCATAGTATCTAAAAAGTCCCGCTGCTGACATTGCATCATTCCTTGTTTCTCTGAGATGCCTTCCATTACATTCACTCTCAGCATTAGCGAATAACTCGATCCGTTCTTCCATGAGTTCAGCAGTTCTCAAAAACAATTTCGATCGTTGTTCTTCAGAGGTTTTTCGCCAAACCGAACCTGGTTGAAAGGCAATCTTGGCTGCAGTTATTGCTAATCTGGCATCCTCAACATCTCCTTTAGTCACAACCGCTATAATTGATGAATCGGTTGGGCTCGTTAAAGTCAATTTTTTACCAGATTGTGCCTCTTGCCAATTTCCATTGATATACATTCTTCTTTCCATCTTCAATTCGCATAGCCTTCAATTGAATGAATCACTTATGCTCTCCTTTCTATTCACTATAAACTCTCGATAAAAAACTCGAATAATTTTCGCTGATAATAGGGGTGGCTTTGGATTTCATGATGCCTATTTGGGATGATTAGAAACTGGAAGTCCTTATCCGCCTTGATGAGTTTATCCACAATCCTCATTGTATTCAATGGATGAACATTATCATCGAGCTCACCATGTATTAAATATAGTTTGCCTTTAATCTTATCAACATCAAGTTCAGGATTATTAACTCGATAATTTTCAGCATCGTAGTCGCCCATATAGCGATGTCCCCACTCATCGGAATATAGTTCCCACGCATGCAAACCGGATGTTGCAAAAGCAGCCTTATATAATTCAGGATACTTGACCAAACATACCAAAGACCCTGATCCACCACCTGAATGTCCGGTTACGCCGACGCGATTGATATCCAATATCGAATAATCTTCGCAAATCTTATTGATCATTTTTACATGGTAATCCAATCCAGCAACTTGACCAAGATTACTATAACACTGGTCATGATAAGCCTTATTTCTGCCTGGTGTCCCCGGCGCATCGATAATGACCGTAGCAATACCTAGTTGCGCAAAGGATTGAGCATATCCGCCAAAGGTTACCATCCGATCAAACTGAGTCGGAATATTGCACATCTGTGGTCCACCGTAATAGTATTCGACTAGTGGAATCTTATTGCTTTCGGTAATATTAGTAGGCAAAAACAAAACCGCATTAACGGGTTCTCCATCAATGATATGTTCAATTTCTATCGGTAGAATCAGGTCGTTCTCTTCCAAAGACTTAATGCCAGCACGACATATTTCTATGCTGTATTTACCTTGAACATCACAAATATAGGTTGTTTGTGGTTTACTGCTAGTCGTCACAGTGTCGACGAAATACTGACAGTTTGGTGACATGTTAACTATATGATTTCCCTTAAGGCGAGTAAGCTGTTTTGTGCCATTACCAGCAAAGTTAACGCTATATAGGTAATTATGACGATGATTATCATCTTTTTCTAACCCGCAAGCCGTAAAATAGATAATCTCCGCTTCCCAATCAACACGAACAATACGTGTAACATTGAAATCGCCTTTTGTAATTTGATTTTGAATCGTCCCATCCAAACTATAGTTATAAAGATGATAATATCCGTCTCGATTAGATGACCAAATCAAGGTATCCTTTTCGCTGCTTCCATAAATGAATGTATTGTTACTATGGTCATACGCGCGATCCGCATAAGTAAAAGCATAATAAAAATCATTGAAAATAAAGGTGTCTGATGTTTCTGTTAATATTTTTTTTGAAGTACCCGTTTCGGTATCGATTAGATATAACTCGCCTTTTTTATAATTGGTTTCAATGTTATAAGCTATTACCATATCGCCCTCAATTGTAAAAGTAGAGAGATACGGTTTGCCTGGTATCGATTCGAAAATACAGTGTGCCATTTGTGGTATATCCGCTTTGATTAAGGTGTTTTTCTGAGTATTACCAATATAAAGTTGTTGCAATGCCACATCTGCATCTAAAGCAAAACCAAATTTATATGTGTGGAGAATCGGTCTTGAAGGGGTATCTTTTGGTACATTTTGCAACAAATACAAATCTTCAACATGTCTTTGGTCTAGTTTATATGTCAGGTATCTAGAACCATCCTTGTTAAATGTTGCGATGGTTGGAAATGGGATTCCCATAAACAAATCGTTAATGTAATCCCCGTCTCCTTCGTATCTTTCTGCATATCCAAAATGCTTTTTACCATCTTTAGTAATCCTTGATAGTTTTCCACTTTTAAAGTCCTTTTGATACAAGTTATGATTCTTTTTTATTAATGCGTAACTATGATCCAATGAGCAAGTCCACTCTGGATTAATCTGCATTTTGTTCTTAGATAATCGATTGTTATCAAAGATGTAACTAATCTTCTCATATCTTAATAAAATATGGTCCTCATTAACGTGCGTGATTTGAATTGGCAGTTTATGACTATCAATTTCTTTTCCTGAGACTTTTGAAAGTGCTTTAGCTAAACGTTCGTGATCAAATAAAGGGGCCTTAATTCCTGATTTACAATCTACCGTGATGAAAGCGCTTACTTTTTCGCCGTCTTTAATTTTTTCTTCAACAACCCAAAATTTTTCATCTGTATAAAACGATGTGGAAATTGCGAGATTAGTGCAACCAGCAATATTGGGTCCTGTAAACATCCAATCAATCGCTTTCTTGATTTTTTCTGACATCAACTCATTCTCCTTACAAATCTATATAATTATTCGTATAATACGCATGCGACAAAATGATTGTCACCTATCTCTTTTAAACTTAAGTTCGCTTTCGAACAATTCTCACTTACAAAAGGGCACCGAGCAGCAAACCTGCAACCTTGTTTTGGATCAATCGGACTGGTAAGTTCTCCCCGGATAATCTCTGTCTTTTGAGTTCGCGCTTTCGCACTGGCTACAGGTATTGCTGACAACAATGCCTTTGTATAGGGGTGAAGGGGATTAAGAAAAAGTTCTTTACT
>JAUYTY010000216.1 GCA_030694905.1 Eubacteriales bacterium | reverse complement strand
TTGAAATTTATCAGAATCACAATATGGATTTGGATATTTCAAAAGTATACGTGAGTATGCATATCAATCATTATTGTTTATATGATTTCTCAAAATGCAAACACAAACTTGATTTAGCAACGGAAGCATACGCTAACTCAGTAACCAAAGACAGTATTCATGAAATTAATTTGCTTTATCATAAAGTAGATTTATTGGCATTGACTCATAGTGATTTCAATCAAGCAATAAAAATAGTTGACTCGGCGATATCGCTTTCTTTAGAAAACAATATGTACTTCTTAGAAAGACTATATCGATTGAAAGCCTTGTTGAATTTTCAAAGCAAAGATTACAGAGAATTCAAAAGCAGTATAGAAAAATCTTTGATTTTATGCAAGACAAGCAACATGAGCACTAAAGTCAATGTCTATTTAGCAATGGCCTGCGGAGAAAATTATTTTGGTAACTACAGCAATGCATTAGATCACACAATCCATACTCAGAAATTGATTATGCAATTACTTAATTTTGACGTTGATCCAAGTAAGGAAGAATTATTTATAAACCGCGTTATGTCAATAGACATGCAAATGAATACCACTTTTGAAACAGAACAACTATACAAACAGATCTATTCCTGTCTTATTGAAAAGGCTATTGCGTACCATTACTTGAATGATACCCGCAAGGCAATTGCATTGCTTGCTTCAATCGATTTTGACTTTTTTCTGAGTAAGTTTACCTTGATTCCAAACAGGGCTTACTTTTGGGAAAACAAGTTAAGCTATTCTAAAATATTGAGTCACAGTAACAAAACTGAAGAAGCCATTAAAATTGCGACAGAGATAAAAGATCATCTGCTGGAAATAAACGATTTTTACGATTTATATAAAACCTACGAATTATTAGGTGATCTTTACAAAAAGATGAATGACTATGAAAACGCTTTTATAAGTTTGCACTCAGCTCATCAATTTATGAAAGAGAATATGAATTTTTCATTTGACATGTAATTAAGATTTGAAATATCCAAAAGGCAAGTGCACCTAATGGAACATCAACAGAGTTCTTGGGTTCAGGTGGAGTTTCAAACGCCATCTGAACCTTAGAAACCGTTATCCAGGGACTCTACAGTGCTTATCTCCCACTTAAAGAAGTGGGAGTCTTAGCACTGTTAGTCATCGGATAAAGCAGCAACTTGCCTTTTAGCTTTAAGCATCAGCACAAACATTTCAAAGATTGTGTGCATGCCAGTTTTAGAAATAAGCATTATGTATATAATTTTTAATTCTGCAAAGTCCCTCTTCAATATTACTCTCGGAAGTTGCGTAAGACAAACGAATAAAACCCTCTCCATTACTTCCAAATGCGGATCCTGGCACAACGGCGACATTAGCTTTTTCAAGCAACTCAATTGCAAATTCATACGATGATTTCTCAAAATGCTGAATATTGACAAAAGCATAAAAGGCACCTTGAGGCTTGATGCAATGGAGTCCTTTAATCTGATTTATCCCGTCAAACAATAAATCCCTTCTCTTTTCATAAGTCTGTCTCATATGGTTTGTTGTGTCATCAGAACCCTCTATTGCTGTAATTGCGGCAATCTGAATAAACTCTGACACACAATTTGCAAGAGACTGTTGAAATTGCATTTTTTGTACTATTGCAGATGGTCCAATAACATACCCGATGCGATATCCAGTCATGGCATAGTTTTTCGAAAAACTATTGATGACCAGAACCTGGTCTCTAATGCTTTCGATACTCGCCATACTAAAATGGTTTTGTTTATCGTATATTAAGCCATCGTAAACCTCATCAGATATTACAGTCAGATTATATTTTTCAACAATAGGTGCAATCTTAAGAATAGCAGCTTGACTCATCACGCTCCCTAAAGGATTGCATGGTGAGTTTAGGTAAATTGCTTTGGTATTGGGGGTAATAGCTTTTTCAAAATCTTCCGGTTGTAGTTCGAATTGATTTTTCTCATATAATGGCACCCGAACAACAGATACCCCAGCCAAATCCGCTTGCATTTCGTAATTTGGATATGCGGGATCACAAATAATAACTTCATCACCGGGATCAGTGACTGTCAGCAGACTAATCAATAGCGCTTCAGAAGCACCAACAGTTATAATAACGTTTTTTTCATCCAGTGGAATATCCAATTTTTGATTATATTTTTTAGCGATTGCTTTTCTTAAAGATAGAATACCGGCTGTATCTGTATAATGTGTTTTGTTGTTGTCGATAGCTGTTTTAGTGGCTTGTTTGATATATTCCGGCGTATTGAAATCAGGATCTCCAACTGTAAAATCGATACATCCCGGAAAATTTGATTTTGCAACAAACATTTCTCTTATGCCTGATTTTCTGTAATTAAGCGCTCTATTTGAAAGTTGTATCATGACACCCTTTACCTCCTAGCTTTGAAATTTGGCGAAAGCCTTCATCAAAGGCTATTAAGCTTATTTTTGCTATTTCTTTTTTGTGGGTAAAGTAGTCATCAATAGTTTCAGCAACAATATTTTTATCCAGAATTTTTGTGGCGGCAATATATGCTCCCAACATGACAAAGTTAGCTGAATGGATGTTTGCTATGTCCATTGCAAGCTCACTGGCTGCAATATTATAAACATTGGCCTTCTCTTTTTTTACTGTTATCTTAATCAAAGATGAGTTTATAAAGAAACTCCCTTGATCAATAAGATTATATTCAAAACGTTTAAAAGAGGGCTCATTCATAGCGATAATATGATTGAGTTTATTTCTTACTGGTGAACCGATTTCTTGGTCGGCAATAACGACAGCGCAGTTAGCAGTACCTCCTCTTTGCTCTGCCCCATATGAAGGATAGTAAGTTGCTTTAAGATGAGATTTGGTAGCGGCATATCCAATTATTTGACCTAAAGTCATGATGCCTTGACCACCAAATCCTGCAATCAATAAACTATTTTCCATTTACTTACCTCCTTCAACATCTTTTAATATGCCTAATTCAAAATATGGTATGACATTACTTCGCATCCAATCTAATGAATCAATTGGCTTCATCTTCCAATTTGTAGGACAATTGGAAAGCAGTTCAACGAAAGAAAATCCTTTGTGGTTCATTTGATTCTCAAAAGCCCGTCTTATTATTTTTTTTGCTGCAATGATATTCCTTGGGCTATCCAGTGATTGTCTGGCTACCAAAGTTGGTGATTCAAGCTGTGTAATGATTTCAGCCATTTTTATGGGATAGCCCATCGTTGATGTATTCCTTCCAAATTTGGAAGTAGTTGATTGCTGCTGGACTAGGGTCGTGGGTGCTAGTTGTCCACCTGTCATACCATATATGCTATTGTTGACAAAGATAACGGTGATGTTTTCGCCTCGATTAGCAGCATGTATGATCTCCGCTAGACCAATAGAAGCTAAATCACCATCTCCTTGGTAAGTAAAGACAATATTGTCAGGTAAAGATCTTTTTAAACCTGTAGCAACAGCGGGAGCTCTACCATGAGCCGCAACAACTCTGTCCAATTTAAGGCTTTCCATATTTAAAGTTCCACACCCTACAGGCAACACACAAATTGCCTTTTGATGAATCTGGAGTTCCTCTAACACCTCGGCAATCAGTTTGCTTGCAACACCGTGCAAGCATCCTGGGCAAAATGCATTCTCGCTAATAATACTTGATTTCTTATAAATATTTTTCATTTCAATCCTCCAATGAAAATACCTTATTAAGTTCATCAATAATATCCTCAGGGCTGAAAATGAAACCGCCACCCCTTCCAAATGTATGGACAGGGATTCTCTTTAAAACGCCTAGTTGAATATCATCAATCATTTGACTTGGTATGCAAAGCTCTGTTACTAAAATTCCTTTTACGTTATTATAAGGCAAATCTTCGAAAGCTTCATAAGGAAATGGAACTATTGTAATTGGTCTTATCAAACCAATTTTGATACCTTTTTCTCTAAGAATTCTAATGGCTGTTTTTGCAATTCTTGCACTTGTGCCATATGCGGCAATTATGTATTCAGCATCAGAAGCCATAAAGCTTTCAACCATCACATCCTTTCTTCCCCAGCTTTCATACAACTCCTTTTGGTAGACATGAAAACTCTCCAACTTATTTAAGTCATTTGTAACTGAGCTGATTATTCGACTTTCTCGATTTTCCGCACCATTCAAAATCCAACTCGTTTTATCAGGATAAGTATCCTTGAAAGGTGGTAATGTGACGGCTTCCATCATGGCGCCAATCACCCCGTCTGCCAATACAATGACGGGCGCTAAGTCACGATCGGCTAAATCAAAAGCCATATAGGTCAGGTCAACAGCTTCTTGCACTGTATGAGGCGCGAGCACAATGGTTTTAAAGCCACCATGTCCTGGTGATTTTACAAACCAATAATCATTCTGTCCCGGTTTGATTTGGCCTAGTCCAGCACCTGTTCTTGCAACATCAACGATGACTGCCGGTAGTCTGCTGGCCGCCAAATATGAAATACCCTCAGCCTTTAGGCTTAGACCTGGACCTGAAGTAGAAGTCATCACTCTTTTTCCTGCGCAGGAGGCACCATAAATCATATTAACTGCAGCAACTTCACTCTCGCCTTGAACAAAAACACCACCGACTTCATCAAGCCTCCATGATAAGTATTCGGGGATTTCATTTTGTGGCGTTATAGGATACCCGGCAAAGAACTCACAACCAGCACGAACTGCCGATTCTGCAATCGCTTCATTTCCTTTCATAAACAATTGACTCATAATATCACTCCATTTCTATTTATAGATTTCAATAGCTGATTCAGGACACATTAATGCACACCTCATGCATCCGGTACATTTATCCTGGTCTTTTTGCGTTGCATAATTATAGCCATTATTATTTAACACATCACCAAGAACCATGATTTTTAGCGGACATGCATCAGTACATAGTTCACAACCTTTACATAGTTTTTTGTTTACGATTACTTTTATCATAAGATCTCCCTTTGTATTTCTATTCTGAATATATATGAGCGATTTCCTGTTTTCGAAGGACTCTTAATCCACCTAAGGCAAGTGCTTTCATCTCATTTTCACCTGGCATTACAATAACGTCCGCAATGAAAGACACTTTTTTAGCAATTAGTTGCGTAATGTTTTTTGAATAAGCAATGCCGCCTGTTAATATGATCTTGTCAATCTGTCCATCTACTACAACACTAAGCTCTCCAATGCCTTTAGCTATCTGATAGATCATTGCCTCATAAAAGAGTTTAGCATCCTCATGTTCATTTAAAGCCATTTTTTCAACTTCTTGCATGTCAGTAGTTCCTAATAGACCTTTCAATCCGCCTTGACCTCTTGTTTTCTTCAACATCTCTTTCATACTGTATTTTTCTGAATAACATAATTCAATAAGGCCCCTGGTTGGTACTCTGCCAGCTCTCTCAGGAGAAAATGGACCCTCGTCATCTGATATGATATCGATTACCCGCCCTTTGTGGTGCAATGACAATGTGATGCCTCCACCCATATGCACTACGATATAAGTGACTAGGCTATATTCCTTGCCTTCTGATTGAGCTTGATCTATAGCTACAGCTCTAGAGTTTAATGCATGGAATAAGCTTTTTCTTGTGATGTCCTTCAAACCGGTCACTCTTGCAACAGCCGTTAGCTCGTCGACAGCGACCGAGTCATAAATCAAAGCCGGTATGCCAAGGGGTTTTGCAATAGCATAGGCAATAACAGCACCTAGGTTGGATGCATGCTCCGCAATCGGTCTATTGACTAGACGATCTATCATCGTCTCATTGACATAATATGCTCCGGACTTCACTGGAGGCAATAATCCCCCTCTTCCCACGATGGCAGAAAGTTTGCGTGAATCGAAATTTTTTTTCTCTAGACATTGTTCAATAGACTCTTTTCTAAAAGCGAATTGATCTTGCACATGATTGAATTGATCCAGTTCATTGCTTGAATGTCTGATGACCTCTTCAAATAAACAAACTTCTTCATTGAATAATGCAATTTTTGTTGAGGTTGATCCAGGATTGATGGATAAAATATAGGTCATTTCATTTCTCCTCTTAAGGTTGTTTAAGTAAGATTATAGAGTAAAAAAGCTTAGCTGTGAATATTGTTGCAAATATAAGTATATTTTACCGTTAAATCAGATTTGGGAGAAATTATTTTTGATAGTTGCTAATTAACGAAAATATTTTCTGCTATACAAAATCTTATTCAATCCATGATAAGATTTATATGAAATAGCCAAACCGTTCATTTTTGTTATTTCAAAAGTATAAATAAAAAAACCTCCGCTCTTTTAAGCGAAGGTCAGATTTATGTTACTCTCATTTTAGATATGTATATATTATAAAAACAAATCATGTCTTACAACGCCATAGAATTGATTAAAGTTTGATAAAGCGATTCTGCTTCAAGGGTTTTAGGACAATATTAGTCTGCATTTCTTCTATGGTTATTTCATCATTAAAAAGAGAAAGTAAGTTCTTTAATGTCACAGTGTTTTTTGTTATAATCTTTAATACGCAGTCAAAAGTCCCAGTTTGCAGATAACATTCATAGACATCAGGTTGAGCATTGACGAACTCCTCAATGACTTCAACTGATGTGTTCTTCTTGAACTTGATATTGACAAAAGCAATCAAATCCTTATCCAATTTGGTATAATCCAATAAAGCTGTATAGTTTAAAATGATGCCGGACTGTTCAAGTCTCCGGATTCTTCCACTGATTGCAGATATGGACATATGGATTTTTTCGCTTATTTCTGTTAATGATATTCTGGAATTCGTTTGAAGCAGGTTCAAAATTTCAATGTCAATCTCGTCCATAGTCGCCTCGCTTGTTTAATCTAGAGATCTCTGATTTTAAATTGTTTTATATGAACAGGATAAAAGAAACAGCAATAATAATCAAGACAATTGTAACACGAATCTAATCGAATCGAAGCAATCTAAGGCTATGCTCTAAATCCCAAAAATGTATATATTTGATTTCTATAGAGATTCAGCAGCCTTTCGAATTTATCATGATTGTTTTCAAAATCATACACATCAGACAATCCATTGATTATCACCGTAATATAGCTGACTGCATCCTCAAGATTCTCATAATGAATAGCCCCATGAGAAATAAAGTATTTCAATGTATTCAGCAGCTTTTGATCATTTTGCTCTATATAATATATAAACTTTTCCCTGGCCTTTTGGTCCCTAAGTGCCACGTTTAAACAAGAAAAATATACTCTAGAATCAATATCTATTGCACCCCTAATAGAAAGAATATCGTCAATGAATTTCACAAATCTTTCAGAGACACTATCTATGCTATAATCAATATCCGGAATTGAAATATTATTACACCTTTCGAGCAAATAATCAATTAGCTCGTACACAAGATCTTGTTTGTTTTCAAAATAATAAAAAATCAGACTTGTCGGCATATTAGCCTCTTTTGCCACTTTACTAATTGATACATTCTCCATACCCAATTCTGCAACAAGATTATGGTATGCTTCCAGTATTAAAATCTTTTTATTATCATATTTGATATCTGCTTTCATTTATACCTTCCTTTTGAAATTTTGCTTATCAGAATCATTATAATGGCTTCATTCCACCAGAGTCAAGTTGAGTGAGTTATCCTACTTTGTCATTTGTCTCTCTTCTTTTTCTGAAACTTAATTGATTACTCAGTATAATTTCATTATAACAGTTATTTACTATAACTTATAGTTATGTTCAAGGGTTTTACTGTTAAAATCACAACAACCACTCTAAATCCAATTCCTTAAGCTTTCCAGGCAGGGGCTTGCTTTCCACTATATCCCAGCCAGCCATGTCATAATAATCCTTTATAGCGCTTTCAAACTCTTCCTTGTTGATCTTTTGGTCCTTTGTGTATCCATCGGGTATTGCTTCAAACATCCTTTTGGGCAAGCTATCATCATCTGTCCTTATACCATGCTTCCAATTGAAATACTTCATCATATTGACTTTACGTTCACCTATCTTCATAAACTCAAACAAGCTTGTATCCCATCCGGTTATTGCTTTTATATATCTGGATATTCTATCAGGATCAGTTAAAAATACACTAAATATACATATTCCTATGCTATCTATAAAGCCGTGATACATTTGAGTATACAATACCATTTTAGTCTTATGCTTTGTGATGCCATAGAAGCTTCCGAAGAAATTTAAATCCAACATCCTCATAAAGCCTCTTTCTTCTTCAGGAACATCTTCGCAATATTCAAAATCCGTTAGCGTTGAACAGTGGTCTGCTCCAAAGGGATTCACTGCATATATCAGTGCCATCGAATTTTTTTGCCTGGGCATATGGGCAGGAAGCGCATTCCCCTTTACCTCTATAGAAAATGCTTTCGCTTTATCACCCAAAGCCTCAGCCCATATTTTTGAGCCTTCAGCCATCATGTTGCCAATACCCTCTCTGTTTGAAGTCATTTCAATTAAAGGTATAATAATGTCTGAGTTTCCAAACTTTATTTCCTGTCCATCTATTCTCTCATCTATTATTCCATTCTCATAGCATTCCATTGCAAAAGCTATAGTAGCTCCCATAGAGATTGTGTCAATACCATATCTATTGCATAGCTCATGGGCTTTGGCCAGCACAATCTTGTCAGAATTGCAAACATATGAACCAATCGAAGATGTCGTTTCATATTCAGGCCCACCATAAGAAGGGTCTACTGACATCTTTCCTTCAGGATCTTCGTGCCTCAATGTAATTTTGCACCTTTGAGCGCATGCATAGCAGGTTTCATTTTTATGATATATTTTGTGTAACTCCTCTGGTGCCAAATCTAAATACTTGTCAAAACTCCCTGTGTTGAAATTTCTGGTTGGCAAGCCTCCAAATTCATTTTGAAACACATAGCCATCATTCGTTCCAAGCTCAGTCAGTCCTTTAGCCAGTGGATCAGTCTTGATTGTCTCAACATCTTCCCTTGCCATAATACCTAAGGTTTCCTTATCAAAATACTTTATGGAATTCCTATCCCCTTTTGCTGCAATTGCTTTAAGATTTTTTGCTCCCATGACAGCGCCTAAACCGTTTCTTCCGTTAGCATGTCGTCGCTCATTTATTATACATGCATATTTAACTAAATTCTCACCTGCTTTTCCTATGCTCATTATTCTGGCGTTTTTGCTTCCTATTTCAGATTTTATGATATCATCTGCCTCGCCTGTATCCTTGCCCCATATGTGTTTAGCGTCTTTGATCTCTACCTTGCCAGAATTAATTGAGATATAGACAGGCGTATCCGCTTTGCCTTTAATAACAATACCATCAAAACCAGCAAATTTAAGTTCAGGTCCAAACCAGCCTCCTGCCTGTGAATCAGCAATACAGTTTGTTAATGGTGATTTGGCATTAACACACACTCTGCTCATATAGGATACCGGCGCACC
>JAUYTY010000215.1 GCA_030694905.1 Eubacteriales bacterium | reverse complement strand
GCAAATTTAAATGCCGTTGACGGTTTTAATATAAAACTCATGAAATGTGGTGGGCTATACAGGGCACTTCAAATCATTCATATTGCCGAGTCAGCTAATAAAGATCTGATGATAGGGTGCATGTTGGAAAGCAAAGTATCGATAACTGCAGCAGCGAGTTTAGCTGCATCACAAACGATTATGATTAAGGCGGATTTAGATTCTCATCTTCATTTGAAAGAACAGCACGAAATTAGTGGTGGGATTACTATGGAAAACGGTACGATCGTCTGTCCGGATAAGCTTGGATTAGGGATAGACATTAATATGTAAAGAATGTATTATAAAAAAATGAAAGGGAGAGAAGAGAATGAAAAAGAGTATAAGCTTAGTTCTTACGGTTTTAATTACAATGATGTTGATTAGCGGATGTACAAGTAACACGGAAACGGGGAATGTGCCAGAAAGCCCTGCTAAAACAAATTTGGTCGTCATGTCGGCTGCGAAAGCAATTAATTATGATCCAACTGTGGGTGCACAGACCGATACGATTGCACTCCACTCAATTTTTGATAGCCTTGTGAAATTTGACGATAATGCGGATATTATCCCCTATTTGGCTGAGAGTTGGGAATTGGATTCTTCAGGGTTGATTTATTCTTTCAAATTGAGAAAGGATGTCAAGTTTCATGATGGCACAGCATTAACAGCAGATGATGTTGTTTACACCTTAGATACTATGAAAGCCAATCCGGTTTATGCTATGATGGCTGGATGGATTAAATCTTGGAACAAAGTAGATGACTATACAATCACTATTGAAAGACCTAATGGGTTGACCAACACGATGAATTATCTGGCGGGGCAAGTGATGATCATACCTAAAGGTGCGCATTCCAAAGATCCTGCCGGTTTCGCGATGAATCCTGTTGGATCAGGTGCATATAAGTTTGTTTCAATTGAACCAGATGGTTCAACGAAACTTGAGTCTAATGAGGCATATTTCTTAGGCGTGCCAGAAATGAAAACAATTACAATAAAAGCGCCTTTGGATCCGTCAGCAGCGATTTTATCTCTTCAAACAGGTGAAATTGACATATTAACAACAGTCAATGGCACTCAACTTGAACAAATAAAGAATGATAGTAAGATAACGACAATTGCATTTAATGGTTGGTCTCAAAATGGGCTTTATCTCATGGGAGAAAGGCTAAACAACGATCCAAATTTAAGACAAGCAATCGTTTATGGTGTTAATCGACAAAACTTGATTGACTTAGCAGCTTTCGGTTTAGGCACCCTTTCACAGGATTTATTTGCTAAAAGAGTAATGGGTGAATTTGAAGGAGCGGCACCGGTCCCAGGATACAACTTGGATATGGCAAAAGAATTTGTCGCTAAAGCAAATGACGTTGTAACGCCACTTGTTTTATCCATAACTCCCGACCAGGCAATTATGGCACAGTCTATTCAATCAGATTTAGCGGCACTTGGTTTGGAAGTGCAAATAGAACAGTTGGAAATGAATGCTTTTTATGAAAAACTCATGAATAAAGAAACTGAGATGGGGATCATGATGTTGGGTACTTTCCAAATGACAGTTGATTCTTTCATGTTCTACTATGCTTCATATTCTCCATTTATTGGAAATGCTATCAATCAAACGCCAGAGTATGATGCGCTTGTTGGTCAAATTATGATGACAGCAGATGGGACTGAATTAAGAAAGCTTTGTATTCAAGCGCTAGAGCATGTGACTGGTATGAACATTCAAGTACCGTTGTTTGACACGACAATGATGCTTGCACAAAACAAAACTATAGAAAATATTTCACCTCAGAGCGCTGGAACATACGTATTCTATCTTGGGGATATCAAAGCAGCTAAATAATTTCTGTATACTAAGTCGAAGCTAAGTGGCTTCGGCTTAGTATCTACATTATTGCAAGAGGGGGCAGAATTTGTACAAGTATATTGCAAGAAGGCTTTTATCCATAATCCCAATACTATTACTGACGATTTTCATCGTGTTTGTTATTCTGGAAAGCACACCTGGTGATCCTGCGATGATTATTTTGGGAAGAGATGCCTCACCAGATGCATTAAATGCGCTTAGAGAGGAACTTGGTTTTAACAAACCGATGTTACTTCGATACTTGGATTATGTACAAGGAATTTTCACAAGATTTGACTTTGGTGAGAGTTATAGAAGCAAGCAACCTGTTTTCGATAATATTTTAGTGCAATTTCCTACGACTCTTAAGCTAGCAATTTTCTCTGTTATTGTAGCTTCAATAGTTGGGATACCTTTGGGAATTGTATCAGCCGTAAGGCAATATTCATTAACAGATGTCGCATTAACTGTGAGTGCTTTATTCTTGGCTTCAATTCCTGGCTTTTGGCTTTCGTTGCTTTTAGTGTTGTTTTTTAGTTTGCTGCTAGGCGTTTTGCCAAGTACAGGTATTGATTCTTGGAAGAATTATATACTCCCGGTGGCGACGTTAGCATTACCAAGTGCTGCAATTTTAATGAGAATTACGCGTGCACAAATGATGGAAGTTTGGAAACAAGATTATATTAGAACAGCTAGAGCTAAAGGCGCTAATGAATGGAGGGTGATTACCAAACACGCCATTAAGAACGCTCTTATGCCAGTAATTACTATCGTCGGTATGAGTTTCGCGGGACTGCTCGGAGGAACAGTAATCGTTGAGCTAATATTTGGAATGCCTGGACTTGGCAATTTGATTATTTCTGCAATAAAGTTGAAAGATATTCCTATAGTAATGGCGGGGACCATATTTCTCTCAACACTATTTATGCTAATCATGTTACTGGTCGATTTGCTATACGCGTTTATTGATCCGAGAACCAAATCGCAGTTTAAAAGATAAGCGAAAAGTATTAGCCATTTCAACCGAAAGGAAGGTCCAATAAATGGCAAACATGCAAAAAATGATAAGAAACAAACGAAAGATCACTTCGAGTACAACACCACTCCAAGATATTTGTTATCGATTTTCTAGGAATAAAACAGCGATGGTGGGCTTATTCACATTGATCATTATTGTCCTTGCTGCGATATTTGCAGATGCAATCTCTGATTATGATAGATTAGCTATTGCTGTAAATGCTTCTGAAATATTTCAAGAACCAAGTGGCAAACATTGGTTTGGAACAGATTTTCTCGGAAGAGATGTATTTGCGCGCGTTGTTTTCGGAGCGAGATATAGTCTAAGCTTTGGAGTTGGTTGCACTCTGATTTCTGTAACTGGCGGATGTTTGATTGGTGCCACCGCTGCCTATGCGGGAGGAGTTATTGATAATATCATTATGCGTACACTTGATTCAATCATGTGCATTCCACCAATACTCTTAACACTATCATTGGTTTCTGTATTGGGTACAGGACTAGAAAGTATTATGATTGCCATAAGCTTAGGTAGTATTCCTGGATTCGCTCGTATCGTCCGATCAGTTGTGTTAACGGTGGTGCAAATGGAATACATCGAAGCCGCGAAGGCAGGGGGTGTCAGTACTTTTAGAACAATTGTATTTCATGTGCTTCCA
Organism: Eubacteriales bacterium; assembly: GCA_030694905.1. GTDB lineage: Bacteria > Bacillota > Clostridia > Tissierellales > Dethiosulfatibacteraceae > 38-11. The sequence goes on along the minus strand of JAUYTY010000215.1, from coordinate 2,050 downwards.
AATGCCATTGGTACGATTATGGTCAATGCAACCATGAGTATTGCCGGACTGATTATTGCTTCAGCCGCACTTTCATTTATTGGTATGGGAATCCAGCCACCTGCACCAGAATGGGGCGCTATGCTATCGGAATCAACTATTTATATGCGAACCTATCCTTATCTAGTGATATTCCCAGGTTTAGCAATTGTTATTACAGCATTATCTTTCAATCTTGTTGGAGATGGGCTTGCTGAAGCTCTAGATCCACGGATGAGAGATTAAGGGGAGGACTCGTTTGAATAAAGAAAATCCAATCTTAGAAATCAGAAATTTGGAAGTTATATATCAAAGCCGAAAACGAGAATCAAAAGCGGTCAATAAAATTAACTTGGTATTAAATCGAAAAGAGACCCTAGGATTGGTTGGAGAAACAGGCGCAGGGAAAACGACTACAGCACTTTCCATACTTCGACTATTGCCGGAACGAACCGCAAGAATTTTAGGTGGTCAAATTTTATTTGATAATAAATCCATTCTTGAAATCGGAGAGAAAGAAATGCAGGCAATACGTGGAGAACGTATTTCCATGATTTTTCAAGATCCAATGACAAGTTTGAATCCTGTTGTACCTATTGGAGAACAGATAAAAGAAGCATTGGTGCTTCACAATTCATCGGGCAGAAGTAAAAAGGAAATTGATGACAGAACAGATGAAATTTTGTCGCTTGTTGGGATTAATCCTGAGCGAAAATCTCAATACCCACATGAGTTTTCAGGTGGGATGAAACAAAGAGTGGTTATTGCAATGGCGCTTGCATGTTCACCAGAATTATTAATAGCCGACGAACCGACGACGGCATTGGATGTAACAATCCAAGCGCAAGTTTTGGAAATGATGGAGGATTTGAAACAAAGATTTCAAATGTCTATGATCATCATCACACATGATTTAGGAATCGTCGCAAAAACATGTGATAAGGTGGCTGTTATGTATGCCGGTGAAATAATTGAGTTTGGAACATTTGAGAACTTTTTTTGTCAAGACAATAGACATCACCCCTATACCGTAGGTCTTTTTGGCTCTATTCCTAAAATAGATACTGATGAAGAAAGACTTCACCCGATTGATGGATTAATGCCGGATCCTACAAATCTACCAAGTGGTTGTAAATTTCATCCTCGATGCCCGAAGTGTATGGAGATATGTAAAACTTCATTACCAAATGATACGGTCATTGATGGACACATGATAAAATGCCACCTATTTGTGGAGGTTGTGGAATGAGCAAGTATCTGTTAGAAACGAAGAATTTAAAAAAGTATTTTAACATTGGCAATAAAAAACTCCATGCTGTGGATGATGTCAATATAGCGATAAGGCCAGGGCAAACACTAGGTATTGTTGGAGAATCAGGATGTGGAAAGACAACCCTGGGAAGAACAGTATTGGGTTTACTTCCTGCGACTGAAGGTGAGGTTTTATTTGAGGGTAAGGACATTACTAAATGTTCTAACAAGGAGTTGAAAGCCTTAAGAAAAGACATTCAGATCATTTTTCAAGACCCATATTCAAGTCTCAATCCTCGCCATAGTGTGGGTCAGATTATTGGTGAGTTGATGTATGTCAATCGAATTGTTCCAAATGCTAAAAAAAGGCAAGAACACGTATATGAATTAATGCGTACCGTTGGACTTGCTGAAAGACTCTATGATGTTTATCCCCATGAGCTTGATGGAGGAAGAAGGCAAAGAATAGGTATTGCACGTGCCCTCTCTGTCAATCCTAAGTTTATCGTTTGCGACGAGCCTGTATCAGCTTTAGATGTGTCGATACAAGCACAAATATTGAATCTATTAATGGATTTACAAGATCAACGCGGTCTGACTTATATGTTCATTACTCATGATCTATCTGTAGTCAAACACATATCCGACGAAATTGCGGTTATGTATCTAGTACAATGTGTTGAGAGCGCAACAAGTAAAGAACATTTTCTTAATCACATTCACCCCGATACAAAGGCATTGTTGACAGCAATACATGTAGCCAGTGCGAAAGCGCGAACTC
>JAUYTY010000212.1 GCA_030694905.1 Eubacteriales bacterium | reverse complement strand
ATATTCAACAACATATTCCAGGCAAGTGACAATTTCTTTACTGTCATGCTTATACTGCTGAGCACATCAACTTTTTTCGGATTCCTGACAGGCTACAAGGTAGCTGCATTAGCCATTACGCTCCCGCTCATAGCTCAATTGAACGTTTCTTATGAGATGGTGCATGTTTACGTTTATTTTGCCACAGGATGTGCCTTTATCGGATACTTTTTCTCACCACTCCATCTATGCCAGGCCTATACTGTTCAGATGATGGAAGTATCTACCCTTGATCTATATAAGGAATACCGATTTTATGGGCCTGTATTGATTTTGATATTGGTCGTGTCGGCTTTTGCTTTTAGCATTATTCTATAGTATTGTTCCATAAGGTTTGACAAATCAAGGCTAATCATGTAAAATTTCTAAAGTAACCGTGCACCTGTAGCTCAGACGGATAGAGCGGTGCCCTCCTAAGGCATGTGCCGGAGGTTCGACTCCTCTCAGGTGCACCATTTTTTTCAGTATATTTTTAAGGGAGCGTTGCTCACTACTGTCCAGGTGGTTTTGCAGCGTTCTTTTTATTTTTCAAAACTTAGTCAAATTCTAATCTAAAGCTTATGAATCCTTAACATGTGCGTTATAAAATAGCATAAGCGACATGGGTTGATAGGAGAGTGATGCAATGAAAGCCTTTCATAAAACAATTGATAGCTATATAGCACTTTGGTACCAAAAGGAAATGGCAGAATTTGATTGCAGTCAGTCGTCTGCCATCTGGCCCATTCATCAATTCTACCGTTACTTTCGTTTAAAAAGACAGATCAACCTGCTTTGTCAAAAGATTAAAAACAATCCAACAAAAGATTTGTCAGAGAATCAAGATTTACAACGACTTATTGAAACGTGGCTTGGCGTAGATACCGCTTTAATGAAGCAAAAAATAGATGGCGATTATGTCAAATGTACCAGAGAATTTATCGAAAATGTGAAATGTAGATGGCCTGACATGGATGAAGACTCAATTTTCCAGGCGTTGCGTAATGTTTGGATCATGAACACCATACAAATCATGCATGAATTACCTGTAAAAATGACTAATGCCATATTTGCCTATAGTATGCTTTATCCATTGACGGATAATTATTTGGATGACGAGAAAGTACTATTAACAGAGAAGCAGAAGTTTGTTTCGAGATTTAGAAAAAGGCTGGAAAGCCTGTACGTCAATCCAATCAATTCCCATGAACAAGATATATTTGACATGGTTAGCTTGATTGAGCGAGATTTTTGTCGGATCAAACATCCGGAAGTTTTTGAAAGCTTGCTATTAATCCATGATGGACAATGTATGAGTTTGAAGCAACAAAATGAAATCCAAGAAGAAAGGGTGACATTGAAATTGTCTTTTGAAAAAGGCGGCGCTTCAGTTGTGGCCGATGCTTATTTAGTTTTAGGAGAATTAGATGAGGAACAATTAAGGTTTTACACAGGATATGGTATTGCATTGCAGCTTGCAGATGATCTCCAAGACTTGAGTGAAGACCTGGAGAATAAGCACTATACTTTATATAATAGTCATGAAAGCTTAGAACAGAGATGGTCAGATACAAAAAAAATGATGAGCCTTTGTGATGAGATACTGACTTATGTCCCTATGAAAGACTCAGCCTTAAAAAATCAAATAATCCTTTTGCTGAAAAACAGTTTGAAATTGCTTATTAGTGATGCTATTTATGAGCAGAGAGATTTCTTTTCTGAAGACGCAATACATATAGTCAACCAAATGCAATCGGTTCGTTTGAAGCATCATTGGAAGCTAAAGCAAATCAGCCAAAGGTGGATGAAGGAGCTGAAGCCAATATTAGAACGTATCAACTAAAAAAACAGCTATCAATGACGTTGATAGCTGTTTTGCTTTTTTGTTGTGTTAATAACTCACTTTGTTTTCTTTGGAGTTTTTTCAATCTCTCTGTAGACCTTGGCACTGAACTGACCTTGGAGAACCAGCAGACAGCAGGATAGGAGAATGAAGAAATTGAATGCAACTAACGAAAGCCAATTATGGTATCGAACATGAAAAATCATCTCCTTGTAAAAAACAAAGGCGAAGGTTGATAATAATAGACTCAAAACGGCGGATATTGCTATAACCTTTTGATCCTGATAGATGCCAAGAATAAATAAGGCAATATAGATGGTCAGATAGGACAACATACCCGGTGTGAATGCTATAAACACAAAGACTGTCAAATATACACCCGCAACAGCCAGGTATTTGACCTCGTGAATCATCTTGTTGGTATAGACCATGTAAGACATCACCATAGCTACACCACCTATAAAAACAATAATAACAATAGCAGCCTTAATATCCCTGACACTTGCCATATTATTCAAAAATGATAGAAAAGCGGAAATCCATAATAATTTAACAACCATCTTATTTTGGCCTTTAATCAATGACAATTGATCCACGCTCTCACCTTCTTCCATTAAACCTAGCCGTAATAGCCTTACATCATAAGGGCACCATTTATTATATCATATCATTGAAAGTTCTCCTATTGGATTTTTGAATTTAAGATAATTATTTCACAAATTTAATAAATTGGGTGTCTTTCTTGATCTTCTAAATTATAAAAAACTATTTGGCATAAATTTTGCATCGATATTCATAAAGACCACCGATTATAGGAGTGATAAGCAAATGAAGAAAAGAATTTTAGCCATCAATCTTGGATCAACTTCAACAAAAATTGCAGTATATGAGAATTTAGACGAAAAATTAAAAAAATCAATCAATCATTCAAATGAGGAGTTATCAAGATTTAGTAATTTCTGGGAGCAGAAAGAGTTCAGAAAAAACAAAATAATCGAAGAGATGGTAAAAAGTGAGGTCAACTTTTCAACTCTAGACGTGATCGCCAGCAGAGGTGGCTTGTTCAAGCCGATACCTGGAGGTATCTATCAGGTAAATGAGGATATGATTGACGACATGAAGAGCGAAAAATATGGCATCCATCCTGCTAGCATTGGCTGCGTAATTGCCTATGAATTAGGCAAGGAACATAATATACCAGTTATTACTGCTGATACACCCGTCACAGACGAATTTTGCAGTTTTGCCAGATACTCAGGAATGAAAGAAATACCCAGAGCAAGCGCCTTTCATGCCTTGAATCAAAAAAGGACTGCACGCGTTGTTGCCGAAAGATTGAATCGGAAATATGAGGACTTAAATCTGATAGTCGTTCATCTTGGTGGTGGAATTTCGGTTGCCGCTCATGAAAAAGGGCTGGTGATAGATGTAAACAATGCGCTTGATGGCGACGGACCTTTTTCACCTGAAAGAGCTGGAACGGTACCGGTTGGAGATCTTATCAAATTATGCTTCTCAGGAAGATATTCTGAAAAGGAAATGCTGAAAAAGATACAGGGTGATGGGGGATTGATGTCCTATCTGGGAACAAACAGCGGACTGGAAGTTGAAGAGAGAATACGAAGCGGTGACCAATATGCGCTGGAGGTATTCGAAGCTATGGCATATCAAGTCAGCAAGGAGATAGCATCCATGGCAGCTGTGCTTAAGGGAAACGTGGACGCCATAATACTGACTGGCAGCTTAGCCTATTCCAACAGACTAATCAATTGGATCAAAGAAAGAGTCGGCTTTATAGCTGAGATCCATTTGAATCCCGGTGAAAATGAAATGCTCTCATTGGCAGAAAATGCCTTAAGATTTTTAGAGGGAGAAAAGCCCAAGAAATACTGATTTAAAGGAGGTTACAATGAGTAAAAATTTGGTGGCTTCAGGCTCAACTGATGCCAGGAAAGAGACACAAAAGACAATTATCACCGTTGCTTTGACCGGAGCAACAGGAAGCAAGGCGTTGAATCCTACAACCCCGATAACACCGGAGGAAATTGCAGATGACGCTTATGCCTGCTATCAAGCCGGTGCTGCAATGGTCCATCTCCACATGAAAAAAGACGACGGAGAATCACCCTCGATGGCGGTAGAAAAGTTTAAGAAAACACAGGCGCTGATCAAAGAGAAATGTGATGTCATCATCAACATGACAACTTCAGGTGAAGTGACGACAATAGAGGATTGCGTCGTAATAGGAAGCTTTAAGAAAGATGACAAGCAAAGAACCGATTTATTGTATTTGAAACCGGAAGTGGCGTCATTTGATATTCCAACCATGAATTTCGGTAGATCCGTCGTTCTGTTCCCAATTCCTCACTTGGAGGTTATGGGTTTGAAAATGATCGAGCTTGGCGTTAAACCCGAAATAGAAGTATTTGACATAGGCGATATAAGGACCGCAATATCATTGATGAAGAGTGGACATCTAGAGGCTCCCGGTCATTTCCAATTCTGTCTTGGTGTAGCGGGTGGAGCAGGTGCTACAGTTGAGAATCTGGCTTATATGAGCAGATTGATTCCACAAGGCGCTACTTGGTCCGCTTTCGGATTGGGACCTTCCCATTTGCCGACTATTTTCACGACGCTGGCATTGGGCGGACACATTCGAGTAGGCCTGGAGGACAATCTCTATTATGATAAGGGCGTGCTCGCATCGAATGTTATGCTGACAAAAAGAGCTGCTGATATCATAAAAATGTTCGGCAATGAGGTTGCAACTCCCGATGAAGCAAGGGAAATATTAGGACTGGTGTAAAAAAGGAGAACGATTATGAAAAGAATTGCGATTATGGGGGCGGGTGCTCTAGGAACGATACTTGGAGCATATATTACTAGAAGCGGAAGGGATGTACTGCTCATAGATGCCTATAAAGAGCATGTGGACGCTCTGAATAATCATGGTGCTAAGGTTGTCGGAGAGGACAATCTAGTTGTACCTGTCAAAGCATGCACACCTGATGAAATGGAAGGTTTTTTCGACATCGTGTTTTATATCACAAAAGCGCCTGCCAATAGTGTAGCACTTCCTCAATTGCTTCCGCACTTAAATGATGACAGCGTGGTATGTGTTTTGCAAAACGGGCTACCTGAAGGACCTGTAGCCGAGTATGTTGGAGAAGATAGGGTCGTCGGCGGTACAGTCAACTGGGGTGGGGGCTTACAGGGGCCTGGCGTTTCTCACTCTACAGTATCCGCTAAGGCAAGAGCTGACAATGCATTTGAGATTGGCGAATTGGACGGAAAAAAGACAGATAGAATAATCGAAATAAGCGATATCTTGTCGGTTATGGGAAAAGTCCATGTATTGGATAATTTTTCTGGCGCAAGATGGGCCAAGTTATTTGTCAACGCGACTTATAGTGGTCTTTCAGCTGCTTTAGGATGTTCTTATGGCGATATTCTTGATGATGAGTTTGCTTTTAAAGTGTCTACCTATGCGGCAAATGAAGTTGTTAAAGCAGCCAGATTGAACGGTATAAAAATTATTGACGAATATAATGGCCAAGATATAAAGAAAGCGGAATTTGACAACGAATCGGAAAGATTGGAATCGGCGAAGGTTGTAATTGGCGTATTCGATCGTTTCAGACTGGTAAATGCCAGCATGCTGAATGACATGAGAAGAGGCATTTGGAATGTGGAGATAGATCAGATAAATGGATCGGTTGTATCAGAAGGTGAGAAAATGGGTCTTGATACGCCTTTCCATCGTAAAATTGTTGAGTTGGTTAAAAGAGCCTGTTCTACTCAAACATTACCGACTTGGGAAAACCTAAAGGAATTTGGAGAACTGGTTAAAAACGCAGAGAAAATATATGGATAAATATGTTAAAAAAGTAATAATTGGGTTGCAAATTTGAAACATGTTGACTATATGCATCAATATGTTGAACTGATACAACATTAGCATTCTTCAAAAAAGCTCAAAATTTAATTTTTTGAGCTTTTTTTAAATTTATTTTTTCCAAACTGACACCAGTTCAATGAGTTCATAAAACAAACAATAAAAAGCAAGAAATAACAGGCAAACGATTTTATTTGGCACAATAATTGCTATTAATGAATAATGATTGCAATCAAAATCTATAAAAGGAGTTGAAATAATGGCAAAAACAATTATTACAGCAGCGCTTACCGGTGGCATCCATACACCAGGCATGAGTCAGTATTTGCCGATAACGCCCGAACAGATCATAGCTGATGCCTTGACAGCATATGAAGCCGGTGCAGCAGTTGTGCATATCCATGCAAGGAATCCTGAAAACGGCAGACCGACATCTGACATAGACCTGTTTAAGCAGATCGCTAAAGGCATTAAAGAAAAATCCGATCTTATTGTATGTGTTACCACAGGTGGTGGACTGGGAATGACCATCGAAGAAAGGCTAAAGCCTGTTACTGTTCTAAAACCGGAATTAGCTTCATGCAACGCCGGATCCATTAATTTTGTGCTGGCACCGGCAGCAAAGAAACTTAAACCAAAATATGACTGGGAAGTGCCTTATCTGGAATCGACAGAGGATTTGATTTTTTCAAATACCTTCAAAGGTATAAAAAAGTATGTCGAGACAATGTATGCCAATGACACCATACCGGAGTTTGAGGTCTATGATGTTGGAATGATCAATAATCTGGCCTATTTCAAGCAGATAGGCTTATTGACAAGACCTATCTATCTTCAGTTTGTAATGGGCATATTGGGAGGTATTCCAGCTGAAGCGGAGAACCTCACTTTCATGGTCAAAAAAGCTAAACAGCAACTTGGTGAGGATTTTGTCTGGTCAGTTGCAGCAGCAGGAAGGAGTCAATTTCCAATCACAAGCATAGCATTATCTATGGGTGGAAATGTTAGGGTTGGATTGGAAGACAACGTCTATCTTAAGCCTGGAATACTAGCTAAAAACAGCGGCGAACAGGTGTCACAAATGAAACTGATTATTGAATCTGTCGGCGGTCAAATAGCTGACACTTCAGAGGCAAGGCAAATATTAGGTTTAAAAGGCAAGGACAAGGTTCATTTCTAAAATGATAGCAAGCAAAATGCTATTACAATAAAATTATATCTTTTGGAGGATTATTTATGGAAATGTTAAGTCTCATAGGTATCTTAGTATCATTGGTTTTGTTGG
>JAUYTY010000207.1 GCA_030694905.1 Eubacteriales bacterium | reverse complement strand
TTGAAGATATATACAACAGAACGGCAAATCCGTACACAAAAGGATTGTTCGGTTATATACCGGTAATGGATGATGAGAGCACAAGATTGAACCCGATAATGGGATTGACACCAGATCCATACAATTTACCGATCGGCTGTTCATTTGCGCCGAGATGCCCTCATGGTGATCACACATGTCATGAACAAAAGCCGGAGATGATTAATATCGGTGGCAAGCATCTTGTGAAATGTGGATTTATTAAGCGACAAATGGGGGTGTATGACAATGAGTAACTTACTGGAAGTCAGGAATCTTAAAAAATATTTCAAAACCCCTAAAGGTTTGCTTCACGCGGTTGACGATGTCAGCTTCATCATCAGGAAGGGTGAGACTCTGGGTGTTGTTGGTGAATCAGGTTGTGGTAAATCAACCCTAGGACGATTGGTTTTGCATCTGATTGAGTTGACAGGTGGAGAGTTATTCTTTGAGGACGAGAATATCACGCAATTATCTAAATCCAGGCTTAAAGACCTGAGACAAAATATGCAGATGATTTTTCAGGATCCGTTTTCATCACTGGACCCGAGAAAGACTGTAAAACAGATCATAGCAGAGCCACTACAGGTCTACAAAAAATTTGACACAACAGAAAAACTCAATAAACGGATTCTTGAACTGATGTCGATTGTGGGGCTGGCAGAAAGGCTTGAAGGAGCATATCCCCATGAGCTGGATGGTGGAAGACGTCAAAGGATAGGGATAGCTAGAGCATTGGCCCTGAATCCGAAATTCATTGTTTGTGATGAGCCGGTTTCTTCATTGGATGTATCAATACAAGCGCAGATTCTTAATCTGATGCAGGATTTGCAGAAGGATATGGATTTGACATTCATGTTCATCAGTCATGATTTATCGGTGGTAAAGCACATATCAGATCATATTTGCGTAATGTATCTGGGAAAAATTGTTGAGATATGCTCATCGAAGGAATTGTTTAGAAAACCGTTGCATCCGTATACACAGGCATTATTGTCTGCCATACCGACGCCTAAAATTGACAAGAGCAGTGAGAATAGGATTATTTTAAAAGGCGAGATTTCTTCCCCGATCAATCCAAAACCGGGCTGTCGATTTGCACCCAGATGTCTTTATGCTATGGAAAAATGTTATGAAATCGACCCTGAAAGTATCGAAACCCTTCCAGATCATTTTGTAGCATGTCATTTTGTGAATCAATAATGGATGGGATTGAATTCTGTTGAGCAGGAGGGAATGTGGACTATAAGCTAAAACGAAACATGATTCTGAACGGCAATATGGCGTATGTCATTTTAACTCTGGCTACGCCTATTATGATTAACAATTTCATTCAAACGGTATATAATCTGGCTGACACCTATTGGGTCAGTCGGATCGGAGACACTCAAGTTGCCGCTATTACACTGGTCTGGCCGATTATTTTTCTTATGATATCAATTGGCATGGGTGTTTCGGTAGCCGGAACGGCTATCATCTCTCAATATATTGGAGCGGGATCATTAAAAAAGGCTGAGGTTGTTGCAGGTCAGGTAATTTCCATATCATTTCTGATTTCAGCAGGCATAGGATTGACCGGCGCCGTGTTCGCTTCCTCAATAGTGAGCGCTATTGGAGGAGCCGGTGAATTGTTGTCTGAGGCTGTGAGCTATCTTCAAGTGATTTTTATCGGGTTGCCAACGATGTTTCTGTTTTTTTCATTTACCGCTATCAAGCAGGGCCAGGGTGACACTGTGACGCCAATGAAATATGGCGCAGTTTCTTTATTGATGAATATCATACTTGACCCGATTTTTATTTTCACATTTAATTTAGGGATCAAAGGAGCAGCCATAGCAACAGTTATTTCGCGAGGCATATTTGCACTTTATGCCATATATAAATTATTTACAAATTCCGATGGCAGCATCAGAATGAATAAAGCACTGCTTAAACCAAATTTTAAGGATTCGAAGACTCTGTTGTCGATAGCTTTACCGTCTTCTATAGGACAGGCAACAGAAGCATTTGGGTTTACTATTCTAACCATGTTTGTCCTGTCATATGGTGAGTCGACTGTTGCAGCATTTGGCATTACCAACAGAATAAACTCATTGGTTCTCATGCCTGCGATGGGCATTGGAAATGCTTTGGCTACTATAGTCGGACAAAACATGGGAGCTAACAATATTGAAAGAGCTAAACAAGCTGTCAGAACCAGTGCTTTATTGAGCACCGGTTTTTTGGTGACTGGCGGCATATTGATTCTGCTGTCCGCTGATTCTATCATTGGGCTATTTACAGAAAATAGCGACGTGTTATCCCAGGGCACATATTTTTTAAAGCTGATTACTTTAGGATTGCCGTTAATGGGATTTTATCAGATATTTATAGGAACATTCCAGGGATCTGGGCATACTTTGATGGCTATGGTTGTGATGGCAAGCAGGCTGTGGCTATTTAGGATTCCACTGGTGCTTATTCTTAAGAACTACACCGCATTTGGAGAAAAATCCATCTGGTTTGCAATGATAATTAGCAATATTCTCATCTGTATAGTTGCCTTTATTATATATTTGACGGGAAGATGGCAGAAAAAGGTCATTCAGGATAATAAACTCAAACGGAAAGTGTTGATGAGTGATGTTTAGATCAATAGCTGATTAATGGTAAAATTGACTGGGTTTCATATATGAACCGGTCAATTTTTTATTCAAAAATTCTTATTCTTGTAAATGCAATATTTTAATGATAAACTATTTCAAGGTGATTAGATGACAAGATATGATAGAATTTTAATATTCATTGTACTTATAGCAAGTATTTCAGGGATAATAGCGGTTAATAGCGCCGCGTTGAATTACAACAATCTGTATGCTGAGATTATAATCAATAACGAGCTTTATAAAAAATACACACTGGGTTATGGCGTTGATGAAACAATCGTAGTGGAAAGCGCATACGGAAGGAATGTCATTCACGTTGAGAACGATCACGTCTATATGCAGGAAAGTGATTGTCCGGATCAGATATGCGTACAAATGTCCAAAATAAGCGAGCCAGGTGAAATAATAGTTTGCTTACCTCATAGATTGATTATTATCGTGACAGGCGAAAGCGGATCTATTGACACAATTACACATTAACAGGGAGAATGGATGAATAAGAATAGAAAATATATCTTTTTGGCGTTGCTTACATCTGGCGCTTTGATTTTAAGTCTTATTGAAAGCATGATACCATTCCCATTTGTCGCGCCAGGAGCCAAGCTTGGATTGCCCAATATGATTACACTGACAGTAATCGTATTGTTTGGGTTTAAAAGCGGTATGACTGTCGCCATACTTAGAACCATACTGTTCCTGCTTGTGGCAGGGAATGTTGCAGGATTCCTGTATTCGTTTTCAGGAGCGGTCCTCAGTACAATCATCATGGCTATTACATACAGATATTTCAGTGGTTTTTTTAGTTTGATAGGTATCAGTCTTTTTGGGGCTATGGCCCATAATACAGCACAGGTCATGACGGCTGCGCTGGTGGTGCAAAACATTAGAATACTAAGCTATCTGCCAATCATGTATTTGGTGAGCCTTTTTACAGGTTGTTTTGTTGGTTATGCAACCATTTTTATCGTCAAAAATCTTCAAAAGCAGTTTCAATTAATGAGATGGAGTTGACATGAATAAAGGTACTAATATGATTAAATGGGTTTTTATTATCGCAGCAGGATCAATCATGGGAAATATTATTGGGAAGGCATTATCTAGATACATACCTTTTCTAAGTCTATCGGAGTCCATCGGTCTGACGCCTACGACCTTGGATCTAAGTTTCTTAACAGTGACATTTGGGTTTAATGTGAGTTTAAATCTAGCTGGAATAATAGGTATAATCATTGTAGTTTTAATTTTTAGAAAGATGTGAGAATATGATGGATAAATTATTATTGGCTTCAAAATCACCTCGAAGGATTGAAATATTAAAAAAATACCGGGCTGATTTGATAACGGAAGCGCCATCTGTGGATGAAAGTGTCTCCAGTCAATTAAAGCCTGAGGAACTGGTGATGGCCATCGCGCTTAAAAAGGCTGTGAGCATAATCCATAGCGGTCATTATCAGGACACGATTATTTTGGCTGCCGATACGGTAGTTTATTGCGATAGGATAATCGGGAAGCCTCAGGATAGAGATGAAGCGTTCAGCATTCTAAGGAATTTAAGTGGGAAGACACACAAGGTCTTTACGGGATTTGCCATATTTCATAGTAATACCAATAAAAGTCTGATAGACTTTGAAGAGACTGACGTGCTATTTGAAGTTTTGAGTGACAATATGATTGAAAACTATCTGAATACCAATGAATATACAGACAAAGCAGGGGCTTACGGCATTCAGGGTTATGGCGAATTGCTGGTGAACAGCATCCGCGGATCGTACCCTAACGTAATGGGTTTGCCTATCGGTAAAATAAACAAATATCTATATGAGTTATATCAATTTAACTTACTGAATTGACGGAGG
>JAUYTY010000205.1 GCA_030694905.1 Eubacteriales bacterium | reverse complement strand
ACAACAATTATAAGGTCATAATAGTTGGCGCAGGAAACATCGGACAGGCAGTAGCCAACTATGCTGGATTTTATGAAGAAGGCTTTGAAGTGAAGGCCTTGTTTGATAAGAATCCAAAACTAATGGGTTTAAAAATCAGGGATCTGGAAATAAAAGATATAGATGACCTGCCAGAGTATCTAAAAAGGGAGCATGTGGACATAGGTGTCATATGCACACCAAAGGAAGTCAGCCAGAATGTCGCCAACATACTGATTTATAACGGCATCCAAGCCATATGGAATTTCGCGCCAACAGATATTAAGGTTTCTGAGAGTGTCGCTATTGAAAATGTTCACATGAATGAAAGTCTTTACACTTTGGCTTATTATTACAAGCATAAGAAAGATAGCATATAAGCATTAAAAGATTATTAAGAATGAACTAATGTTTTCGTTCCTTTGCTTTTGTTTTTCTATCAAAGGTAATGGAATGGGAATGTTAGTTCTATTTTGATTCATCCGATGACTAACAGTTTCTAAGGTTCAGATTGCGTTTGAAACGCCACCTGAGCCTAAGAACCCTGTTGATGGAGAAAGAATGAAAATTAATTATATTGAAGATCGTGTATTGATAACTGAAATCTTTGACTTCATACCAAAGCATGTTTTTGAGTGTGGACAATGCTTTCGATGGGATGTGCACCCGGATGGCAGTTATACCGGCGTAGCCCACAACAGAGTGATCAATGTCGCTATGCGTGATAATGCGCTGGTTATCAGCAACACAAACAGAGAGGATTTTGAAAAAATCTGGTTTGAGTATTTCGACCTGGGGAGAGACTATTCCAAAATCAGAAGAAGACTGACCACTTGCAACAGCATGAAACCGGTCGTAGATTATGGAAAAGGATTGCGGTTACTGAAGCAGGATGAATGGGAATGCCTTGTCTCTTTTATCATTTCCGCCAATAAAAGCATTCCACAAATCAAGAGGATAATAGAAGATATTTCAGTTAGACATGGTGTCTATATCACAAATTACAAAGGCAGGGACTATTATTCATTCCCCGATTGCGCTACAGTTGCCAAGCTGGCCATCAGTGATATAAGAGAATGCAAGGTAGGGTACAGGGATAAATATATTCATGGAGCTGCAGTCTATATTGACTCAAATCGGGAATGGTTGTACTCCCTTAAGCACTTGGCATATGAGGATGCATCTGATGAATTGAAAAAGCTTGATGGTGTAGGTGATAAGGTATCCCATTGCGTCATGTTGTTTTCCATGGCTCATTTCAAGTCGTTTCCGGTAGATATCTGGATACAGAGAATTATGCGGGAACTCTTTTCAATTTCTGGAAAAACCACTGAAATCAAAAGCATAGCAGAACAAAAATTTGGCGAGTACTCAGGCTTTGCTCAACAGTACCTTTTTTATTATGCAAAAGAAAACAATGTTGGTTCAAAAAATACATAAATATGAAAATCAAAGAAATCAAGAGAAATACAGCGTAATCAGTAGATAAAATTAGATAATATTAGGAATTTTGCTAAAAATGGCAGTATTTAATCAATATTAATGTTTGAAACTTTCAAGCTATTGAAGTATCATAGTGACAGTTGGTGTTAGCACTCATTGAAGGTGAGTGCTAACAAAATCAGAAAAGAAGATAAACTAAGGAGGTAAATATGAATATCAAACCACTAGGAAACAGAGTCGTTATAAAAGTTTTGGAAGCTGAAGAAAAAACCCAGAGCGGAATAGTATTGCCAGGCTCGGCCAAGGAAAAACCACAGATGGCAGAGGTTCTTGCAATAGGCGCAGGTATACTCAACGACGAAAAGAAGAAAGATGAAATCAAAGTCGGTGACAAGGTGATTTTTTCAAAGTATGCCGGAACGGAAGTCAAGATGGACAACAACGAATATACTATTCTAAAATTAGAAGATATATTAGCAGTAGTTGAATAGGAGAGAGGTGTAGAAAATGGCAAAAATTATTAGATTCGATGAAGAAGCACGAAGAGCGATGGAAGCAGGTGTCAATAAGCTTGCTGACACCATTAAGATTACATTGGGACCCAAAGGAAGAAACGTTGTATTGCAGAAATCGTACGGAAGTCCTTTGATAACAAACGATGGCGTTACAATCGCCAGAGAGATAGAGCTAAGCGACCCGTTTGAAGATCTGGGAGCTCAATTGGTCAAGGAAGTCGCTACGAAAACAAATGACGTGGCAGGTGACGGAACCACTACCGCTACATTGCTAGCACAAGCAATTATAAGAGAAGGTCTGAGAAACGTCGCTGCAGGCGCTAACCCAATGATCCTGAAACAAGGTATTCAGTTGGCTGTAAATGCAGCAGTCGCCGAATTGAAGCAATTATCGAAGAAAGTTGAAACCAGCGAAGATGTGGCACAGGTTGCATCAATCTCAGCTTCTGACACGTTGATAGGCAAATTGATATCTGAAGCAATGGACAAGGTCGGCAGAGAAGGTGTCATTACCGTTGAAGAATCCAGAACGATGGATACTGATCTGGAAGTGGTTGAAGGAATGCAGTTTGACAGAGGATACCTGTCTCCATACATGGTATCGGATGCGGAGAAAATGGAAGCTACATTGGATGATGCTTATATTTTGATTACTGATAGGAAAATCACTAATATTCAGGAAATATTGCCTGTCTTGGAAAAAATCGTTCAACAAGGCAAGCCATTGCTGATAATAGCAGAAGACATAGAGGGTGAAGCCCTTGCAACACTGGTTGTCAATAAGCTTAGAGGTACATTCAACTGTGTCGCTGTCAAAGCACCGGGATTTGGAGACAGAAGAAAAGAAATGTTGAGAGACATTGCCACACTGACAGGTGGAGAAGTCATTTCAGAAGAATTGGGATATGACATCAAGGAAGCAACTCTAGAAATGCTTGGCAATGCAAAAACTGTCAAGGTTGACAAAGAAAACACCACAATAGTTGATGGTGCAGGAACTCAAGAAGCTATCGGCGATAGGGTTAGACAGATAAAAGCTCAGCTGGAAGAGTCGACTTCAGAATTTGACAAAGAAAAACTTCAGGAAAGATTAGCGAAGCTTTCAGGTGGTGTTGCGGTTATCAATGTTGGCGCGGCTACTGAGACTGAAATGAAAGAAAAGAAATTGAGAATTGAGGATGCATTGAATGCAACTCGTGCCGCTGTAGAAGAAGGCATTGTTCCTGGTGGTGGTGTTGCCTTGGTAAACACCATAAAAGCAGTTGAACAGGTTGCTGATTCATTGGAAGGCGATGCAAGAACCGGTGCGTTGATTATCATGAGAGCATTGGAAGAACCATTGAGACAAATTGCAATCAATGCCGGTCTGGAAGGCTCTGTAATTGTCGATAAAGTTAAAAATGGCACTGTTGGAGACGGATTTGATGTGTTGAGCGGCAAATACGTCAACATGATGCATGCAGGTATTGTTGACCCTGCGAAGGTTACTAGAAGTGCTCTTCAAAATGCCGCGTCAGTTGCAGCAATGGTGTTGACAACGGAAGCTGCTGTGGTAGAAGAACCGAAAGACAAAGATTCCATGGGTGGAATGCCAGGCGGAATGCATGGTGGAATGCCAGGAATGATGTAATATCATCTCAATCAAAAAGATGGCCAAAATTGGCCATCTTTTTTAATTGATTGCATCAGATCCGGATTCGCCTGTTCTGATGCGATAGATATTGTCAATCCGATAAATGAATATTTTTCCGTCACCAATCTCTCCGGTTCTACAAATAGCATGAGCCGTTTCTACCACTTTTTCCACAGGTGTTTTACATACAACAACCTCAACCTTTATTTTTGGAAGCAGCAAAGCCGTGTAATCAGCACCTCTGTATTTTGTGGTGTGGCCCTTTTGTTTGCCGGAACCGAGCACATTTGAAACAGTCATTCCCTCAACGCCGATATCCATTAAAGCGTCTTTTAACTCTTCAAGTTTGCTTGGCCTTGTGATTATTTCGATTTTTGTATAGATTTCAGACATAATGATCCTCCTTATTTGATATAGAGCACTCTTGGAGCGAAGTCAGCATAGCTCTCAATGCCGTGTTCCTCAATATCCAGTCCGGAGGTCTCTTCATCTTCAGATACCCTAAGTCCAACTGTCAAGTCTATGGCCTTGAATAGAACGTATGTGGTTGATAGCGTCCAGGCTGCAACTGCCAATACACCCAATGCTTGAATCATCAGAAGGGAAGCGCCACCCCCGTAAAGCAACCCGCCGTCAGTAGCGAAAATTCCAACACTGAGAGTACCAAACGCCCCACACAATCCATGAACACCTATAGCACCAACCGGATCATCGATTCTCAACTTCTTGTCAACAAACTCGATTCCGAACAGAAGGACAAAACTGGCTAAAATGCCAATTAAAGCCGCACCGCCAAAACTGACAGTATCACATCCTGCAGTGATAGCCACCAGACCACCCAGCGCACCATTCAATGTCATGCTGACATCCGGCTTACCATACTTGTACCATGTCAGCAGCATTGTAAAAAGTGCTCCGGAGGCTGCTGATAGGTTGGTGGTCATAAATATATGCCCCATATCCTTGCTGGCCATGCCTGACAGCGTTGATCCTGGATTGAATCCGAACCATCCAAACCAAAGTATGAAGACCCCCAGTGCGCCGAGTGTCAAACTATGACCAGGTATCGCGTTAGGCGTGCCGTTCTTGTTGTATTTGCCTAGACGCGGTCCTAAAACAGAGGCACCTACCAGGGCCGCCCATCCACCGATGGAATGGACAGCTGTAGATCCTGCAAAATCATGAAAACCCAGCTTTGATAACCATCCACCACCCCAGATCCAATGACCTGCGATCGGATAGATAATCAAACAGATAAAAAAACTGTAGATCAAATAAGATTTAAACTTTGTTCTTTCGGCCATAGCTCCCGAAACAATTGTGGCTGCTGTGGCACAGAAAACGGTCTGGAATATTAAAAAAACGGATAAAGGCACTGTTAATCCAAGATATTCATACGATCCTTTTGACATGATATCTATCGAACCGATTAAACCACCTATATCACTTCCGAACATGATTCCAAAACCTACGAACCAGTATACCAATGAGCCAACTGAGAAATCCATCAGGTTTTTCATAATGATGTTTCCTGCATTCTTGGCTCTGGTAAAACCTGTCTCTACCATAGCAAATTCCGCCTGCATAAAGAAAACTAAAGCTGTTGCAACTAAAACCCATATTGTGTCAATAGCAAAACCATAATCCATACTTCCACCTCTAAGATATATTTTGTTTTGCCGCTTCCTTTTTATTATCCTCCTTTCTTATTAAATGATAAGATCCAAAATTACCGGGAATAAATAATTATACAAATCTTATAACATTTATTTAATAATGAAATTATTCTAACATTCGTTTATTTGTTTGTAAAGAGAAAAATCTGCAAAGAATTCAAGAAAACGTTTCTATTTTTAAAAAACTTGAAAGATAGTTGAAATAACGTTTTCAGAGATAATATATAAAAAAGACACATTGAATATATACGAAATAAATAATTTTATTAATTGTTAATGTTCGTATATATATTGATGACAAAATCAAATAATGTATAAAATTGCATATATTAAATTAAATTAAAAAATTACTATTCTTTGTCAAAAAAAAATTAAATATGGTATAATATTGAGATGAAATCGAAAGGAATGAAACATGTACAGAATTTTAGATAGCGTAAATTGCTTAGATGATTTAAAAAAACTGAATATTGAAGAACTTGAAGATTTGGCGGAAGATATCAGACAATTTTTAATAAGCTCAATTTCGAAGACAGGTGGCCATCTGGCTTCTAATCTTGGCGTGGTGGAGCTTACCATCGCTATGCATTATGTTTTCGATTCGCCAAAGGATAAGATAATATTTGATGTGGGACATCAAAGCTATGTTCATAAGATCATAACCGGAAGAAAAAATAGATTCGATACACTTCGACAGCTTGAAGGCTTGAGCGGATTTCCCAAAAAATCCGAAAGCGATCATGATATATTTGAGACGGGACATAGCAGCACTTCTATTTCCGCCGCTCTTGGTTTGGTCAATGCCAGAGACCTCAAGGGTGAGGACTTTAATGTGATCTCACTGATAGGTGATGGGGCGCTATCAGGTGGAATGGCACTGGAGGCTATGAATGACGCAGGAAGGAAAAAAAGCAATCTGATTGTGATTCTCAATGATAATGAGATGTCCATCTCTAAGAATGTCGGTAGTATCTCCACGAGCCTATCCAGACTCAGAACTGGAAAAGCCTACTACTCAGTGAAAAAGGAAGTAGAAACTTTTCTGGGGAAAATACCGGGTGTTGGCAAATATGCCATCAAATTCATCAGGAAAATCAAAGAATCCTTTAAATTGTTTTTTGTCAATGGAGGCATGCTTTTTGAGGAGCTTGGATTCAGATATATTGGCCCTGTAGATGGACACAGCATGGCGGATTTGATCAGCATATTACAGAGGGTCAAAAACACAAAAGCACCAATTCTGCTGCATGTTCATACTAAAAAAGGCAAGGGTTACAAACCAGCTGAACAGAAACCTGATGTATTCCATGGCGTAGGAAAGTATGATGAGGCAACGGGTGATTTGATTGGAGTAGATTCAGTGTCTTTCTCTGATGTGTTCGGAAGGAAATTGGTTGAATTAGGTACAAGAGACAATAGAATTGTAGCAATAACAGCAGGTATGAAAAACGGTACAGGGCTTGAAGCGTTTGCCGAGAAATTTCCCAAAAGGTTTTTTGATGTCGGAATTGCAGAACAGCATGGTGTGACGCTATCAGCTGGAATGGCAGCAGGTGGACTGATTCCGGTTTTTCCATTGTACTCAACATTTTTACAGAGAGCATATGATCAGCTGGTCCACGATGTCGCCTTGCAGAATTTGCACGTGATTCTCTGTGTTGACAGGGCCGGGTTGGTTGGCAAAGATGGTGAGACTCACCAGGGTGTGTTTGATTCCGGTTTTCTTTATCAAATCCCAAATCTTACGATTCTGACCCCTTCTGACTTTGACGACATGGAAAAAATGCTTGAATGGTCTGTCTTCAGTGGCAAGGGTCCAATAGTCATCAGATATCCGAGGGGCTCAGCTGAGAAAACAGGCACAGACCATGGTGAAAACCTTCTAGACCCGAGACTTCTCAAATCAGGAGAAGATATAACCCTGGTCACCTTTGGAAGACTGATCAGCGAAGTTTATCAAGCGGCTTTAGACTTGGAAGAAATAGGAATCAGCGCAGGGGTTGTCAAACTTAAAGCCATTAAACCTTTAGATCCGGACCTGATTATTAAAGAATCAATCAGAACAAAAAGAATTCTCTTTATTGACGAAACTGTAAAATATGGTTCGGTAGGAAGGATCTTGAATGACTTTATTCCGAGAGATGTTGATTTGAGAATCCTAAGCCTCCCGGACCAGTTCATCGAGCATGGCAGTGTTGAGGAATTGACCGAAAAATACGGACTAGGCCATGCGGGCATAGTTGACAAGGCTTCAGAATGGATTAATGAGAGCATGTGCTGAAGAGATTAGTTGACATAGGTTATCTAATCTGTTAACATTTAAAAAATTAAATATTGTATTGCAGAGGCCGCGATGAGTTAAGAGTACTGTTAATTAGGGAAAGGAGCTGTCGCCGAAGCATAATGTTGATGCTGGGTCCTTGTTGAAAAAACATGGAACTGTCCGAAACGAAACCCAACGTTGGAGGGAGTGCTGCAATACATCAGGGGTAAGAATCAGTGATTTTTGTCATGAGTTTTACTCATGGCTTTTTTACTTGATTCATTGGGATAATCACAAATAAATATATACAAGATTTTTGATAAAAGGGTTTATTTTTTTTAACAGTTGATGTATAGTATATACTATGAGTTTATGAAATATAGACATATGTTCGCGATAAGGAGACAAAATGTTAAAAGTAGCTAAATTTGGAGGCACTTCAACCTCCAGCGGTGAGCAGTTGAAGAAAGCAGCGGAAATAATAAAATCAGATAAGGAAAGACGATATATTGTTGTGTCAGCTCCTGGCAAGAGACACGAAGGAGATAACAAAATAACTGATCTGCTTTACTTATGTCATGCTCATCTAACTTATTCCGTCCCGTTTGACCAGGTATACAAGATGATAGAGGACAGGTTTAGGAGCATAGGCGGTGAGCTATGCAAAAATGTGGATATTGACTTATATCTGAGCAGCATCAAGAGCAAGCTGAATAAAGGAATATCCTTGGATTATCTGGCAAGCAGGGGAGAATACCTCAATGCTATCATACTGGCAGATTATCTAGATTATGAATTTGTTGACGCCAAAGATATCATTTTCTTCAAAATGGATGGTTCCTTAGATTATGAAAAAACTAAACGCATAATGAATGAAAGGCTTAAAGACGTCCAATATGCGGTGATTCCAGGTTTTTACGGCACCAGTGCTTTAGGTGATATTAAAACATTTTCAAGAGGTGGTTCAGATATCACCGGTTCTCTGGTGGCAAGCTGCATGGAATCTAGCATCTATGAGAATTGGACAGATGTGTCAGGTTTTTTGATGGCAGACCCAAGAATAATCAAGAATCCGAAAAAAATCAGGCACATAACCTACAGAGAGTTGAGGGAGCTTGCCTATATGGGTGCATCTGTGCTCCATGATGAGGCGATATACCCTGTTAGAAGCGCTAATATACCCATCAATATCAGAAATACAAACTACCCTGATGATCCAGGCACCATCATTGCTAATGAAAGGGAAAAAGGGAATGATGACTTGACCATAACCGGAA
>JAUYTY010000194.1 GCA_030694905.1 Eubacteriales bacterium | reverse complement strand
CTTTTCAACAGGAACTCTCAGGGTTTCTGCTGCCATCTGGGCCAAAATGGTGTCAGATCCGGTTCCCAGATCTGTTGCACCAATCATCATGTTGAAAGACCCATCGTCATTTAACTTTAAGATGCAGGAGGCCATATCAATATGAGGAATTCCCGATCCTTGCATTGCGATTGCCAGTCCAACACCACGGACTATGTTCTCATCGATAACCTGCCTTGGATACTTATCTTTCCAATTCAATTTTTCGAGGCAAACCGCCATGCATTTATCCAATCCGCAGGACTCAATAATCGTCGGGGTGCCCTCACGGCCTTCTCCCATGACCTCAAATATCTTTGAAGTCTCTTTGACCTTTATCATATTTTTTGTTCTGATTTCAACGGGGTCAATACCCAGTTTGTCCGCCAGTTCATCAATGGCAGATTCCAGGGCGAAGTTGCCTTGCACAGCCCCGTATCCCCGATAGGCACCAGCCGGTGTTATGTTGGTGTAGACCACATCTCCCCGGAATGCCACAGCATCAACCTTGTTGTATAACGGCAGAGACTTGGCCCCAATGACCATCAGAACTGTCAAGGAATGCTCACCATATGCGCCTGTGTTTGACAACACATTCATATCGATGGCTTTTATGGTTCCGTCCTTCATAGCGCCTATCTTCATATCGGTTCTGGTTGCATGCCTGGTGTAAGTGGATTGAAAGACTTCCTTTCTCGAATATATCATTTTGGATGGCAGCTTGGTTCTGAGAGTTGTCAGTGCGACAAAAAACTCGCCATGCACGGCCTGCTTGCCGCCATAACCACCACCAATCCTTGGTTTGATCACTCTTATGCTTGAAATCGGCATCACCAAAATCTTAGCCAGAATCCTTCTGATATGAAATGGCGCTTGGGTAGACGACATGATTGTCAATCTCCCCTGCAGGTCTAAATAAGCCGATGATGCATGAGGCTCAGCCATGCAGTGTGAATTTGCATCCGTATAATATGTGCCTTCATGTACAACATCACATTGCTCCAAGGTTTCCGCAACATTTCCAATTTCCATCTGATAGCTGGCGGCTAGATTTCTTTCAGGCGCATGTCCGATGTCAAACAAGCTGCAGCTTCTGTCATGATTATGAACCAGAACATCCGAATCCTTGGCTTTTTCAAAATCGATTATCGGTTTTAGCTGTCTGTAAGTCACCTTGATGGCATCAAGTGCCCTATCGACTGTTTTTTCATCAATACCCGCTACAGCGGCCACTTCATCTCCTATGTATCTCACGTATCTATCTAGAATCTTCTTGTCATACGGTGATGGTTCCGGATAGCCTTGAGCCGCCCTGGTAAACATGCCAGCCGGTACATTCTTATAGGTTAAGATGCATTTTATGCCTTCTATCGCCGAGGCTTCTTCCACGTCAATATCCATTATCTCAGCGTAGGCATGCGGACTTCTCAGCACTTTCACTATCAATGCATTCTCCGGGCTCAGATCATCAGTGTAAGCCGGCTTGCCGGTGACAAGCCCTTTCCCGTCAATCTTAGGGATTGATTTTTTTACACCCATTTATTTCACCTCCAGATACTTGAGTATCGCTCTGTGCTGACCTTCGTAGCCTGAGCATCTGCAGAAGTTCCCTGCAAGATAATGCTTGATACTCTCCAGACTGAAGTCATCCAAATCATTTTTCATGGTATGGATTGCCATGACAAGCCCGGGAGAACAGAATCCACATTGCTCAGCTCCCTCAGCAGTTATAAAATCAGCTATCAATCCAGCCTCTTCAGGTATTCCCTCAACGGTCAAAATCTCTTTTCCGATCGCCCTTATGGTATAATATGAGCATGAGTTGACCAATTTATTGTCGACCGATATTGAGCACATGCCGCAGGATGTCGTATCGCAGCCTCTCTTAACACTTTTTATGCCGGCCTTCCTGAGCGTGTCCAGCAAAAACTCGTCAGGATCAATCAGAAGCCTGCGCTTTTGGTTATTGATTGTCAACATTATTTCCATAACAATCCCTCCTCCAATATCTCAGTCAACATAACCTCGGCTATATGTCTCCTATAGGCACCGCTTCCCCTTATATCATCCTTGAATTCTATCCGGGCAAGCAATTCTTCCGATGTATGCCCGGTGTTGATATCCGGAACAACTACCGATCTTCCCGGTCTCGCACCAACAGCAATTCTTACGTTTTCTCCGGAAGCGACACTTAGATTAACCAAAGAGAAGTCCGTGTAGGTGTGCTTGAAATATCTACAGGTGGAGTACTCAACCTTTGGTACAACAATAGATGTCAGAATATCATTCAGGACGTAGTTTTCACCCAGAAAACGTTCCATTGAAATCTCGCCCTTCTTGAAAAAGACAAGCCTAGCTCCCAATGACAACAACGCGGTATTGATATCCGAAAAAGGGTATTTCCCGCAAACACTGCCACCGATAGTCACCATGTTTCTAAGCCCAACGCCGCCAATCTGCCTGACAGATTCCACCATGCACTGCGGCAGAATACTGCTGATCTCAATCTCTCGTAGAGTAGTCATGGAACCAATGTGATGCTCCTTCTCGTCTTCTTTGAGGTATGATAGAGGCAATCGGGAAAGATCGATTCCAAGCTCAGCCTCTCTTTTCTGCAACTTCAGAAATACACCGCCTCCAATAATGACCGCCTTTTGATGATTTGCCAAATACTCATAGGCTTCTTCCAATGACGAAGGTTGTACAATTTCCTTAAAATTCATATTAAACCCCCTCCAACATATTGTAAATTTCTTCTTTTTTATAATTATTTACATTGACTGCATTCTCAACAGCATGAATATCCTTCAATCCATTGCCGGTAATCACCAGACAAACTGATTGCTCAGGAGATATTCTCCGGTTACGCATCATTTTCATATACCCTGCAAAAGCAGTCGCTCCAGCCGGTTCAGAAAATACACCTGTTGTGGATCCTAGCGTCATGATGCCTTTAAGTATTTCCTCATCGCTTACACTGATAAACTCACCGTCATATTTTTCCATGTATTGGCAGGCTTTAATCACGTCCCTCGGGTTTCCTACCGATATGCTATCGGCTATGGTATGAACCTTCTCTTCGACAGGCAGATACGGCTTCCCATTTTCAAAAACCCGCTTGAGCGTGGATGCTCCTTCAGCCTGAACACCGATTATTTTGGGCATCCTGTCTGTCAGGCCTAATCTATTGAACTCCATGAAGCCTTTAAATAGCGAGCTTACAACAGTTCCATCTCCTACGGATACAAAGCAAAAATCAGGAACCTTATAATCATTCTGGACAATTATCTCATAAGCACCGGTTTTCTTGCCCTCAAGAAGGTATGGATTGATAGCGGAATTCCTGCAATACCAGCCCTTTTTTAATCCTATATCCATTGAAATATCAAAAGCCTCATCATAAGTGCCTATTAGAGGAAGCACAATCGCACCGGCTGCCACCAGCTGGGCAAGCTTTCCTTTTGGTATGGTCGAGGGTACAAAAATATAGGTCCTCAGTTTTGTGTTTGCGGACAGTATGGCAAGAGACGACGCAGCATTGCCGGTGGAGGCGCAAAATATTGTATCAAACCCATACTCTATTGCCTTATTGATGGCAATGATGCTTGCTCTATCCTTATATGAGCCCGACATGCTCACCCCGTCAAATTTGATCATGATCTCATCTGAGCCGAAAAGGTTTTTCAGCCTGATAAGCGGTGTACCCCCGACGAAAGAATCCATGTCGGTTTGAAATTTTACCGGTAATAGATCAGAAAACTGGGTTATGCTAGCAGTTTTCGAAAAGTCCCGTCCGATTTTTATATTATCGTAATCATATATAACCTCTAATGTGCCCATAAGCGGTCCACATTCCTGGCAATAATAAAGGCTTCTTTGGGGTACATATTCTTTCTCGCACGAGATGCATCTCAACCGATAATTTGTCATCAGATCACCCCCGATATGGCACCCACAGGACATCTGGACTGGCATAATCCACAACAGATGCATCTTTCCCTGTCCAATTGGATATTTGAATCAAGGCTAAGGGCCATTTCAGGGCATATCCTGACACATAATCTGCACATAGTACAGATATTGTCATCTACAGAGGGATACCCTCCCTTTCCTATTGGCGTAGTATTTAACGTTGTATTTCTCAGTTCTTCTATGGAATCAATCCCATAACGTGCCATCAAAACAGGCAGGTCGATTACAATTTTGTCGAAAAGGTCTCTGCCCTTGATCATAGAAGACGACAGCATTTGGACAAGATCCGCTCCGGCAAGGATGAATTCCAAAACATCCTCGGCTTTTTCCACACCACCACAGGCGATAATCGGAAGATCCTGAAAAGCTTTTCTGATATTTGCAACACGATGTAGTGCAATGGGCTTGATAGAGGGACCTGAAATCCATGATTTTCCACCATCCACACCTATTGTAACCGACTTGCTTTTGAGATCCACGATCATTCCGGGCCCTAAAGAATTGATGGCCACTACGCCCTTCGCGCCATGCTCGACAGCTTTTTCCACAAAAGCGATATAATCCTGAATATGCGGGCTCAATTTGACAAATACAGGCTTATCAGTCAATGAACAGATTTTATCAACCAGGTGACCCAGTTCATCCATGCCATAATGGGTGCTAACCTCAAAAAAATCTGCAAACGCGTTCACCTTTGGCACAACAACTGCCATGTCGGATGCTGTATAACCCACACTGACTATGAGCGGTTTGCTTATCACTTTTTTCAGTTCAGGCAGGATCTGATCCGACCATCTGCCAACAGGATACTCGCTCCATAATTCGGTGTTGTAGATGGTGTTGTCTTT
>JAUYTY010000011.1 GCA_030694905.1 Eubacteriales bacterium | reverse complement strand
ACTTTTGCCTGTAAACTCTTTCTCCAATAATAGCATTTTTTTACCGTTATTGTACCGATAATCTAGAAAAATACCATTCTTATCCAATACAAATACCAAGTCTGGAAGGGTGGATAGTATTGACTCATTCTTCTTTTCACTCAGAATAAGACTTTCTGTCTTACCCTGCAGATCAATATTGATTTCCTTTAACTGTCTGGTTTTAATATTGACTAATTTCCTCAATATGAAAGTCAGAATGAAGAAAAAAACAAATATTGATATTACTATCAAGAAAAACCATAAATAATCAAAAAAGATAGTCTTGAGAGTCACTTCTTCGTATATGCCTAGCCATTTATCATAAATAGTATCGTATCCGCCGGTAGCTTTAAGCAGTTGCAGACCGCCATTCAACGTCAATAGAAGTGTCTCATTTCCCTTCAGCACAGCCATGCTGTAAGGGTTTTGATTAAGTGTCAAGCCCTGTAATGCAATATTTGTGTATTGACCATCTCTTATGGAATACATAGCCGGTAGCTTAAGTACCCCAGCATAATCATATTGCCCGCTCGCTATCAAATTGACTGCCTCTTTATAGGTCGCAACCTCGACAAAACTCATATCATAATTTAGTTCTTTAAGATATTCACCAATTATATCACCCTTTTGGATAACAACAGCCTGGTTCCTCAAATCTTCAAGGCTATTCATTTTTATGTCTTTTGTGGTTAATATATCGCCATTGGTTATGTTATGCACTACTGAGAAGCTGTATATCTTTTCTCTTTCCTCTGAGTGGAACATGCCGGCTATAGCATCAATATCGCCTGATTCCAATGCTTCTCTGGTTTTGCTCCATTCATCCAGCTTGATCTCAACCTGGTAGCCCATAGCCTCGCCCACGGCTTTAGCCAGCTCAACATTAAAACCAGCTGGATTGCCATCGTCATCAATAAAGCTGTATGGCGGGTAGTCAATGTCGTCTCCGATAATCAACAAAGGCTTGCTTTTTGAAGACGCTTCTACAGTAATATTTAAGGACAAAATGCCTATCATCATAAGACATAGCAGAATCAACCTTTTATCTAAATTTAGTTTGTTTTTATTCATGTTATCCCCCAATTTTGACAGTTCAATAATCTGTGTACTCTAATCGTTGCCTTATAATTATATAATAAATACAAACAATTGTCTTATATTAAAAGTCTTTTTGTTTATTTTATTGCATACGAGGATTATGAATGAATATTCAGATAATATTATTGTATTTTACTTCTTCTATGGTTATAATGTTATTATATTAGTGAATCTCTACGAGGTATAGTATAGCATACAACGATAGATTCACTAATAAAACCATATTTTAAGAAAGGGGATACAAATGGCCAGATTAACTGTTGTAGAAGGGATAGGCGAAGCCTATGAATCTAAATTGAAAGAAGTGGGCATTAATTCTATTGAAGCATACCTTGAGGAATGTTCAACAAAAAAAGGTAGGACGGGCATTGCAGAAAAAACTGGTATTTCTGAAAAACTGATTTTAAAATGGGCCAATCATGCGGATTTGATGAGGATTAAAGGAATTGGGGGCGAATATTCAGAATTGCTTGAAGCGGCTGGGGTTGATACAGTTCCTGAACTTTCAAAAAGAAAAGCGGAAAATCTCTATAATAAGATGTTGGAAGTTAATGAAGAGAAAAAACTGGTAAGAAAACCACCTGCCCTTAAACAAGTGGAGAAATGGGTAGAAGAAGCAGGTACACTTCCGAGAAAATTGAATTATTAAAACATAAACCAAACCCGCAACCAATGGTTGTGGGTTTTTTGATTTGTAATCACTTGTGTCATTACCCTTCTTCTTGAAAATTCTTAACATTTACTCTATAATGTAAGGATGCCAGATAACAAATAATCCGACTAGGAGATAAGATGATAAACAATATAGCAAAAGATATTTATATGATAAAAGTACCACTACCTGAAAATCCTCTTAAAAATCTTAATAGTTACCTGATCAAAGGTAAAACAAGAAATTTGTTGATAGATACCGGTTTCAACACCCAGATCTGTTATGACGCATTATCAGATGGAATCAAAGAGATTGGAGTTGATATGAACAGCACCGACATCTTCCTAACTCATCTGCATACTGATCACGCTGGATTGTGCGCTAGAATCGCATCCCCAAATTCTAAAATTTACATGAGTAGAATTGATTCTCAACATATAAAAACTTTTTTTAACATTAATTATTTTGATAATCTTGAAACAATATTCTACGCCTTGGGATTCTCGAAAGAAGAATTTGCAAACAATATAAAAAATAGTCCTATTGTCAAATATGCACCGCCAATTGAAACTGAATACACAGAAATCGAAGATGGCTATATGATAGATTTGGGAAATCGAGTGATAAAAGCTGTTTTAACCCCCGGACATACGCCAGGCCATATGTGTTTATATATTGAAAACGAGAAGCTATTGTTTAGTGGAGACCATGTAATATTTGACATAACACCCAATATCACGAAATGGAGAGGTTTTCAAAATTCATTGGGACAGTACATGAACAGTCTCAATATAATTAAAAATATGCCTGTCGAGTTGACTTTCTCATCTCACAGGAATCCAATGGGCAATTGCTCTGAGAGAATCGACGAGTTGTTCAGTCACCATAAAAAAAGAATTGCTGAAGCGTATAATATTGTGATGCAATATCCAGGATTGTCACCCTATGATGTCGCCTCAAAAATGACATGGTCCATCAAAGCCAAGGATTGGAAGGCATTTCCTGTTGTTCAGAAATGGTTCGCAACCGGTGAGGCTTCCGCGCATTTAGATTATTTGGAAGATGAAGGAAAAATCAAACCCACCAATATTAACGGTGAAATAAAGTATTGGCCTATTTAAAAATATAAAAAGAAAGGAGTCAAGTCATGAAAACTGAATCAAAAGGAAAAAAACTACAGGAATCACTTGTTCATAAATGGCATAATGCATGGGAAAAACTGGATAAAAAGGAATTAGATAAGACGCTTGCTGTCAGTGAGCGTTATAAATCGTTCTTGGACACGGGCAAGACTGAAAGGGAAGCCAACGATGAAATAATCCGGATTGTTGAAGAGAATGGTTTCAAACCATTGGATTATTTTATTGAGAACAATAAGTCTCCAGTACAGGGAACGAAGCTATATGTCGGCAATAAGGGAAAAGGCGTTGCACTTTTTGTAATTGGCAACCATAAACTTGAAGATGGTATGCATATAATAGGATCACATCTCGATGCACCCCGAATCGATTTGAAACAATTTCCGCTTTATGAGGATTCGGAACTGGCTCTGCTGAAAACCCATTATTACGGTGGCATCAAAAAATACCAATGGGTTACCTTGCCGCTGGCATTGCATGGTGTGATTGTAAAACCAAACGGCGATAAGATATCAATTGTTATTGGCGAAGATGACAAGGATCCTGTTTTCTTTATAACCGATCTTCTCCCCCATCTTGCCAAAGATCAAATGGACAAGAAAATGGGTGATGGCATAACTGGTGAAGGCTTGAACATACTGTTCGGCAGCATACCATATAAAGATGATGAAATCAGCGATAAGGTTAAACTCAATATCTTAAAAATATTGCATGATCGTTATGACATCTCCGAAGGAGACTTCACAACAGCTGAAATTGAAATCGTTCCAGCGGGCAAATCAAGAGATGTAGGTATTGACAGAAGCATGATCGGAGGTTACGGTCAGGATGACAGAGCGTGCGTATTCACATCATTGCAAGCGATTCTTGACATTGATAAGCCACAAAAGACCGCAGTTGCTTTATTTGTGGACAAGGAAGAAATTGGCAGCGTCGGCAATACAAGCATGGCATCAAAATTCTTCGAAAATACAGTTGCTGAATTGATAAATCTTACTGAAAAAAATTACTCAGACCTAATATTAAGGAGAGCATTGAGCAATTCTAGCGTCTTATCTGGAGATACCTTGGCCGGATTCGACCCAAATTACCCTGATGTGATGGATAAACGCAACACACCATACATTGGTAGGGGTATTACGCTTGTTAAATATACAGGTTCAAGAGGCAAGGGTGGCAGCAATGATGCAAATGCAGAATACATGAACAGGATCAGAAAAATATTCGACGATAATCAAGTTGTTTGGCAAATGGGTGAGCTCGGAAAAGTGGATCAGGGTGGTGGTGGTACCATCGCTTATATTCTGGCAAATTATGGGATGGAAGTAGTGGATTGCGGTGTGTCACTGTTAAGTGTCCATGGTCCCTATGAAATAGCCAGCAAGGCTGATATCTATATGACCTACAAGGGCTATAAAGCATTTTATGAGGCTTAATCAACAATAACTATTATTGATAAGTGAACACAATAAAGCACGAGGATTAAAAAGCTGATATCATCAAAATCGATGGTATCAGCTTTTTCTTAATTGCAACGGCATATAATAAAAAATTAAATGGAGTCTGGGATAGAGCGGTAAGGCTTAGAACGTATGCCCCAAATGCAGGATCCAGACCTTTTTCCGCTACGATGGAAATCATATGAAATGTCATACCTGTATTGATCATGGAAGGTACAGTCATACAAAACATCATCAACCAAAACGATCTGGTGGTTTTAGCCTCGTCCAATGTCCTATCGAATCAATAATTCTACCAACAAATGGCAATGAAAATCCCGATATCAATGTGGCGATCGAGTAAAAGCTTGAGATTGCTGTTCTACTCCAATCAAATTTTCTTATATAATAATCTATGAATATGGAGATTGAATAGGTCTGTCCGGGTCCTGAAAAGAATAAACTCAAAGCGCCTACCGCAACGATAATCCATCCGTAAAAAATTGTTTTTCTAGCCATGGTAATATTGACCACTTGAATTTATTTTCAATCAATATTATCATATTGACAGGCGCATTGATAGAACATATTTCCATTTAGATTTATATTCATTAATCGGTAACTAGCCTTCTTCGTATCTATATCTTTTTATCAAACTGATTCAGTAAAATATTATTCTCTAGATGAACATGCTGGTGAAGGTCATTTTGTAATTCCTCTAGCATTTCATAAGCCTTTCTATAAGTATCACATCCATCCTCCGGAACAGTATACTTATTGGACGCCTTTCTGATTTTTCTCAATACATCTCCAACCACTTCATGTTCTTGTAGTATTTCGGCCGTATAACGATTGATTTTTTCCATGTCCTTACCCTCTTTTAATAGTGGAAACAATATGGTCTCCTCTTTTATAAGATGCTGTTCCAAATCTGTCTTTAAAATACCAAAATTCTTATGTATGTCATACAGCTCGTTGTGATTGCCGCCATGTATTCTCAAAACCAAACTCAACAAATCGCTTATTACCGGCAATGTCTCTTTTAAATAGGTATGGTGTGTATTTTCGATATACAACGATAGTTCAACTGGCTTCATTGCGACAAAGTCATCTCCTATCGATTCAAGCTCTGCTCTTCTTTTTGTCAATAGAACTTCCAGCTCATCAAATATCTGATTTTCTTTCAATCCACTTTCTTTGATCACGTCTAACAATACCCTATTACCACCGCAGCAGAAATCAATGTCATATTTAACCAGCACCTCTGTGGCTTTAGGTATCAATACGGCAACGTCTCCAACTTTTATATTCTTATTAATTAAACTCATTTTAAATCCTCCTCGTTTAATGTTTTCTTTAACACTATTCTACATCAAGGAGAAATGGAATTATGTGATTCAAATCATGTTTTACATTTCAGATAATTCTATAAGCTTTGCCTCGTCCAGAATCACAATGATCTTATTACCCTCTGATCTGATTACTTGATCAGTTTCCAATTGGCTTAATTTTCTGCTCATTGTCTCTCTTGCTATGCCAAGATAATTTGACATGCCTTCCCTGCTTAATGGCAAGTGAACTTCTATTCCCATCTCTGTTTTATTCCCATATTTATGGGAAAAATCCATGAGTAATTGTCCAATTCTTGAATCAATGCTTTTTACACCAATTCGCTTCATTGAATTCTCCAGACGCACTAATCTGTTCCCAAGCTCCTCAATAACCTTCATGGCTATATCTGGACTCGAACTCAACAGTTTCTTGAACTCTACTTTTGTAAGAAGACATATTGAAACTTCTTCCAATGCCTCAACCGAATATGATGCCCTCTGATTGCTGAATAGGAACTGTTCACCAAAAAAATCCCCTTCCATAAGGACATGCAGGATTTGCTCCCTTCCATCCTGAGAATACCGGACTGCTTTTGCTGATCCCTTGTTGATTATGATGATAGAATCTCCCAGATCATTCTCTATCAATAGGACATCTCCTTTGCTGTAAGTCTTATGCTCTATCAATTTAGTTATTTCTTTAAGATGTTTATAGTTTAAAGATGAGAATATGGGAACTTTATGGGCACATAATTTTTGAAGGCAAGCATTACAACCATTGTCACACAAATCCATCTGCATTATCCTCCCTTAAGAATTATACTTAATCACATATTAAATGGCAGTCTTACAGGTGTCAAACTGTTATAACGGCAATCAGTAAATAAAATTCTTTAATATTAATAAATTAATTGAAAAATAAGGCTTTTTATTGTATTCTTAGTGTGAATTTATTAAATCAAGTTGGGGGGAAAATGGAAACTTATAAAATTGTAGATCGGTTAAATCTGGAAGCGGAATCCATAGAAAAAAGCACCCCTCTAAAGATGCTGACAATCGCTGAAGAAGCCTATGAACTGGCTGTTTCAGTGAATTATCAAAGAGGAATCGCTAAAAGTTCTCTCCTACAAGGACGAGCTCATCTCCGACTCGGGAATATGCAGGATTCGGAGAGTTTTTTAACGAGCGCATTGGAATACAATAAATCTGATCTTGATTTGGAGGCGGAAATTTTTAACGCCCTTGGAAATGTGTATGTTTATCTTGAGATTTTTGATAAAGCTTATGATTATTATCAGAGGAGCCTGAATCTCGCAATAAAGACAAATAACAAGACAGTTGAATCAAGGGTTTTGAACAATGTCGGTGCAATCTTCAGAACATTAGGAGATTTTGAATCTGCACTATCTTATTATCAAAAGTCTTTGGAAACACAAGAAGAAATCGCTGATTTCAGATTTACATCTATCCCATTATCCAATCTATGTGAAATATATTTGGATTTGCATGATTTAGACAATGCATCATTGTATGCGAGCAGGGCTTTGATGATTGCTCAAAAGGACAATGACAAGATGATTCAGTCCGTATGCAATAGCTATTTAGGACTCATAGAAAAAAATAGAGGACACTTTGATAAGGCTCTTTCATATTTCAATGACAGTCTTGTTATTTATGATGAGACAAAAGAGAGATTCCATGTGGCTGAAATATATATCGAGTTCAGCAAGGTCTATTTTGAAACTAAAAATTACAAAACAGCTATGGAGTTCCTCCAAAAATCCTCTGCTGTAGCGGAAGAGATTGATGCCAAATCACTTCAATACAGTATTTATCAACAGATGTCTGAGGTAAATCAAGCTATTGGGAATATTGATCTGACATTGCTTTATGCACACAAAGCATTGGAAACAAAGAAGTCCATGGAAGATGAGGAAAAACAGCAGAAGCTTAGAAACATCAAATTCCGAAAAGAGGCTGCTCTGACAGAAAAAGAGAAGGAATCTTATCGTATTTTGAACGCAGAACTGGAACTGCAAACCAAACAGCTTCGGGAAGCCTACTCCACACTCAAGGCTGTCAGCGACATTGGCAAGCAATTGACTTCGACATTAGACCTGCCAATCATCTACAAGTCGGTGAATCAGCATATCCAAAATTTGATGCCTTGCGATGTTTTTGGTATTGCTCTATTCAATGAAACCAACAACACTATTGAGTATCAGTATTTGATGGAGGATGATATTTTATTGGAGTCAACGGCTCTGCTATTAGACCAAAAAACCAGTTTTGCTGTTTATTGCTTTAAAAATGCAGAAGCGTTTATCGTCAATTCAATAAACGAAGATACCTCTAAATACACTGATGGGAGAAGCTCCAGCTTTGGTAAGGCTATGCCGGCTTTTATGTTTCAACCCTTGATCCTTCATGGGAAAACCATTGGTGTTTTGACTGTTCAAAGTAAAATCGAGAATGTTTATAGCAACAATACACTGTCCACATTAGGTACAATATCCTCATATCTATCTATTGCCATAAGCAATGCCAAAAATGCTGAAGATATGCAATCACTTAATAAGGAGCTTTCCTTACTGTCAAAGAAAGATGGGTTGACCGGTATTTTCAACAAAAGATTTTTCAATGAAATCATAGCCCAGTTGTGGTCTTATGCTATGAGAAATCAGGAGCCTTTGTCAGTACTGATGATAGACATCGATTACTTTAAGCAATATAACGATCTATACGGTCACCTTTCTGGAGATGAGGCACTTAAAACAATCGCCGTTCTTATAGAAAAGAATGTCAAACGAAGCTGTGATGTCGTGGCTCGTTTTGGTGGTGATGAATTTGTTGTGTTGCTAAGCAATACTGATAGGCTAGGTGCTTTGCAGGTTGCTGATTCAATAATGACTTCCATTAGAGATGAAGGAATCGTTAACGAGGGATCATGCATGTCTCCATATCTGACTGTATCCATCGGTTGTGCAACAATGATTCCTCAAGTTGATTCAACACCTGAACAGTTGATAGAAAAAAGCGACTTATCCCTGTATAGGGCTAAAGAAACTGGTCGCAATAGTGTTTCATTGCACTAATTTCAAATCACTTCTCATACGGTCTATGATACCTGTCAACTCTTCATTAAATGCCATGACCTTTTGTGAAACCTCAAAAAATGAGTTAATGCCCGTTTCAACACCTGCCAGGTCCATAGCCAAGATAGCCAACATTATCTGATTCAAGGATTCTATATACTCTTTCTTAACGTCTTCAGCTTCTTGGATTCCGTAATTCTCAAACCCGTATTTTGCGAAGTCTATTTTGTTCATAATGGCAATGGATTGTTCCAGGAAAGGCAAGGCCTCTCCCCACTTCTCAGGTTCCAGATACTTGGATGCATTTAGTATGCTTCCAGTGAGAATACTGACGTCATCTGACATGTATAAATCTATGGCTGCTTTGTAAGGACTATATTTTTCTTCAAAAGCCAATACTTCTTGAATATATTGAATCGATTCGTAATACTCGCTGGTTTCGTCGATAGCCAACACGTTTCCTAAATACGCCAGCTCATGAAAAATCCCTAATGTAGGCAAAACTTTATCAAAACTACCCCTCACCTTATTGATCTCAACTGCAATGTTAAAGGCTTCATCAATTTTGTCTTTACCTACTTTTAGTGTTTCGTCGCTTAAATCATTATAGTGATTGATTGCTGATTCAAACAAGCCTTCAGAAATCAATTCAGCAACTTTCACGCATTCATTCATCGCTTCTTCCAGCCTCAATCTTTCTTCTTCCAGTCTCTGCCTCTCCGCCTCAAGTCTCTGGTTTTCCTCATCTTTTAGCTTATCCAGCTCATTCTTAGCGTTAAAAAGTGTTGTTTGGTTGGTAATTTCTTTTTTTTGTTTCTCGCTCAAATTCTCAAAAGCGGTTATTATGATTTTGATATTAGCCTCACTATCGAGTGTGATAGCGCTTATTTTGTCAATTGCTTCAATCACCTGGTTAATCTCTTCTTTCTCCTGCTTGCTCATGCATCCAGTTGAAATCAGCAAAACAACCATTATTGATATTAATATTACACGAAGTCTATTTTTCTTGCACATATATGCCACCTCTGAGTTGGTTTTTTCTTTTTTTATTCATTTTTATTATATCGCATTCCTGGTTAAAAATAGAATAAATTCTTTCAAAAAGCCTGTAAATTTTACAAATGCTCAAAAATACGTTATGATTACAGTTAGATTCGCATTAAGGAGGAGTCTATGAATAAAAATACAATCATTAACATGGTAGGAAAAACGCCCATTCTAAGGGCTGAAAAATTGGAAAAATATTTAGGTGTTTCAAAGATTTATCTTAAACTTGAAGGAAACAATCCTTCAGGTAATAGAATTGACAGGGTTGCCCACTTATTGATTAAGGATGCAATTGCAATCAACAAAAAAACACTTTGTGTGGCTGGATATGGAAGTCTTTCAAGGTCGTTGGCTGTTCTTAGCCAGTATTACAAAGATTTGAAAATCGTATTGATTTACCCTGAAAAAACAAGATCCAGAAGAAGTGCCAAATATGAACCTGAAAATATTGAGATCATTCACTATGGCAAAAATCAGACGGAAGGAATCAAGTTCAGCGAGGAGATCTGCAATGAAAAGGGCTGGTATAATGCTACTTTGGGTATGGATAACAATATTTTGAATATGACTGCGCTATCATCGATTTCAACTGAACTTAACAATCAGATAAAGGACGATATTGATTCAGTTTTTTCACTAATGAGCTATGGGTTTAGCACATCGGGCATCAGTCTAGGTTTCAGATCCTTATGGAATAATGACATTATTAAAAAACTACCTAAACTATATAGTTGCACAATAAACGATGGCAATGTTATCTACGAATCTTTCAAGAGAAAAAGCTCTAAAATCATACCTCTTAAAGAATCAAGATTAAAACTCAGCAAAAACAACAAGCATCTGCTGAATTTTGACAGCACAATCGCTCAAGACGCTCTTGAATCGATTTATGACGCAAATGGTACAATTACAGGTATAAGCGAGGATGAACTCCTCAAATACACAGCTAAATTTAAGGAGCTTGAAAAAGTCAAGTTCAGCACTGAGCAGGGTTATGCCATTGCTGGCTTCATGAAGGAAGTTGAGAAAGGTAACATAACCAATGGCAATCATGTAATTATTCTCAACGATGGTCGAGTCGATCTGAATGTGCGACAAGTGGAGAAAAACGAACTGGACATGACTGTTGATGAATTAGTGAGCACCATCGATGAGTGGATGATGGAGTACACGGATCCTCGTTACGAGATTAAAGAGGCAATTCAATCGGCTTTTCAGGATGGGTTTGTCATCATGGCTTTCTATAACAATGAGCTTGCAGGTGTTACAATAGTCATACATACCGGTTTTGAAGTGTTCATACCCACCTACCATTTGGGTTATATTGCAACCAAAAGGTCAATCAAAGGAAGGGGTATAGCGACCCAGCTCCTAAGCAAGGCTATAGAAACGGCAAATGGCAAGATATCTCTACATGTTGAAAAAAACAATAATCGTGCCATTAAACTCTATGAAAAAATGGGTTTTGAAAAATCCTATCTCAGAATGATTTATAAAAACAAATGATTTTTGTAAGCAAAAGAGCTTATCAAACCTTTGATAAGCTCTTTTGTTATTCTGTTTTATGAAATTCAGCACTTTATATTTTAATTCTATCTAATTCTTTAAGATTATAACGATTAATAATATTCATAAGCTTCCAAGAATACAAAGGATCTGTTGCATAGCCTGCACGTCTTACAGCCCACGCGCCTAGACTGCTGTGGTACATGACATCCCTGAAGGGCTTGTATCTGTCAAGATTCAGAAGGATGCCCTTATGGTCATCCCAGCTTTCCTGCACGTTATTGTAGGCTCTGAAGGCGGCATCCACTCTATAATCTATTCCATTATAGACTTCCCAAGTGGTAGATGTGACTGACCCATTGGTTGATGATCCCTTTATGCCAAATAAATTATATGAAAACTTGCCGCTGTATTTGTCTACTGGAAGTCTTTGTCCCCAACCAGTTTCCAATATGGCCTGTGCGGTTTGCAAGGCGGCAGACATACCTGTCTTGTCAAAAGATGTTTTAGCCATATCCGATGCGAATTGAATGAACCTATCTTCTTCGATGATTGCTTTCGGACCATACATCTCACCCAGATAAACTCTGAAGGAAATGCTCTCTGAATAGATTTTTTTCCCATTATAAAGGGCTTCAGCAACTATGGAAACATTCTGTCCGTCTGTGGTTAATGGCTTGTAGGTTGTCTCTTCTTTAGGATTGGCTCCCTGTGCGATAATTCTTTTTGCACCTGTATTGTTGTTGGTTAATACATAATTGACACTCTCAAAATCAGCGTTGGTATTGATGCTAAGCTTGGCGTCGCCAGTCAGAACTTGATTCGGTCCGACTCCTTTAAGTTGGATCCTTGGAGAGCCATCAACTCTGACTGGAATGTAACTGCTGTCTCGAGTTATACCATAAATGTCCTTTACCCTGACCATCAAAGCCTTATCGCCCGAGTAACCTTCACCCGGAAACCAAGTGTATCCCCCATATGGTATGGTTGTCAACACGCTCTCCACGCCTGAGTTCAAATCCTTAATGACGTATTGGGTTTCAGTTACGTCAAAATTTCTGGAAGCCAGCAATGTTACAGGCTTATTGATTACCATATCCTTGGTTACACCTCTAAGGTTAAGATATCTATCCACCAACATGGTAAATGTGTAAGTTTTGCCTTCATAGGCTTTACCTGTCTGGTCATATGCTATCATACGGAGATTGTAATTTCCTTCCTTTTCCTTGCCTGGTGTCCAGGTGTATGACCCAAATGGATCTATTTTTTCTATTTTTGTGATCCGGTAGTTGTCAAGCTTTGTCAGTTCATAATCAACATACGCCGGTATAAAATTGACGTCTGGCGATAAAGTCACAGAATTGTTATATATTCCATAATCCTTTATACCGTTTATCAATAATTGTGGTTTAACATCTATCCTGACCGCTCTCGTATCTCCGGCAATAAATCTTCCATTTTCATCATATAGAGCAACGACCATTATCTTTGCACCATTTTCTTCAATGGAAGGAATGTAAACAAGTGAATTAGTCAACTGTTTTTCGCCAGACACAACAAATCCAGTGGCTGAGTCCCTTTCTAGCATGAGCAATTTGACTTCCTTGACAAGTCCTTTGTACTTATCCCCAAAACTGAAGTTTATAGTCGTTTTACCATCAATTATCTGATTGGACGTCAATGAGGTTATATTGACATCATGGAAGCTTTCCATGGCAGATGTTTTTTTCGAATCAACCGTTACAGTCCTTAAAGCTTCATTCCACTCTATTCCTATGCCAAGTCCATTGCTTATAAGTCTCAATGGCACGTAGGTTCTGTCATTGATGATCATTGGGGCAACATCGCTGAGTTGATACGCCTCGCCATTGGAATACTCCACCAGATAGCTGTCAATTCTCAAAAAGACGCTTTTATCTCCTTTGACGACTTTAACCGTCCTATTGATGCCATCCCACACAACCTCGGCACCAATCTCTTCAGAAACAAATCTAATTGGAACAAGTGTCCTGTCATTGACAATCAAAGGACTGGACAAAGATGTTATATCGTTACCATCAACCAGAAGTCTAATTGTTGTAGCTTCTGCATCCATACCGATATTGCCTGATGATAATGCCAATATGAATAATAGAGCACTGGCAAAAACAATTATTTTAATCTTTCTCAACATTTTATCCTCCTTCAAATCATTACCTTTACATTATACCAGATATAGCTTTTTATTACCTTTAGTTAACCTTGTTATAGTTTAGTCGTGGTCTTTAAGCAAAAGGTTCCCATAAGTAAAAAGGAATGTTCCTATAGCATGGAACAAATCCCTTTTGGATAATCTATTCGATATGTATAGCCAGCAATTTTTCAACTACTTCCTCCAGCTTAACTATTCTAGACCCCTTAACAAGTATGATACTATCCTTCTGAATCACTTTCTTTAGCCTGTCAAACAGTTCTTCCTTGGAAAAGCAGGTAGCTATTTTGTCCTCACTGAAATTAATCGTTGCTCCTTTGGCAAAATATTCTCCTAAGAATCCCAGCGTGAAGATGTAATCCACCTGATAGGGATCAATCTCCTGCCCTATTCTGAAATGGTTCTCAATTTCATTTTCTCCTGTTCCAAACATATCTCCTAAAACAAGAATTTTTTGTGTGTAATTTTTGAGTGAATAGAGGGTTTCCAGCGCTGCTCTCATACTTGTCGGATTTGATTTGTACGAATCGTTCAAAATGTAAAATCCATCAGCATTCACAATCTCGTTTCTCATCCCGGTCACACTCAACTCGAACATCGCTTTTTGGATCTCGTTGGCAGAGATTTGTAAATATCTGCCAACGATTATAGCAGCCGTGCCATTATACATTTGGTGTTTCCCCAGCATTGGCAGATGATATATATTGTTATCCTCTTCCACTATGCGAAAGTAAATGCCATCGTCCCCTGAGGAAATAAGCTTAACTACAAATTGGTTGTTTTCATTTTCTCCGAAGGACTGTTTTATGATTTTCCTGTTTAGCCCTTCTACGCCTTTTCTCAAATGTTCGCTGTCACCAAAGTATACCAACAACCCATTCTCCTTCAATCCTTCAGCTATTTCCAGCTTAGCTCTCAGAATATTTTCAACACTTCCCAAATCATTGATATGAACATCCGTGGCGTTTGTAATTATGGCAATGTCCGGTTTTGCAATAGTACATAACAACGCTATGTGTCCCAGTCCGGACATACCCATTTCTATCACAGCAATTTCAGTTTCCTCATCCATTGAGAGCAATGTCAGCGGTACACCAATCTCGTTGTTGTAATTTCCCAATGTTTTATGTGTCCTGTACTTTGTTTTCAATATGCCATGCAAAATATCCTTTGTGGATGTTTTGCCATTACTTCCGGTAACACCTATTATTTTCACTTGCAATTGATTCACATATTCCCTTGCCAGGTTTTGTAAAGCCAGTAAGGTATCGGATACAAGAATAACCGGAATATCAATCATCGGCATTGGCTTTCCTTCATTCCATAATGTTGCCTTGGCACCATTTCTTATGGCGTCATCAATGAAATCATGTCCATCGTATGTCTCGCCTTCGATAGGGATAAACAATTGATCAGCTTGAATCTCTCTGGTATCTGTAGAGACGCCAGTGATCACTTCATGACGGAGATTCTCATTCAGACCTTTCCCTTTAACCATTTGTTGAATTTCCAATAAATTTCTGCGAATCATCTTTCTAACTCCTGTCGTATTTTAAGGCATTCTTTTTCTCATATCGTTCAAAGGCGTAATCAATCAGCTTATCCACCAATTGGCTGTAGGTGGTGCCGTCTGTCTTTGTCCATAGAGCAGGTGTCATGCTAAGTTTGGTGAATCCCGGCATGGTATTGACTTCATTGACCAGAAACTCTTCTCCTTCACAGACAAAAAAATCAATTCTCGCCAAACCATTGCAGTTTAAGATCTCGTAAGCTCTAAGCGCTGTCTCTCTCATTTTTTCACTTGTTGACTCTGTTAAGTTAGCTTCTATCACTTGTATAAGCTTCCCATCCAGATATTTGGCCTGATAGTCCATGAATTGACGCTCTTGAATAAACTCACCCACAACCGATGATTTGGGATAATCGTTGCCAATGACTGATATTTGCATTTCACGGCCAATAACTTCTTCTTCCACTACAATCTTATCATCAAACCACAATGCTTCTCCTATTGCAATCACTAGTTCTTTCAAATCAGCAGCTCTGTTGATGCCTACACTGGATCCCAGTCTGGCAGGTTTCACAAAGCATGGATAACCAAGATACTCTTCTATCCTCTTAATAATCTCATTTTGTTTCTCCACCCAATCCCTTTTGTTGAATACCACATAGTCGCACTGTGGAATACCATTATATGCGAACAAATCCTTAGCAATAGCTTTATCCATCGCTATAGCTGAAGACATGACTCCATTACCGACATATGGTATATTAAGCATTTCCAATAATCCTTGGACGGTACCGTCTTCACCATATGTGCCGTGCAATGCTGGAAAGACAACCGTTTTTTCTTTGGTTTTAATTATATCGAGTAACTCATTTAGAGCGGAAAGATGATTGTCGCTTTCACTTGCAATCAAATCTTCCTTTGACTTAATTTCACTTTCGACCACTCCCAAGCTTAACCAGTTTCCATTTTTGTCGATGTATATTGGTGTCACTATATATTTTTTCCTATCCAATGAGTTTATGATCCCCATAGCACTTATTAATGATACTTCATGCTCAACGGATTTTCCCCCGCATAATACATAAACATTTATCGCCATATGTTGCCTCCTGTTGATACTCAATAATATTACTTAAGTTTTAATTATAATTTTATTTCATCGGTAATTCAAGCTTATTAAATATTTTAATCATAATTTAATCAAATGTAGTTCAGCATAATAGGACAATTATATGTCAGCTCCGTTAAATAGTGAGCCTTAGAAACCTGTTGATTAAACATTGACTAATGATCGGAAAACTAATAAAATGTTGTTATTCAGTTGTTTCAACAAATGGGGTGGTTGTGTGATATTATTTATTAATACATTAGGTGGATTCGATGTCAGTATTGGAGAAAAGACACTAGTCGAGGAATCCAATCGTTCATACAGATTAATAAAGCTGTTGCAATATTTTATTACATTTAAGAATAAGAATCTTTTACCGGAAACCATCATCGATAATCTATACCAGGACAATGATTCTCCCGACCCAAAAAATATGATAAGAGGTCAAATATTCAGACTCCGGCAAGTAATCAAGAAACTTATGCCCGAAGGCGCTATTGAGTCAGACTATCTCAATATCACCTTTAAGAGCGGTTACTATTGTCTGGAAGTCGGTAATAAGGTAGTTGTCGATAAAGATGAATTCGAGAAACTGATATTTGACGGTGACCAGCTAATGCCGACTGATATTGATGCTGCATCTGCCGCCTATTCCAGCGCTGTCAATATGTACAAGGGTGGCTATCTTGGTGACAGTCAATA
This sequence comes from Eubacteriales bacterium, assembly GCA_030694905.1. Taxonomy (GTDB): domain Bacteria; phylum Bacillota; class Clostridia; order Tissierellales; family Dethiosulfatibacteraceae; genus 38-11. The sequence goes on along the minus strand of JAUYTY010000011.1, from coordinate 5,791 downwards.
TGAAATGTGGCTTGTTCCAGTCCGCAACTATTACAGAAGGCTTTTTCTCAAAGTGATTTTTAATATGGCGGAATTGCTCAAGGAAAAGGGAAAGCATGAAGATATTATGATCTTATGTGAAAAAGCAATAGGAATAGAGCCTTTTGAAGAGTCAATACATATCTATCTAATAGAGAGTATGCTTAAGCTAGGCAAGATTAAAAATGCCATGAGCCACTTCGAATATATAACTGAAGTGCTGGAGAAGGAAAATGGTGCGAGACTATCCCCAGCTTTAAAGGAAATAGAAAGAAAAATACAGCATAACTATAATGAGAAAAGTAATATGGATGTTGCAAATGTTAAGGATAAGCTTGAACTGACCGTTAACGACGGGCCATTTTTATGCGATGCGGAGTATTTCAAATTCTTGTATAATCTACACAATCGAAAGAGAAATCCCAAGGATTCATCAGATTTTATCAGTTTGATCACACTGAACCCCACCAAAAAAACACCTTCAGCCAATAGGGAGCTGATCAAATTATGGTCGGAAGATATGACAAAAGTCCTCATAAAAACCTTAAGAAAGGGTGATGTGTTCAGCTTTTGGAACGACACTCAGATTTTAGCACTTCTACCTGACGTTAAGGATAATGGCACAAACAGCATAGAGCATAGAATTCATGCTAACTTAAAGAATTTAAACCAGAACAACGCTTATGAACTGAAAATAAGATTTGTTCCCATCGAATCCAATTTTTCACTCACTTAACGCCCTCAGGGGCTTTTTTTTTGCCTTAAAACTAAAATAAAATCGAAATAAAATTGATATGAAATTGAAATGAGCACTGCATGAAATTATGCCATGTTATATTTAACAGTATAAAGAATGCTACACGAAAGGGTGAGATTAATGGAATACCCTACAAAATATGATTTTTACTTAAAATTCAAAGCCATCACAAGCAGCAGCAACAAATTTTTAGATTATGTTCTGATCGAAGTAAGCAACAACTTTTTTGGAGCGGTTAGTGTCAAACCCGAACTAATCATTGGAATGAAGTTCTCAAATCTGGTTTTTGACAAGGACAACAGTTTGCTGGACTTTCACGAATTGCAGTATCACATGATACCCAACAGCAGAAGAAAGTTCGAGAAATATGTGCCGGAACTAGGGAGATGGTATCTGGTGAACATCTTCGGAGATAGCGGCAATGAGATGATTCTATTCTACTCGGATATAACTAAGTTGAAGAATGGAAAAACCCCTAATCAAAATGAAGATGGAAATAAAGAAGAACTGATTGCAAAATCTGTATAACCAGACAATCAAACTCAAATCCACAGGAGGATAAAAAAATGAATAAGAAAAGATTTGCAATATTTATGGTTATAGCAATTATACTAAGCAGTTACACATTAGCTTTCGCTAATAATAGCGATGGAAATAAAGAAAAGAAAGATAACACAGCGAACAAAAAAATCCACGTTCACCTCCAATCAGGAAAAGAAGACATCAGCCAAGTATTTGTTGAGATCGACGGTGTGGAAACAGAACTATTTTCAAATGGCAACAGTGGAAAATACACCGTTCCAAAGGGCACAGATCTTGTTTCAGAGACCCTGACCATGATAAGAATTGTTTATACCTCAGAATTGGTGGAATTCTACACCCCCGCCCAAGATTCTCAGCAAGGACAGGAGGGTCAAGGATCAATCAATTACAGGATAAATATAGCAGGATCAAATGAAAATGAAGAAGAAGCGACAGATGGCACAGGCGATACAGACGGCGGCATAAGCGATGGCGGCACAAGCGATGGCGGCACAGACGGTGGCACAAGCGATGGCGGCACAAACGGTGGCACAAGCGATGGCGGTGAAAATATCGCTGGTGGAGGCGACACCCCAAGTGACTCGACAACTGAAAATGACGAAACGTTTATAACAATAGAATTAACAATAGACGAAACACCTCTAGGAACACCAGAACTTGAATCTCAAGAAATCGCTTCTATCGAAGAAACACCCGTAGAAATTGAGATAGTGACACTTGATTTAGAAGTCGAAGATGAAGAAACTCCTTTAGACATACCCTCAACCGGAGTTGCAACACCATTCTTATACGGAGCAGGTGCATTGATCTCTCTAGTGGGATTGCTTAAAAGAAGATAATTTCCAATGAAATGATGCAAAATGAAAGGAGTGCCTGGTGCACTCCTTTATTACGTTCTTATAGCCCAGTCAGGACTTTTAACCTTGCCTTCAATCCTTCCGACCACTACGGCAGGATACCCTTCTATCAATACATTATCACCAAAATGGCTTCTCTGTTTAACCAGACTTCCAGCTTTAATTAGACAGTTTGTGCCAATCTCGCTATAGTCGCAAACAATTGACCCTGATTCAATAACGGTACCTTCTCCGACTATAGTTCCATGTACGATGGAACCAGGTCCAATGATGACGTCGTCATGGATGATTAATTGATTGCCGGGGAGCAGATGCAAAACACAATTTTCCAAAATTTGAACATTATTTCCTATAATGACCGGTCCATGACCGTCACCTATAATCTTCACGCCAGCACCTATGATTGAATTATTCCCTATTCGAACATCTCCGGTAATCTCAGACGAATCATATAAATGTGTTTTTTCGCCAACTTTAGGATATTTGTCCTTATAATGATATAGCTTTCCCATATTCTCACCTCTCGTGGCACTATCAATATTATTTTCCCTATATGCTGACAAAGAGATATCATTTCCTCTCATTCTCAATATCATTGCTTTGTCGTCTTCATTCAGTCTTCGAATTATCCTTGCAGGTCTCCCTATTGCAACTGATTCGTCAGGAATCGTCATTCCCGGTGGTATAAGCGTTCCCTCTCCTGTTATGCACATGTTTCCCATTCTGGATCCTGGCATGAAAATAGTGCGATTTCCAATCTCACATAAATCACCAATTTGGGAACCGAGCACGATGCTCTTATGTCCGAATACAGTCTTACTGCCTATCTCAACCGGTAAATTCAGTGCACCTATTATGACGCTGTTTTCCAGAACCATGCTATCATTCCCGATTTTCACATTTCCTTCCATGGATCTGATGACTGTACCTTGTGCTATATACGAATCATTTCCAATCCTCAAGCCGCCAAAAACTCTGGCTGATTCAGCTATTCTTAGCATGTTAAGAACCTCCCTCCCTTTTCTTGGTCTCTCATTCCTCCAACTGGCTGTGAATTCTGATATAATTGAGAATATCTGTCCTGGACACTATCCCGGTTAGAGCTTCTCCATCCATAACCAATACCCTTCCTATGCCATTCTGAAAAATCTTTTTAATGGCAGCGCTAACATTGTTTTCCGGATGAACAATCAAGTCATCACTGATAGGCGTTATTATATTTCTGACGATGGTTCGATCCCAGTCTTCTCTGTTTAGCGTTTTGATGTTTTCAACAGTTACCATACCTATGACTTTATCAGAGTCAATCACAGGAAAACTCGTGAATTTATATTTATAAAAATAATTTTCCACCAATGCTTCAATGGATATATGACTTCCAACTGATATGACATTTTTTGACATAAATGTGCTTACTTTTATCTTGGTGAATAGGTCTGTCATCACTGTGTTTTGATAACTGGACTCGGAGAGTTGTCTGATAAACCAGCCGATGAAAACAAACCACATGCCATTCAGCACGTTGCCTGTAAATGCTATATATAAGCCTAAAAAAACTAAAAAGTAACCAAATATGTTTCCCAATGACGATGTTATTTTAGTTGCCTTTTGGAGGCTTCCCTGAAAATGCCAGATCAATGCTCTAAGCACCCTTCCTCCGTCCAACGGGAATGCAGGCACCATATTGAACAACACAATGATGAGATTGACACTGCTCACATATATCAGCGGCGCTATCAAATAGCTCTCCACTCCCATATAATTTAATAAAGTATAAATAAATGTGAATATTATAAATAAAATCAAACTCATTGCCGGCCCTGCCAAGGCAATCTTGAGTTCCTGAATAGGATTGTCCGGTTCTTTATCCATCTGAGCGATTCCGCCAAATATAAATAGTGTAATTTTCTTAACTCCAATACCTTGTTTGATTGACACGATGGAATGGGATAACTCGTGTAAAAGAATTGACAACAACATTAAGATAGCCATTGTACCACCCAAAATCCAACCCGTAACAGGGCTAAGGTCAGGATAGTTCTGTGGGAAATAATTGGTTGCCATAGTGAAAGTTATTAATCCAAATATAATCAACCAACTCAAATTGATTTCTATTTCAATGCCTTTTATTCTACCAATAACAAATGAGCCCTTCATTAAGAATCCAACCTTTTTATTTTATTTTACTACAATGCGTTGTATTATTCATTAGAAATCCACAAAAAATATCTGCCATGATCTTATGCCCCGTTTCGTTCATGTGTAAACCGTCAAAATATAATTCTCCAATGCCACTGATTGCACGCTTTTCAATTTCCGAGTAGAAATCCAGTTTTTTTATTCCGGAATTTCGGGAATAAAGCAGCAATCTATCCCTGTATTTTGCCAATTGTTCTGCCACTTTGGAAAAATTCGAATATGATGCCCAATCCTCTCTAACATTAGCTGCATCCACATTAGGTGGAATACCGATTATGGGTTCTATTGATTTTTTTAAAGCCTCTCGACACATGGATGCAATATTTGACTCGACTATATTTGGCTTAACATTCATAATCAAATCATTGGAACCTCCCATGACAAATACCCAATCCGGTTTTAATGATAGGACATCCATCTCAAATCTGCACAACATTCCATCAGTCGTATCTCCGTTGATTCCCTTGTTCATCAAATCAAGTCCGGTTCGCTTTCGGACAAGATGCACCCAAGAGTCCAATTGCTCCACTCCGTATCCATATGTCAGACTATCACCTATGCAAACAATCTTCATTTTCAATGGCCTCCTGTTGTAGCCTTGTAGTCCTTGTCTATTATGCCCTTTGCCATTATAATATAAAGAGTAATATTTATGAAAGGAGGACTCATGAAGGCTAAAATTAAAAAATTCATTATTATAAACATTGGTCTATTTATTTTAAATTGCGGCATGTACTTTTTTCTGATCCCGTCAAATCTCGCAGTAGGGGGCACAACCGGTATCGCTATGGTTATTGGTTATCTCATCCCCGCTATACCTATCGGTGTCTTTTTAGCTGTAATCAATACTATCTTGCTGATTCTAGCCTTTATTATTTTTGGAAAGGAATTCGGAGGTTATACCGTCTATTCAAGCTTGGCTTTATCAGCAATGTTGGCGGCTTTTGAACTTATTCTTCCTATGGCTGAACCATTTACAGATGATCTGTTTATCAATCTTATTTTTGGAATAGTGATATGTGGTGTTGGCATGGGGATCGTTTTTAATCAGAATGCATCAACTGGAGGCACGGATATCGTTGCTAAAATCATCAATCGATTTACACATATCGAAATTGGAAAATCGTTGCTGCTTGCTGACTTTTTAGTAACTCTATTTGCAGCGGTGGTTTTTGGCGCGCGACTTGGCATGTATGCTCTTCTTGGAATTATTGTCAACTCCATAATAATTGATAAAATGATAGCTGGGTTCAACATCAAAATCAATATGATGATTATCTCCAATGAAGCTGATACTATCAATGCTTATATTCTAAATGATCTTGAAAGGGGTACAACCATCTATCATGCCACAGGTGGTTATTCAAAAGAAGATAAGAAGGTTATCAATACCATAGTCTCCCGGAGAGAATATATT
>JAUYTY010000190.1 GCA_030694905.1 Eubacteriales bacterium | reverse complement strand
TGGCTTCCTGCAAACTATCACCTCCTTGTGTCTTATCTTAATTATAGGAAACCGGTTTCATTAAATCAAGTATTTTTTACTTAACTTTGTCAAGTACTTCTTCTATCATCTCTATCGGCATATGATCTCCTATATCTTTCCCATAATACGCTTTGAGAATAATTCCGTTTTCACCAATAATAAAATCGGCTGGGATTCGTGTTTTTGGTCCCTCCATTGTTCCTGTGTGAAAGCCTTTGTTCAAGGCTTCTTTGAATTTTCCCGGTTTAAACAGCGCTCTGATCAATCCTAAACCGGATACCTCCACCCCATAAAGCTTGTACAATCTTTGCTCAGGATCTGCAATGATCGGAAATGGTGTGTTCTGCTTCCCTACATACTCTAAGATTCTATCCTTAGGCGATTGAAATATCGCAAGCAGAACCAAACCCTTTTCTTTAAAATAAGTATCTTGTCCGATCAATTCACTTACTCTCAAATTGCATAAGGGGCATGATGCATATCTGTAAAAGGATAAGAGTATCTTTTTACCTTTGAAATTCTCCAATATAATCTCGTTTTCCAAAATATCCGATGTGCTGAAAGCTTTTGACTTCTGACCTTCAATTAATCTCATAGCAATATACCTGCCTTATTTGAATTTTAAAATGTTTCATCTGGTTTAACTATATTCCTAGAGATATAATCTGTCAAATAACCATGGTGGTCTGATAATCCCAACTTGTAATATTCGCCTTTAGAAGTTAAGATTAATTATTGGATTAGTATCAGAAGTGCTAGGATTTTAGGAGGTCTAAAAATGGATAAGAAATGGTGGCACCAAGCAGTGGTTTATCAGATATACCCCAGAAGCTTTAATGATACCAACGGGGATGGTGTCGGCGATCTGAGAGGTGTGATAGAAAAACTGGATTACTTAAAGGAGCTGGGCATCAACGTGATTTGGATGAGCCCGATTTATCCTTCCCCAATGGATGATAACGGTTATGACGTCTCAGATTATGTGTCAATAGCTCCGGAATTTGGTACTATGGCGGATTTGGAAGAGCTTATAGCTGCAGCTGATCAACGTGGCATTAAAATTGTCATGGATCTTGTTGTCAACCATACCAGCGACGAGCACCCTTGGTTTGTGGAGTCCCGGTCATCGAAAGACAATGGCAAGCGAGATTGGTATATATGGCATAAGCCTAAACCAGATGGCTCCATGCCTAATAACTGGAACTCCTGGTTTACCAGGAGCGCTTGGGATTTGGATGAAGAAACGGGAGAGTGCTATTTGCATCTATTCAGCAAGAAGCAACCTGATTTGAATTGGACTAATCCGCAAGTCAGAAATGCGGTTCATGATATTATGCGATTCTGGTTGGATAAGGGAATCGGTGGTTTCAGAATGGACGTCATCAATCTGATCGGCAAGCCTTCTGATTATCCGGACGGCGCACTAGATAACGTTGGTGTTATGGGAATCGATCACTTCGCCAACCACTCCCATGCCCATCAATATCTCAGGGAAATGCATGATAAGGTGCTGAGTCATTATGATGTGTTGACTGTCGGAGAAACCCCTATGGTCACAACATTTGAAGGCAAGCTGTATTCCCATCCCAAGCGCTGTGAACTGGGAATGGTGTTTCAATTCGAGCATATGGATCTGGATAAGGACAGCAACTTTGCAGCTAAAAAAGAACTGGATCTGGTTAGGTTCAAGGAGGTCATGTCAAGATGGCAGGAAGATCTGCACAATCAGGGCTGGAACAGCTTGTATTGGTCGAACCACGATCAGGCAAGGGCGGTTTCCCGCTTCGGCAACGACATTGCCTATAGGGTTGAAAGCGCAAAAATGCTTGCCTCCACCCTTCACTTCATGAGCGGCACCCCTTATATCTATCAAGGGGAGGAGTTGGGTATGACCAATACCTATTATGACACAATCGACCAATACGATGATTTGCTCGACCATCACAAATACGATATATTGATAAATGACGAGCAGCTGTCGGATGAAGAGGCCCTTGACATCATCAGACCATTCTCACGGGACAATGCAAGAGTGCCTATGCATTGGAGCAATCAACCCAATGGCGGTTTCACCTCAGGAAAGCCATGGCTGGTGATGAATGAGAACTACAAGATCATCAATGCTCAGGCAGCCCTCGAAGATTCTGACTCCGTTTTTTATCACTATCAAAAATTGATCACCCTTAGACGAAACAGCGATTACGCCAATGTGATCGTCTATGGCTGGCATCAGCTCCTTCAGCCAAAAGATCCGGAGGTCTATAGCTACAAGCGCTATGACGATCAAAAATCTCTGCTTATTGTGTCCAACTTCACAGACAGGACATTGGAAAGGTCCTTTGATGAGAAGGTGATTCGGATCGTCATCAGCAACTATAAAGGCAGCTCGTCCGATTTATCTGCATTAAAGCTGAGACCGTATGAATCCGTGGTCTATGAGATAACGATGTAGCGCTAATACTAAAACGCCTTCATTTTTTTGAAATGAAGGCGTTTATTTCATGGTTTGATGTTCTTTATCGCTTATAAAGATCAGTGAGTTCGGCAATCTTTAGAGCCAGCTCATTCGTCAAAGCTTTTCTGTCCATTCGCCAGGTCCAATTATCGCCAATGGTTGACGGCTTGTTCATCCTCGCAGTGTTATCCAATCCGAGAAAATCCTGCATAGGCGCTATAGCCAGATTTGATACTGAGCTCCAGGCGCCTCTGATTAATCCCCAATGAAGCCCCTCATCATAGTTCAGTTTCATATATCTGACAGTATATAGGAAATCCTCTTTGGGAATAGTGTCAAACCACCCGACAGATGTTTCATTATCATGGGTTCCGGTGTATACGACGCTATTTTGACTATAGTTGTGAGGTAGATAATCACTTGCTTCCCTGGGATCAAATGCAAACTGCAGCACTTTCATACCGGGGAAACCCGAATCTTTGATTAGCTGATAGACTTCTTCAGTTAAAAAGCCTAGATCTTCAGCTATGATATCCAAATCACCCAGCACTTCTTTGATTCTGTTAAACAGCTTCATCCCTGGCCCTTTAATCCACTGTCCAATTATAGCGTTTTTGGCTCCGTACTTGATTTCCCAGTAGGATTCAAAGCCTCTGAAATGATCTATTCGCATGCTGTCATACAGTTTAAAGGAAAACTTTATTCTCTTGATCCACCAGTTGTATTGATTATTCTCCATGCTTTCCCAGTCATAGATAGGGTTTCCCCAAAGCTGTCCCGTTGCTGAGAAAGCGTCTGGGGGGCATCCGGCGACGGTAACAGGCGTCTTGGTTTCATCCAGATTGAATAGCTCTGAATTTGCCCATACATCCGCACTGTCTTCCGAAACATAGATAGGTAAATCCCCTATAATGCTTATGCCATTATCATTGGCATATTGTTTAAGACTCTTCCATTGTTTTAGAAAATAATATTGGGTGAACACCCAGAAAAATATTTCCCACTCGTTATCCATTTCAAATTGTCGAACCTCTTCAGAATCATATTGCTTAAATTTTTCATCCCATTTAGTCCATGATTGGTTTTTATAATGGGCCTTGATGGACATAAAAAGGGCAAACTCTCTTATCCAGTCTTCCTGTTCCCAATAAAATGACTGCAATTTTTCTTTGAGACAGTCGTAACTATTGCTATATGCTTTTTTCAGGATCGACATCTTGCTGTTGTATAGAGTGGCGTAATCCACCTTGTGGGGATTGCTCCCAAAACAATCATCCTGCAGATCCTGTCTGTCAAGAAATCCTCTATCAAGAAATTCATTCAAATCTATAAAATAAGGATTGCCGGCAAATGCAGAAAAGCTCTGATATGGAGAATCTCCATATCCGGTAATCCCTAAGGGTAGAATCTGCCAATTCCTTTGTTTAGCTTGAACCAGAAAGTCGACAAATCGATAAGCTTCCTCTCCAAAATCCCCTATGCCATATTCGCCTGGCAGCGAAGAAATATGCATCAGTATACCGCTTGATCTTCTTTTAATCATAAGACACCAGCCTCCAATACTGAAAACGTCTTGCTCTCACAGTCAATCTCAGCCAATGCGCCATAGGGCAGACAGGTCATCGGTTGATTGTGTCCAAATGTCATATTGTATATAATGGGCAAATCTATCAGTCCCAGTTCTTTCACTATTATTCTCTCGATCGATAGCTTGTATTCTTCGTAGTATTTTTCCTGGTAAGGCTTGCCAAAGATGATTCCCTTCGCCTTCTGCAAGATGCCAAGTATGCCGTAATTCCTTAGCCAGTACTCAACGAAAAATGGAACTGGAACGTCTTCTGAGGTCTCAAAAAACAGGATTGCATCCTCAAACACATCATTAGAAGGCCATAGGGAGGTCCCTTTCATCATTTCCATCACTTCGAGACAACCCCCTATAAGGCGTCCTCTGGCAACTCCCTTGCCTTGGAGAAACTCATAATCACGATTTTGGGACAGCTGTTTTTCAATCGTCGCGTTGCTTTCATCCCACTCGATGATTTCTCCGGTCCACTCCTTCGCTACGGGTATCATACCCAAGGGAGATGGGTCGAAAACAGCCTTCTCGAACCAATGGGCCGTGTAGTCAAACATCTTGATGTTCTCTGCGAACTCAGCCAAAATAGAAGGTCCGTAGAAGCTTGATAGATTGGCTTTCAGGCACATAAAATGTGTGATGCTGGTATCGGAGTAACCAACGAGTATCTTCGGATTGTTTTTTATAACATCAAAGTCGATATAGGGTAGCATCCTGATGCTGTCATCTCCGCCGATGCAAGTGAAGATGGCCTTAATGGACGGGTCGGAAAAAGCTGCCATCAGATCCTCTGCCCGATTCCTGGGATTTTGGTACACAAAAGCTGTCCCTTTTAGTGTATTGGGCATTTCAACCACTTCCAGACCAAACTGCTCCTGGAGTCTTTTTTTGCCTTGCTCATAGCGCCAGATCAGATTGGCATCACCGGCTCCTCCCCAAGATAGACTGACTGTGGCAACCTTGTCGCCTCTATTAAGCCTTTGTGGTTTAGTTAGTTTCAACATTCTTTTCCCTCCATTGCAGTTTGTGTGGTTATCAGTTTTGCAGGCCATATCTGTTAAATTTCACTATGGACTTGGTAAATGTTTTATGCTAAACTGTACTAGCGTCAATGTAAGCAATTGGCCAAGCGGGTGTTGCTTAGTGGTAGAGTTCTGGCTTCCCAAGCCAGCTGTGTGGGTTCGATTCCCATCACCCGCTCCATTTTAAATAAAAGATTTGTTTTAGGACCGGATTGGGATATCCGGTCTTTTTTGTTTGTCTTTCGATAGCAGCAGGTATTGGGAATATGAAAAGAAACCCAAGCCTATCCAGATGAGTCCAAAAGAGATTGCCGACACCAAATCAAAAGGCTCTCCGAAAACCAGAACGCCAAGTAGAAGCATGCCTGTCGGTGCTATGTACTGAAGGAATCCCATAATGCTTAGTGGAAGCCGCATGGTACCCTCTGCAAACATGATCAGCGGGATGGCTGTAAATATTCCACTTAGGGAGATCTTCAGCCAAAAGTGCCATGGAAGATTGCCTGTGATCCCGGTTCCAGTAAATTCATTGAACAAAAGATATGGCAGTAAAAATATTCCTGCGATCAACGTCTCAAATCCCAGCCCATAGAGGGATTTCAGAGCTGATTTTTTCTTCATGAACCCATAGAAAGCAAATGATATAGCCAAAGCGAATGAAACATAGGGAATCTTGCCATAGTAGAATGACTTGATCACAACGCCTATAAAAGCGAATGCAATACCGGTTTTCTGAAGCTTATTCAACCTTTCCTTCAAAAAAACAAGGCCCAGCAGTGTCAATACCAGAGGATTGATATAATAACCCAGGCTGGCCTCAATAACAAAACCATTATTGACTGCCCAGATAAACAATAGCCAATTGATAGAAATCATCATTGATGGCAGTATGGCCGTTGACCAATTTCTCCTGTCGGAGACCAGCTTGACAAACAAGGACCATTCACCCCTGTAAACCATCAAGGCAGTGACAAAAACAAATGACCACACGACCCGTTGTGAAAACAACTGATAGGGGCTTATGGCACTGACAGTTTTCCAATACAGGGGCAGCAAACCCCAGATGGCAAAAGCGCCTCCCCCGTTGATAAGTCCTTTGATATACTCTTTTCGATCCATTTTATGCCTCTTATCCTTGTCGTATTTTTATTTTAATTTGATGAAAGCAGTCTGTATTGAGAGTATGAGAAGAATCCCAATCCTATCCATATGAATCCAAACGCTATGCCGGAGGCCAAGTCAAAGGCCTCTCCAAAAACAAATATTCCCAATAATAAAACAAGAGTTGGGTATATATACTGCAAAAATCCAACGACACTCAGGGGTAATCTTTTCGCACCCTCGGAATACAGCAGCAGTGGTATGGCTGTAGCCAGTCCGCTAAAGGCAATCATAAGCCAAAAGTACCATGGAAGATTTCCTGAAACGCCTCTGCCTTGAAACTCCACCATCAGTAAAAACGGAAATGCGGGTATACCTACCACCAGTGTTTCAAATCCCAGACCATATAAGGATTTCAATGGGGATTTTTTCTTCATGAATCCGTAAAAAGCGAATGTAATTGCTAAAGTCAAGGCTACAAAAGGTATTTGTCCATAGGTTATTGATTTTATCAATACACCAATTACAGCAAATACCATACCGACTGTTTGAAGCCTGTTCAATCTTTCTTTCAGTATCACAACGCCAATCAATGTCAGAACCAGCGGATTGATATAATATCCAAGGCTGGCCTCTATGACGTATCCGTTATTGACTGACCATATGAACAGCAGCCAGTTGATGGCAATGGCCAGAGAGGGTCCAATTGCCGCAAGCCAATTATTCTTGTCCTTTAAAAGCTTAGTGAACAATCCCCACTCTCCTCTTAGCCTCAATAGGATTGCAACCACTAAAAAAGACCAAAAGACCCGCTGGGTGAATATCTGATACGGGCTGATGGCACTGACTGTTCTCCAGTATAGTGGAAGCAAACCCCACATCACAAAGGCGGATCCACCACATATTAATCCCTTGATATATTCTTTCCGATCCATATACCCCTCTTAATTCTTTGCCACAGGGCGTTTAAATTAATATTGATTCCCATCAACAATTCCTTTTCTAATAATGGTACCGTCTATCGCTTCGTAATTATACCAATCTCTAATTTTATCATATTAAACACTCGTCCACAACTGCAACCGCTCTTATTGATATGCCGTCACTGTTCTTATTTTTCAATGGCAGCATGATTATGTCAAAAAATGGAGATGTTATATTGTTGAGATTGGTCAGGTTTTCTGTGATGGTTCCGCCCTTATTGAAAACTGCGTGATGGTTTTCAAATGTTGTGGTGTTTACCGGGTCGATCGAGATGGCATCTATTCCGAAGCCCCTTATGCCAAGACTTAGAAACCAATCGACATGTTCAAGCGGCAAAACCGGAAAATCTTCAAAATATTGCTCATCTCTCCAATGGTCACTCCATCCTGTATGAAGGATTACGAAGTCGATAGCTTCCAATCGAGATTTCATTTGAATCAAGGCGTCCAAAGCAGGTATCCCATCTCTTAAATCCAATAAGAAAGCCCTCCCGAAGAAATGTTCAATCGGATATTCATCAAGGGTCATTCCCCCCTTGACCATGTGAGCCGGCGCATCCATGTGTGTGCCTGTATGGGAATAAAAGCTGATTTCCACTTCGGCAAAACCATCTGTTTCAACTGTGTTTTTCTGTATGATCCGCGGCGCCCCTGTCCCAGGATAGAAAGGCATGTTTTGTTCTATGGTATGTGACAGATCAATATACATATGGATCCTCCCTATTTTGCATTTCACTGCGCTAAGTCTTGAGATTGTATAATTGTAACATGATTAAGCGTTGCTTTCCAGTTCAAATATTGGATTTATCCACCTTAAGACCGAGATAAAAACACCCTTTAGACCTATTGAAAAGAAGCCCTAAGACCGTTAATCACGATTATCATTCAGGTTATAATAGGTTCAAGAAGTTGCAGAAGGAGTACCATCTATGGAAACTACGCTTAACAAAGATAGAGAAACCGAAGAAGCAAAAAATAAAACGGAGGTTAATAAAATGGCTCATGCTATAGCATTCATAAATAGGAAATTATCTATATCAATCAATAATATATTGCCTACTTTCTCAATCAAAAAATCCCAGAATGAAATTGATCAGATTTTACTGATGCAGCAAGCAGAAAAAAACAGAGATAGAATAAGAGACTCATATTACGACCATGGTCCATATTTAAGATAATACCATAATATCTCTATACCACAGAACCACACCACTGATGGAAATTTCCCTCCCCTATGGTGTGGCTCTTTTTGTTAACTTTGTTATATTTCAATATTAATCTGTCAGATGATATTTATTGGCGTAAACTGCCACTTTTGTCCTGTCCTCCAGTTCTAGCTTTGATAGAATATTGCTGACATGTGTCTTGACAGTTTTTATCCCGATGAACAAGGTCTCTGCTATTTCCTTATTGGTCTTGCCCTTGCCAATCTCTTTCAAGACCTCCATCTCCCTTTCTGTCAACATTTCATGCTTAGCTGCCTTTTTTCGGCTGCTCGCAAGCATTACCTGACCAACCTTTCCCTCCAGAGTCGATTCGCCCTTCCTGGCTTTTTTTATCGCCCGAACGATATCCTCCGCTTTTGATGTTTTCAAAAGATAGCTGAACGCACCTGCTTCCAAAGCTGGCATCACCTTGTCTTCCTCAATGAAACTGGTCAGTATAATGATCTTTGAATCCCATGACATGCTGGAAAAAGATTCAGTGATTAGTCTGGTCGCTTCTATTCCGTTCATCCCATCCATCACCAAATCCATCAATATCACGTGAGGTCTTAAGGCTAGAGCCATTTCTACCCCTTCTGTTCCATTGCTTGCCTCTCCTACAACGTCGATCTCGTCTTCTGTTGATAGATAGGCGCTCAGACCCATCCTGACCATTTCATGATCATCAACTATCAAGACCTTGATTCTATTATCCATTATCAAACGTACCTCCTTCAAGTTTTAAAAATGCTTTGCACACCTACCGGTACACGTACCTCAACTCGTGTCCCTTTATTTGGAAATGATATAACGTCAAATCTTCCACCCATCTCTTCAATACGCTCTCTCATCGTGGCCATTCCATAGGATGATTTTTTGCTGTCAGATGATTCAATTCCAATGCCGTTATCCTCTATCATCAATGTCAGCACCTTGTCCTTCTGAAAAA